>PMJO01000070.1 GCA_003158455.1 Myxococcales bacterium | reverse complement strand
GCACCGATGCCGTGCAGGTCGATGAACACATCGTCCCTGTCCCATCCGTTTCCTTCGAGCCAACTCTGAAACGCCAGGGCCTGGATGCTTTGCTTCGAAGAATGACTAATGAACAATCGGGGCACCGCAACCTCCTACGGACCAGGTCAGACTTCTTCCGCTACGACCGCGCGACACTAACCCAGCTGAGGTCCAGCGACAAGACTGCGTCACACATTGCGTCACGAAGGGGCAGGGCCCTCAGTATGTCGCGGTGTCGGCGTGCATCGGCGATTGGGCGCACGCCCCGCTGTCATCGTTCGCACCCTTGGCGCCCTCAATGTCCGGCGTGGGTGAACGCACGGAGTTCACCCACCCAGGCCTCGATTCCGATCAGGTGTCCACCGGTACTTCCGAATAGGGAGCGCCAGGAGCTGTTTCCTGTCCTGCATAACCCAGGCCTCGTCGCGGAACCGCCGAACGATGGCAGTGACCTCGGATTGGGTGGCGCCGATTGACTCGGCCAACTGATCCTTGGTCATGACCGTTCCACCGAGCAGCTCCAGCACGCGGGCGCCGAGTCCATCGATGACCGTCGTGCGCCTGCGCCGATTACGGGTGTCCAGGATTTCCATCAACCCTTCGCGCGTGCGGCGCACCTCCAGACGAACCGGTCGTCGTCGCACTCGCGCAACGAACGCGACAAGCTGCTTCCAGAGTGGATCGAGCGGTGGACGGCGAAAGTCGATGCCGAACATCGGCAAGGGCCCCACATGCGCCTCGGGGTAGCAGCGACGGCAGTACACAAAATCGCGCAGCCCTGTCAGTCCAATCCGTCCGGCGTGCCGGAACATCAGGCTGGTGCGGTATAGTTCTACTTCGTTGAAGGCGACGCTCACGGGGCCACGAAGCAGGTGAGCAATCGCGCGCAGGGTACATTGCGTGTCGACAACGTCGGCGTGGCTGGTGCCAGGGTAGTCACACAGGAGGTTGAAGTGCAGATTCTCCATGCCCGCTTCGATGCCCCAGCGAAGCGCCTTCACGTTGTCGACGACGGTGGCAGGCTTGCCGATTCGCTTTAGGATACGAGGGCTGAACGACTCGATGCCGAGCTGGACGTAGCTAATCCCCGCCTCCACCATCTTGTGCAGAAGCTGCGGGGAGGTGTTACGGGCGTTCATCTCGCCCCAGGCCGAAATTCGAATTTTCGCCTGGATTAGCCGGTCACAGAGTGCTTCGAGCTGGTCTGGATCGCCATTGATCTCCCAATCCCCGAAGTTGATATTCTCGGTACGGTAGGTCTGCACGAGGTGCTGGATCTCCGAGAACACATCGTCGGGTGAGCGGCCCGTGCGACCTGGACCGGCTATACCGCAGAACGAGCAGCGTCCGTGCGAGCATCCCTTGGCCAGCGACGTGCCCAGCGAATAGCGCCCCTTCGCGAGGTCAACGCCGGCATTCCGGTAGTCCGGCAGCGGAAGCCGAGCCGTCGCAGCTGAGCGACCGCCCGGGTGTCGAGGCGTGACCGACGTCGCGCTGCCTACTGCAATCACCGAACCGGCGGGACGATGCTCCAGTATCCCCGCGAGGGGGTCTTCGCCGTCACCTGCAACGAAATAGTCCACCTCGGGGAAAGCACGCGCAAAAGCCGCGGTGTTGTAGCGCTCGAAATTCGGACCGCCGAAGACGACGGCGATGCGTCCCGCCGTGCGAGCCTTGAGAATGCGCGATAGGTAGATACTCGTGAGGACCTGGGAAGCAACGCAGGAAAAGCCGACGACGTTGACAGTCGCCCAGTCGATGCGGGCAATTCGCCGCAGCAAGAAGTCCTCCATGAGTCGGCAAAACCGTAGAATGCGTCCAGCAGCCGCGCGGACATGGCTAGCGGCCGGGGGCTCCGCGCAGGTGTCGTCGAAGCCAAGTTGCGTGCGGTAGATATCTCCGTTTTGGAGTTGGTCCGAAAGCGTATCGGATATCAACGCCCTCGGGGTGGCGTGTCCGAATAGCTTCCCAGCGAAGTACAACTCGTGCCAGCTCTGCCCGAACTCGCCGATCTCATTGTCGAGCGGCCGGTATCGCGGATGGTGTACGCGGACGAAATCGGAGAATTGTACGCATAGCGGAAGCGCAGTTGCGCGGTATCCAAGCGCGAGTAGATGCCCCTTAAGCCGTGCGATGTTGAGGGGGACCCAGCTCTGAGCAAAACCAGGGACGGAGACGAGAACGATAGACGGCGTTCGAGCATGTTTCGGCGCGAACGTCGAGGATTCAGATGTTGTCGTCGGTTCAGCCAGTGTCATCGCAATGTCCCGTGGACTCTTTGTAGACGATCTCGCCAAAGCGCCGTCCGTCGATCGCACTGACCGCGATCGCCGGACGAAACGAGGAGTTTCCACCGGTTGAGATCCTTTCGGGGCCACGGTTGGTCCGATCCTCGCGCTGCCGTTCGGCATGATCGTTTCCACTGGCGGCCCGCAGCGCGGGTCGTTTGCCGTTGGGCACGAAGTTGATCAATGACTCGCGGCATGCTGGTCTTCGTCCGTCGGCGCCTGCTGCAGCCCTCGTGCAAAGTCCTCATCCTACACGATTCTGCCGACCCATCTGTTTCGAACGAGTCTATGGCCTCGGCCTCGTCGTCCGTGGAAATGATTGTTGCACCGCCGAATGACGGTCATCGGGCAGCTGGATGTCGACATGGCGAAGGACACCCCGCGGAATTACGTGAGAACCGACATTCGCGAGCTTGTCTGGCAGACAGCGCGGCTCTTGAGCTGGGTCACGAAGAACACCATGAAGTCGCAGGCGTAGAGCGACTCCCAGTGGCTCTTCATGAACTGCTTCCACGTCCGCTTCTTCTCTCGCTCAGGCGTCGCTCGATTCCCTCCTTGGCCAAGGGCGGCCCAGCAGGAGTTTGAGCGCGGGTTCGTCTCTGGTCAAAGGAGCCGCAGCTTCCGCGCGGCCAGTTGTTGTGCCAAGTCCTGGCTTACGGGCAAGACGCCAAGCAACGACTCGGCCAGTGAAACGCGGCCAGCGCCATGCGGAGACGACACAAAGAGGCCCACGGCGGCGGCCGCAAGTGCGGCACCCATACGAAGTCCCTCATTGTCAGGGTCAAGTTGGTGGCTAACAAAGGCCTGCTCGAAAGCCCACGCCTGGGCCTCAAAGGAGCGGAAGCGGTCTGCCTCCTGATAGGCAAATACGCCGCGCAACCCGTCATCCAAAAAGCCGCCGTAGCGATGTTCCCACTCCACCCGCGGGAGTCCGAGTTTTTGCAGGTCAGACTTGTCTGGGCCGGGCATCGCTGCCAACAGCGGCGCGATGTTGGCATCAGTGGGGTGCTTCACAAACCAGGCCGCGCGAATGAAGGTGGCATCGTTGAGACGGAAGACGGCGAGCACACTGGCATGGCCGGGATGCCTGCGCTCAGTTTCGGGGCAGCAGAATTTTCGCCAGCGTGTCGGCCAGCTCGCCGAACCATGGCTCGTCGAGCAGCATGCTGACGTGTCCACCGGCTGCGTCCACGATTGCCATCCTGCCCTTGGTATGGCCGCCCCAGCCGAAGATGGGGTCGCTGACGAAGTGGTGGGCCGGCCTGTCCACGCCTTCGCCCTCAATCGAGGCCCGGACAAGCACGAGGTCGGCCTGGATAGTTGGAGGAGAATACTCGCCTTTGATGTGCATGAAGATGTCCAGCTCGCGCAGCGGCGGCAACCAGCTGGGCCACGGCTGATTGCGCTTCATGAGCTGGCGGAGCAATTTCACCCGCGCCGCAATCCAAACCTTGTCGACCTGGTGTTGGGCCTCGTATGCGATCAGCTTGCGCAGCGCATGGGCGGCATAGGTCAGCTTGTGGCTGGCTTCAGGCTTCGGCTGGTCAATCTGCTCGGTGGCCTGAACCTTGGGCGTTTCTTCCGGATTCGTCTTCGTCCCTGCGGGCGGAGTCCCGGCGGCATTTTTCAGGAAGTGCTTCAGTCGGTCACGCGTTTCCAGGAACGGGCGGAATTGTGTTTTCGGATTGATGGCATCGAGCAAGATCACCCAGTCCACCTTTTCGCCCACGGCCTCGAGCTGCCGTGCCATTTCGAAGGCAATCACGCCGCCCGCACAAAGGCCGCCGAAGATGTACGGACCCGAAGGCTGCTTTTGGCGTACCAGCGAAACGCAGTGTGTGGCCATGCCTTCGACATTGGTGTGAGCCTGTGGAACATTCGGCAGGCGCAGCGGCGAAAGTCCATAGATCGAGAATTCCTGCGGCATGCTGCGGGCAAGCTTGAGATATTGCAGAACGTCGCCCTCGCCGTCGTAGGCCAAGAAGATGCGACGGGGTCCCGCTTCACGCAACGCCGTCAGCCCCTGAATGGCGGTGGACTCGGCGGCCGCCATCGAAGGTGCAGCAGCCGCGTTTGCGTTTTGCTGTGCCGGAGTGGTGGCCCGGACCAGGGCTTCCAGCTGGGCCGGTGTCGAGTGGGCTTCGAGCAGCTGGCGCCACGTCACCGTGATGCCGAACTCTCGGCGAATCACGACCTCGAGCTGCATGAGCGAGAGCGAATCGAAGCCCAGCTCGATGTAGGTGCGCGATGCATCCACCGCGCTTGCCGGAATGCCCGCCACCGTCGAGATCATGTCGGCAATGCGGTCGGCGATGCTCTTCGGCTGGGCCTCGGTTTGCGCCTCGCCCGCGGCACGCGCTTGGGTTGCCGGCGTCTCGACTGGGAACTGCTGTGCGGGCCCCGTCGCCGCCGGCTCCAGCCAATGCGACGTTCGCTCGAACGGATAGGTGGGCAGGGGCACACGCCGGCGGTTCTCACCGGCGTGAAAGGCGTCGAAGTCGAGCGAAACGCCGAGTTTCCACAGACCGCCCACGGCGCGCAGAAACGCCGGAAGCTCGTCGTCGCCGGTACCGCCCAGGGTCGGGATAATGAAAGGACGCTGCTTGGGGCTTGCGTGCTGGCGGGTCAGCGTCGAGAGCACGTCCTTGGGGCCGACCTCGAGGAACACGCGGCCGGCCGGCTCGACCAGCTTGCTGATGGCGTTCGAGAAGAGTACGGCCATGCGCAGTTGCTTGCCCCAGTATTCCGGCGAGGCGATGCGTTCGGTGGTCATCCAATCGCCAAGGCAGGTGGAGACGATGGGAATCCGCGGCGCCCTCCACCGGACCCGCGCCACCGCATCCATGAACTCGGCAACGATGGGCTCCATCATCGACGAGTGGAACGCATGGGAGGTCTGCAGCAGCTTGGTGACGATGTTGTCCTTCTCGAGCGTGCTTGCGAAAGCTGCCACCGCGTCTTTCGGTCCGGCAACCACGCACAAATTCGGAGCATTGCTCGCCGCCAGCTGGACCTCGGCCGGCAAGCGCCGAGTGATCGCTTCCGCACCGGCGCGAACCGACAGCATCGAACCGGGCGGCATCGAACCCATGAGCCGCCCACGCAGGGCCACCAGGCGAATGGCGTCCGGGACCTCGAGGGCACCGGCGATGCAGGCGCAGACGAACTCCGCGACGCTGTGGCCGACCAATACCTTGGGCGAAACGCCGAGGCTCATCCACAAGCGTGCCAGCGCGTACTCCACCGTGAAAAGCGCCGGCTGGGTGAAGCGCGTTTCCTTGAGTTGCTCGTTGGCGGCAGCCTCGTCGCCGGGCTTGGGGAAAAGCAGACTGGCCAGATCCGCGTCGAGCTCGTGCGCAAAACCGTCGCGGCATTCGTCGACGGCGTCCCGAAAGACGCTCTCGGTGGCGTAAAGACCCTTGCCCATGCCGGCGTACTGCGAGCCCTGGCCCGGGAACAAGAAGACGACCTCGGGATCCAGCGCCGTCAACTGCGCAACCGGTGCTTTCTCAACTGCAGCCAGGTTCTTGTGCGCTTCTTCGACTGTGCCGGCAACCACGCATTGCCGGAAGGCCAGCGCCTTGCGCCCAACGTGGGTCGTGAACGCCGCATCGGCGAGATCGACGGCGGGGGTCCCGGCGAAGAAGCGCTCGAGCTCAGCGCGCAGGCGACCGACGGCGGCTTCGGTCTTTCCCGAAAACAGCAGAAGCTGCAGCGGCCGCGGCGAGGGCGTCGGCGTCGCCGGCAGCGGCGGCTCTTCCAGAACGGCGTGAACATTCGTGCCGCCGAAGCCAAACGAGCTGACGGCTGCCCGGCGTGGACGATCGGTGCGCGGCCATGGCGTGGTTGCGGTGACGACCTTGAACGGGCTGTCCTCGAAGTTGATGTGCGGATTCGGTCGGTTGAAGTGTAGGGTGGCCGGAATCGTCTCGTGGTAGAGCGCCAGGCAGGCTTTGATGAGGCCGGCGACCCCCGAAGCAATGGTGGGGTGGCCGATGTTCCCCTTGATGGAACCGATGTGGCAGAACTGTTTTTTGTCCGTGGTCGCGCGGAAGGCGCGGGTCAATGCCTCGATTTCGATGGGATCGCCGAGCGGCGTGCCGGTTCCGTGCGCCTCGACGTAGGAAATGGTCTCGGCCTGCACGTTGGCCTGCGCCTGGGCGAGGGCGATGACTTTGGCCTGACCCTCCACGCTGGGGGCGAGGAAACTGACCTTGCTGGCGCCGTCGTTGTTCTTGGCGATTCCGCGAATCACTGCGTAGATGCGGTCGCCGGCCGCGATGGCGTCCTCCAGCCGGCGCAGCACCACGATACCCGCGCCGTCGCAAAACATGGTGCCCGTGGCTTCGGCATCGAAGGGCCGGCAGTGCCCATCCTTGGTGAAGGTGCCTCCCTCTTTGTAAAGGTGGCCGCTCTTTTGCGGGAAGAAGATGTCCACGCCGCCGGCCAGCGCCATGTCGCATTCGAAATCGATGAGCGACTTGAAGGCGTTGTCCACCGCCAAGAGCGACGTCGAGCAACCGGTATTGGCACTGACGCTCGGGCCGGTGAGGTTGAGCGCGTAGGACGCGCGGGTGGCGATGTAGTCCTTCTCGTTGCCGTAGCCGACTACCATCTTGCTGACCGTTTCCACGACGTCGGGATGGGCCAGGACGTTGCTCGTGAAGTATTGGTTGTCGCCCACGCCGGCGTACACGCCGATCATGCCGGGGAAGCGCTCGGGATCGTAGCCGGCATTTTCGAGAGCGGCCCAGGCGAGCTCGAGGAATACCCGCTGCTGGGGATCCATGGCCTTGGCCTCCAACGGACCGATACCGAAGAAGCGCGCGTCGAATTTGTCGGCATCGTCGAGGATGCCGCGGGTAGGGACGTAGTCCGGATCGTTCTTGGTCTCGTCGTCGATGCCCGGGCCGATCTCACCCAGCGAGAAGCGCGTGATGGACTCGACCTTGTTGCACAGGTTCTCCCAGAGCTGGTCGAGATTGGCAGCGCCCGGGAACCTGCCGACCATGCCGATAACCGCGATGCCGTCAGTCGCATTGCCGGAAAAGCGCCCGATGCGCAGCCGGGTGGCGCGCTCGTAGACGTCGTCGAGCAACTGGCCGCCGCGCGGGCTGCTCGACAGGTACTGCGTGAACTTCTCGATGGATGGGTGCTCGAAGATCTTCACCACCGGCACGTCCACGTGCAGGACGCGCTTGATCTCGGCGGTCAAGCGAACGGCGCGAATGGAGTTGCCGCCCACCTCGAAAAAGTTGTCGCGGATGCCAATGTGGCCGACGCCCAGAAGCGTTGACCAAATTTCGCACAGCTGCTTCTGCAGTGCCGGGCTGGGCGCGACGTACATCTCGCTCAGCTCGGGCCGTTCGACGAGATTCTTGGGCAGTGCCTTGCGATCCACCTTGCCGTTGGGTGAGAGCGGCATCTTGTCGAGGAAGACGAAGCGGGCCGGAACCATGTAGTCCGGCAGCTCGGCCACTAGGGCGTCCCGGAGCGCGTCCGTACTCGGTCGCCCGTTCTTGTCGCAGACGACATACGCAATGAGCTGCCGACCGTCGAGCGCCTCGTCAGTAGCGATGACCACGGCTTCGAGGATGCTCGGGTGCTTGAGCAGCACGGTTTCGATTTCGCCGAGCTCGATGCGAAAGCCGCGTAGCTTGACCTGAAAGTCCAGGCGCCCCAGATACTCGATGCTTCCGTCGGGCAAGAAGCGTGCGAGATCGCCGGTCTTGTAGAGTCGGGCCGCGGGATCGGCGCTGAACGGATCTTTCACGAAGCGCTCGGCAGTCAGCTCGGGACGATTCCAGTAGCCGCGCGCCAGGCCCACGCCGCCGATGTGTAGCTCGCCGACCTCGCCAGCCGGAACCTGGGCCATGTGTTCGTCGAGTACGCAAAGCTGAATGTTGGCGATGGCGCGGCCGATGGGCACGACGTTTCTCGTCGACTCGGGCGTACATTCCCAGTGTGCGACGTCGATGGCTGCTTCGGTCGGGCCATAAAGGTTGTGCAGCTTGGCCGACGGCAGCTTGGCGTAAAAGCGGCGCGTGATGTCGAGCGGCAGCGCCTCGCCGCTCGACATCACCTGCCTGAGCTTGGTGATGCGATGGAGGTTGTCGGCGGTCAGAAACAGGCTGAGCATCGACGGCACGAAGTGAATGGTGGTGATGGCCTCATCGACGATGGTGCGAACCAGATAGTCGTTTTCGCGGTGACCACCGGGCCGCGTCACCACGATGCAGGCGCCGGTGATGAGCGGCCAGAAAAACTCCCATACCGACACGTCGAAGCTGTAGGGCGTTTTTTGCAGTACGCGGTCACCTTCGCCGAGCTGGAATGTGTCCTGCATCCACAGGAGGCGGTTCACCAG
Source organism: Myxococcales bacterium (assembly GCA_003158455.1). Taxonomy (GTDB): domain Bacteria; phylum Myxococcota_A; class Polyangia; order Fen-1088; family Fen-1088; genus Fen-1137. Next base: position 10,098 of record PMJO01000070.1, on the reverse strand, counting down.
CCCCCGGTGAACGTTGACCACGCCGTTGGGTTTTCCCGTCGAGCCCGACGTGTAGATCAGATACACGGCGCTGTCGGGATCGCACGCGGCCGGCACGCACACGTCATCGCGTTCGTCGGTCGCCAGCCAGAACGGATCGTCCAAGCGCAAGACGCCAAGGCCCGCGAACAGCTCGTTGTGCTCGAATGCGCGCTGGGTTAGGACCACCTCGACGCCCGAGTCGTTGAACATCGTGGCCAGCCGCTCGTGCGGGTGCTCGGGATCCAGCGGCACGTAGGCGGCCCCGGCTTTGACGATGGCCACGAGCGCGACCACCATCTCGATGCTGCGGTCCATGTAGACGCCGACCAGCGCGTCCCTGCCGATGCCCCGCGCAGCCAGCTCCCGCGCCACCCGGTTGGCGCGGCGGTGCAGCTCGGCGTAGGTCAGCGTCGTGCCCTCGAAGCGGACCGCCGGACGATCCGGGGTTCGCGCGGCCTGCGCCTCCAGATAGTCGGTGATGGGCCGTTCCAGAGGAGATTCGTGGTTGGTTGGTGTCAGCGTGGGGGCGAGCGAAGGGGTGCTCATGGAGGGGCTATGGCTATTCTCGTCCGAGAAGCGAGCGCAGGCTGGCCTTGATCGCAGTCGCCGTCGGAACATGGCCGACGGACAACGCCACGATGATCCTCTGCTCCGGCGCGAGACCCATGGTCTGCTGCAGGGCCTGGCGGTCGATGTCGGATCGCACGCCGGCATTCAGGTCGTTGGCCGCCGCGAACAAGTACACGTTTTGGGCGATGGCACCGCTGGTGGCAGCGGCGAACAACAGCTGGTCGTGCGGCGAAACATCCGCGGGAAATCTGCGCTGATCGCTGACCAGCACCAAGCTGACAGGCGCCTTCGCCGCAAAATCTTGGTACCCGGTTTGCGCTCGCACGTCGCCCATCTTGACCAGATCGAGGGCATGGTCTTTGGCGTTGTAGCGGTAGAGTCCAACCTCGTCCGCGACATAGACGTCGATGTACTGCCAATCGTGCGCCGACGGCGCCGTACGTTTGCCATCGCCCCGATTCACGCCATAGGCGGCCCAAAGCAAGCTGGACAAGAGCTTGTTCTCCAGCGGCTTGTCGGCAAATTCTCGGGAGGTCTTGCGCTTCTTGAGCGCTTGCATGAGGGCCGAGGCGTTCGTGTCGGGTGGCGGCAGAGATCGAGCTGAGCCCATGGCTTTTCCTTGTGGGGAACGGTGGTCGGTGCAGCATGGTACCGCCAGCACGAGCGTCGCGTAGAACGTGACAACCGAAAGGCAATTCGATGCTGGTCGGTGGCGGAATACGCTATTCGTCATGCGCGAACCCAAGCTTTGGGGAAGAATCGCTGATCAGGGAATTCGTCGAGCACTATCGCACCGAGCGATTCCATCAGGGGATTGGCGGCGAACTGATCAAGAGCCAGCCTGGTTCCGCGAACGACAATGCGGCAAGAGGCTTGATTGCCTGTCGCGCAGGCCACAGCGGGCTTCTGAACTATTGCCAACGTGAGGCTGCGTGAGGCCCGGCGACAGATTTTCGGACACTACGGGTTAGCCCAAGTCCCGCCGCTGCCGGTGCAGCCGCTCTGGTCGGCGGACTCAGTGTCAATGCCACCGCTGTAGTGGTAAACGACGGTTCCAGTCACAGGCAAGGTGCACGTGCCCATCAGGTTGGTCGTCGAGCAGTGACCCGACGAGTAGGTCTCCCCGCTGCCCGCGCAGTTAGCCTGGACGTCGCCGGCGCTCAGGCCGCTTCCGGTGGTGTAGTCCGTGCAGATGGTGATCGTCGAGGTCCCCACGGCGTTCACGTACGTGCACGAGGCCACGAAGGTCTGCGTCCCTGTGTTGGTGTTCGTGTTCGTGTTCGTGTTCGATGAGTTGCTGCTGCCGCAGCCCACCAAGCCAGACCCGGTTGCCACGACAAATGTGGCGCAAAGCACAGCACAAAGCATAACGTTCTTCATCCTTGGCTCCTTTGCCGTTGAAAGAGCTTCGTAGTTTAACAGAAGGGCTGGTCGAGGGGCAGAAGATCGGCACACCCCCAGGTGTTCCGCACATCGCAGGACGTAGAAGGCGGAGATCGCGCCCGGCATCTGTTACGGTTGCCTACATGGTCGGGCAGCCGATAGTGATGCTCTGGACGTGCAGGCCGGCGCCACTGGCCACGGTGACCCCAAATCCAGAGGTCATGGCCGTGGCGGTGAATGTGAAGTCGTAGGCGGTCATCGTCGTCGATGCAACGGTGGCTGTACCGATGATGTTGCTCTGCCCCTCCGCCGAGACCTGCATCACCGGCCATGCACCCGCTTCTGCGATCAACGAGCGGACGCGCCGGAAGCTGGACTGCGCGCTGGCCCCGGCAAGGCCAACGAACCGGGGTCTGCCTTTTCTACCTGCTAGGGGAACTTCAGCGACGAATAGAAGGCTACAAGGTTCGCCTTCATTGCCGTCACTTCGCTCGCGCTCATCACATTGTTGGTAATGAGAGCCTCCCGCATGAGAACCGGATCCGGCTGGCTCAGGTCGCCCCCGCCGCCGAGGTGGATTGCCGTTGATGCGTTGATTGGGTAGTTGCTTCCGCGGGACAGTGGCGCGGGAGGCGAGTGCGAAAACATTTGGGTGCCGTTCAGGTAGCTAATCACCGTGCCGTGGGTGCTGGTCGGGTTCGGGTCGAACTGGGTCACGACCATGGCGTTTTCGACGGGTGACGAACCGTAGTCGGCCAGATCGTTGTTCTCCTCCTCCTCCGCCCCCACGCAGTAGGTGTTGTTCTTGCTGCAGTTGACGGCAATGCAGCAGCCGCCCGAGTCTCTCCACCCGTACGCTAGGGCGGCCATGAAATCAGTACCGTAGGTGTCGGACCCATCGTGCTTGTGCGTAAGGCCGAATGTGCCGCAGCAATAGACTTGATTGGGGACCGGCTTTCCGTTGTACATGATGCCGATGGCCTTCGACCCGCCGTTTATACCGGTGGCATAATTGTCGCCGGAGAGCGCATATTCCTGCGGCGCGACCGTGGTGAGGATCGGCAAGCCCGTCGCCGTCTCGATCGTGAACTTCGCGGCGCAGGCTGTGCCGCCGGCGCCACAGTCCGGACCATATGTTGCTTTCCACACGGCTGGTAGCAGGTCGTTACTTCCTTTGTGGATCTGGGCGTATATCTTTGCGACGAGGCAATTCGACTGGGCCCCGCTGCAGAAGGCGCTCCAGGTCGTCATGTCCGCCTTGTGATCGCTAGTCTGGCCGATATCGAGCGTCGTCTTGTCCAACCTTGTGAGTTGCAAGAGCGGCCCCGTGTAGCTCGCCGTCATCGCCCTCGCCACGCCGTACGCCTCCGCACACCCGCCGCTGACCACATCACAAGGGCCTTGGTAGGACGACGGGGCGGTGTCTGTTCCGGTCTGGCCACCGCCTCCCGTGGTCCCTCCGGAGGCGGTCGTGCCGCCGGAAGCCGTGGCTCCCCCGCGAGCGGTCGCTCCCCCGGTTCCCTGCTGACCGCCCGAGCTGGTGGTGCCAGCGGTGACGGTGGTGCCTCCGCTCGCGGTCGCTCCCCCCGTTCCCTGCTTGCCGCCCGAGCTGGTGGTGCTAGCGGTGACGGTGGTGCCTCCGCTCGCGCCGTTTCCGCCGCTCGATCTCGTGCCACCCGTGGTTACGGCTCCGCCCGAGCTGGTGGTGTCGCCGCTCCCGGTCGTGCCACCCGCGGTCGTGGTGCCGCCCGAGCTGGTGATGCCACCGCCGCCCGCGCTGCCGCCGGAGCCGCCACCGCCGCCACCCGATTGATACTGTCCGCCGGTGCTCGTGACGCCTCCTGTCTGCGAAACTTCGCCCGGGGCGGTCGTCTTGCAACCTGCAAGGGCCAAGAGTGTGGCTGCTCCTGAGAAAAGAACACTAGCTCTCATGTGACTCCTCCTTCGGCGGATGAGGCGTTCGACGAAATGCGCGCGTAGGAACTACAAGCGCCCTTATCGCATAGCCGCATCGCATTTCAGATTGTCCAATAACGGACCTTGGACGAAGCCGCCGGCACAGCAACTTGGCGGCCGTGCTGCTTGGCAGGCATGTGGGCTGGGCGGGCTTCATCCTGACCTGACATGGTCGTTCGGACGGTAATAGTCTCAAGCGCCATTCTCCCTTGGCAGAATCGCATCTGCAAAACGGCCGATAAGAAGCATTGCGCCAACTAGTGCGTCCGGCACCATTAAGCTATCCCCTCCACCAACGGGAAAACAAGGCCAATTTTGTAGCTAGCCCAATTTCGAAGGGGGGCGAGCATGGAGAAATGGGTCTATCGATCTCTTCATCGCTGAAGATTTCTGGCGCTGCACCCCCTACACCCTTCCGGTGATCCATTCATGCATGATCGATCCGATCTCCAATTGACAGCTGAACGGGTGAGCGACATCCTCGATCCGTGCTTCCGATGACCACGCCTCAGCCGGCCGAGGAGGGAGAGGTAACACCCCCGGAGAAGCACGTTGGAACGGCTGCTGGCGATAGACTGAATGACTCTGTGCGGGAAGCGCTTCGGGGCGATCCATTCGCCCTGCGGAGATTCCTGCAAGCAATCGCGCCCTTGGTTCGCAGCATCTGCCGTGGCGTTTTGGGTCGAGAGAGCCAAGACCTGGAAGACACCATTCAGGACTGCTTGATTGACGTCGTGCGCGCGTTGCCACAGTTTCGTTTCGAGGCTGACGTTTCTCACTACGTAACGAAGATCACGATAAGACGATCCATCGCGTCACGACAGCGTACCAGGGCACGATCCAAGCCGTTCGTGGCGGTGGACTTGCACACCTTGCCGGTTGCGAACGTCGCCGACGCACTTGAGGCTCGCGCGGATCTCGTGCGCAACCTGCTCGACGAACTCAACGAGGCACAATCGACGGTCCTGCGCTTGCGTCTGATGCTTGGTCATTCCATAGGCGAAATCGCCTCCATCACCGGAGTTTCGGTGAACACAGTCAAGACGCGACTGCGGCTCGGCAAGAATCAGCTTCGCCGCTGGCTTGAGCGAAGCGGGGAGGGTCCTAGTGCACGTCGATGATGATCTGCAGGATCACCCGGAGTCGTTGCTAGATCATGCGATTCGGGGCGATCTCAGTGCTTGTGATCAGGCCGAGCTGGATCGGCATCTTGCCGAATGCGCGGGGTGCGCCGCTGAGCTCGAAGTTGCGCTAGCGTTTCGCGCGGCCATTGCTCCGGGAGCGCACGACGACGCCCTCAATCAATCGGCGGTTGAGATGGCGCTGATGCGCGTGCAAGACGAAGCGCTCAATCAATCGGCGGTTGAGAAGGCGATGGATCGCCTAGAGGAACGTGAACCCTTCCGCGAGAGGCTGCGGCGACTGCTTGGTTTTCAGGGCTGGCCCCGACCGATTGGGCTTGCGGCGCTGGGCGCCGCCGTGGTGGTCCTGGCGATCGGGTTCACCCTGCGCCAGACTCGACCGCCAGAGCCGCCGGTGGCCGCGCGTGCGAAGTCTTCCCTTTCACTCATGTTGGACGATGGCTCCGAGGTCGCGCCGGTCGATGGAGCGACGGCGATTCAGCTCGCGGAACAAATCCCCTCGCGCACGACCGTGCGTCTTCGCTCCGGAGGAGCACTATTCCGGATCCGCCACGACAGTCAGCGGCTGTTTCGCGTCGATGCGGGGCCTTTCGTGATTGAGGACCTGGGAACGGTCTTTCGCGTCGATCATCAGACAGAGGGCAAGATCCGCGTGGTGGTCTCGGAGGGCCGGGTTGCGGTTCTCCACGCTGCGAGCCGATTGCGCGTCGAACTTGGCGCAGGGGACGACCGCGTGTTCTCCCCCGCCCCTGACGCCGAAGCGGTGGAGCCTGCGCGCGAGGCACGGCAGCCAGTGCCAGAGACTGTAGTGGAGACATCGCAGGCGTCTCCACTGGCGGCATCGGCCACCGGTGCTCGCGCCCAGTCTGATTCTCGCATGGCAGACGCTCCCGCTGATCTATTGTTAAGTGCCGACCTAGCCCGGCGCTCAGGTCACCCACAGGCGGCGGTGGCGCCCTTGCGTCGTCTGGTGAAGCGCTACCCGAAGGATCCGCGTGCCGCGGCGGCCGCTTTCACCCTTGGCTGGCTACTGCTGACGGATCTCGGTCGATCGCGAGAAGCTGCGGTGACCTTCGCTGAGGCCGAGCGGATTGCTCCGCGCGGAGCTTTGGCGGAAGACGCAGCGGCCCGCGTGGCCGAAGCTTGGCAAAAAGCGGGCGACTCGCGACGTGCTGCCGAAGCAGCCCGACGCTACCAGCAAGTGTACCCCACTGGGCGGTACACTGGATTGATGCGAGGCTTGGTCGGCGAAAATTGATCCGCGCGGTCATTGCATTCTGGCTCTCGGCGGCGGGCACCCTTGCGACTCCCAGGGAGGTCGATCAAGAGCCTGTCCTGAGCATCGATCCCTGTGTTGCGGTAGACGAGCCATTGGTCCGAGAAGTGATGGCGTTGGAGCTTCGCGACGCCCGCGCTCGCAACCTGGCACTTCCCGACTCAGTGACCGTTCGGTGCGTAGGAGAGCTGCAGGAGATTCGGGTAGAACCGTGGGCCTCGACGGCGCCTGAAGGCATCCGCACCATCCAACTCGCCCCTATCGCTGACGACGCCGATGCACCGGTACGGCAAGCGCGCTCACGCGAGTTGGCGTTGGCGATCGCAGAATTCGTAAGACGGCTTGAGATTGCTTCCCCGCCCATTCCAGAGCAGAAAGAACCGCCGCCCCCTCCACCCCAACCTCCTCCGCCCGTCATCCCACAGCCGCAGCCGGCAGCACCATTTCAGAGCCTCTGGGAGATCGGGTTGCTATCGAGGTTCGAGCACTTCGCGGGTGGACAGAATCTAGCCGGCGGCGATTTGTTCGTAAGCGCGCGCCTGGGGCGCTGGTTCTTGGCAGAAGTGAACGCCGGCGGTCGTTTGGGAGCCGACGTGCCGCTCCCAGAAGGACGCCTGACAGCGCGGGCGGGAGCGGCGGGAGCGGCACTAGGAGTCTATCACTTGTCGAGGAGCCGCTCGCTCGGGGCCGCGCTCGTACTGCGCGCCCAAGGGTATCTGATTCAGTTCCGCGCGGAGCAGCCCAGTGGAGGCAGTGCGCTGACAGCGCTGCTTGGCGTGTGCACCCTGGCCGCGGAACCGAGGCTGACGATCGCAGTGACGCGACACCTCTGGCTAGAGGGATTTGCGGCCGTAGGCGCTCCGCTGCGCGGGATTGTCGTTCGAATACAGGGAGCTGAAACGAAGAGCACGTCGGGCCTTGTCGTTTCAGGTAGTCTCGGAGGAGGAGTCACGTTCTGATATGAGAATCTCTGGTTACACCGTGAATGGCAAGGTGATGTGGAATTCGAGCATTGCCACGCAAACGCTGCCAGCTTCGCTCTACTACAAGGCGAAGCCCGCCTGGTGGCCGGCTGGCGCGGCTTGGCCTTGGACTGGCCCGGATATCACGCCCATGGTGGGGACACTGCAGGCCCAGGCCACCTCGGCCGCGTTCGACTACAAAACCAGCAACGATCCCAACTGCACGCCCAATGTCGGGAACTACAGCTGCCCGTAGAGAGCTGCAACGGGCATTCTCATACGAAGCGCAAACCGCCGCCGTCACGACAGATTCGTTTCAGGGTTCCAAGGGCGCTCTGGGGAGTATAGGCGCCTGTGACTTTGCCGCCTGCCTCACTGCTTACTTCAATTCGGAAGCGGTAACCCGTTCCCTCGACTTCGACCAAATGACTATTGGTCGACACCGCAGGATCAGCGACAATACGTGAAACGGTGCGGTCGAATCCCAGGCCGGCCATGGCGACGGCGGCGTGTACGTTTACATTTCGGGGAAACTTGGCACACGCTTGGCGGACAGGCCCCTCGTAGACCACCGTGTGCCTATCCGGCGGCAATCCCAGGCTGGCGGGACTCTTGGTCGTGGTCACCGTAACCGATTTGAGAGTGGGCCCGGCGTCCGCCAGACCATCGATGCCGATAATGGCCCCATGCGGAAGAAAGACCTTCCGCCCGCATCTAACGGCGGTTTGTTCCAACGCGGTCCGAAATGCCTCATCCGCAAGTGCGGTGATCGAGAACAGCAGCAGGTCGGAGCGCTCAACAATGCGCAAAGCCACCTCCTTTAGGAGATCGGCGTGGGCGGCCTCGACCACAAGGTCGGCCGGTCGGGCAAAAAGGTCGGACTGTTTGGCAATTCGGCATGCGGCCGGAATATCCTGCAGCCGTTTCTCATCCACATCATGCACATAGCCCAGCTCGATAGAGTCAGCTGCGCCCTCATTGATCACATATCGTGCCAAGAAACCGCCAATCGAGCCGCAACCCAACAAGCCGATACGGACTTTGCTCATTTCTGCTCCCTCCAGAAAATCAAGATCTAGTCCCGTAGGTTACCAGAAGCCGCCACGGCCCACATGGAGAAAGTCGGCTGGCCGGATCGCGAGATAGGCTAGGGGGCCTTCACGGCGGGTGCGGTGGCTCGGGGGAAGTTCCGCCAGACAGCGCAGGATTTGTCGCAGCTCGGCCGCTTCTTGACTTCGTCGGGTGTTCCCCACCCACTTCAACCCATGGCTTGTCGGTAGGAGGCTGGGCTCATGTGCTGAAACTGACGGAAGATCTTGCAGAAGTGGCTTGGATTGGGGAACCCACAGGTGAGCGCGATCTGTTTCAGCGGCGCATGCGAGCCGAGCAGCAGGCGCGCTGCTTCGTAAATCCGCACTTCGGTCGCGAAGTGCGCGGGTGTCAAGCCGGTACGCGCTCGGAAGAAATGACTGAAGTGACTGCGGCTCATGCCGTACTCGGCGGCCAAGGCCTCGACGTCGATGGCCTTGGGCAAGCTTGCGACGATGAGAGACCTGACCGCGTCCAGCAAGTGCTGGCCTTCGCCTGAGCTGTCGCGCGCCTGATGAGCCCATCGCTCGTAGGCAAACAGGAAGTTGAACAGCGCCGACTCCACTTCGAATCGATCGCGGAAGTCTTTCTTTATCGCACCACGCACGAGGCGCAGGGTGCTGGCCGTCAGCGCTCCATCCGGCGGCACCTCGAGCAGCGGGCCGGTCGTCGCCACCTGCTTGGACACCCTGGCCAACAGATAGGGGTGATAGATGCCGATCCAGCCGAAGGTCCAGCCCGGCGAATTTTCCGGGAGGTAGTAGCGATGCCGCGAGGGAATAATCGCGAAGAACCCGGTACCAGGGGAAACCTGTCGCGGTGCTTTCCCGTAGAGCTGGAAATGTCCCCAGCCGGCCATGGTGAGCTGAAAGAAGAACAAAGGCGGGTCTCGGCGCCCGAGCCGCTTCATGCCGTCCCAGTGATAGCTCTGGGGATCAGTCCGAGTTTCGATGTTTCCGAAAAAGGCCGTCTTCGGCGTCCACCACGAAGGTGCCGGCGTCGGCGTGCGCGACAGCTCGGTAAGCTGGCGCAGAGCTGCCGCCCATTCTGCTGGTGGAGCGGGGCCGGTGGTCCTGCTCGCCACGACGTCGGAGGTGAGCACCTTGTCCGAGCGGCGCCGCCAGAGCGCTATTTTCGAATGGGACACGCTTGCGGCCGTCACAGATAGACCATACTTCGAACATCCCCAACATTGCAGTGCGAATTTCGCGTTCCTATCCTAGGGTAGTCAGCCAGTCGGTCTTCTCACAAATGGCACGTAGCGACTAGCGCAAAGGAGTCAGGAGTCCCATGGAAGCCAAAGACTTCTCCCAACAGAAGATCTCCTCCGTACATCGCACACTCGCTCAGCGAGCTCGCGGCCAATCGCACATCGCACGGATGAGCTGCTGCCGACCTGTCTTGCTGCTGGCGGTTGCGACGGCGCTCGGCGCTCCCGCATTCGCCGCCCAGACCGACATCACCATTTCTACTGCTGCGGCGCCGGCAACGCCGCGCATCCTCGGTGCCACCGTCGTCGGCGCGACGCCCGGGAGCCCGTTTCTTTACACGATTTCCGCGACCGGGCAGGCACCTCTGACATTCACGGCCACGGGGTTGCCTGCCGGGCTCTCGATCGACGCCAGCTCGGGAACGATTTCGGGGACGACGCCGGCGGCCGGGTCCTATCCCATCAATGTGACCGTCAGCAACGGCTCGG
>PMJO01000041.1 GCA_003158455.1 Myxococcales bacterium | reverse complement strand
CTATTCAGTCCCGAAGCGGGACATGGTGGACTTTCTACAGGATCGGGGCTTGCGGGTCGTGGTCGCGGAGGAGAGAGAAGAGGTTGGTTCCGTTTGGCTCAGTTGCTGGTACTTCGTGACCAAGCCGGAAGTTCCCCTGTCATCATCAACCAGGAGTGCTTGAGTGGGTGAACCAGGAAGGCTCGGAGCATCAGGCGCAGGCTTGGCCCGCGAGAGGAGCCTCCTGCTGCCACGGTTACCGACCGAACGCCGATACAGTGCCCAGGGGACAGGCCACCGAAGGCATGGTCGCTGCGCATCTTATGGCCCTATGGAATCGTGCCAGAGTGGACTACGCAACGGTGTTTGCCGGCGCCCCCGGAACGTCAGTGGCAGCCTAGAAGGACCGCGATGAGCACGACCGATCCGATGCCGTCATCGAGTCAGAACGCCGGCGCGGCCGGCGCAGTGACCGCCCTGCCTATCGAGCCGGTTGTCCGCATCCGGCCGAGCCGGTCGTGGGTGGCGCTGCACGTGCGCCAGCTGTAGGCGTACCGCGAGCTGCTCTACTTCCGGACGTGGCCGATGCGATGATGGGTCGCGTGATGGCTCGGCGCCGGGGCACCGCGGCAACAACCTGGTCGAAGAGAGAAAATGGGTGCACTGAAACCTATTCGATTTCTGGGCAAGAGTACCAGTTGTTCGTCTCCTCACCATGCTACCCAGACGGACATAGAGTCTTCGGGGTCGGTGGCTCCTGATGCGCTGGCTCTTTCGCCAGCAGGCGACTCTGAGGACGCTCGGACCTCGAAGGGTCCGACTTCGGTTGGTCGGCCGGATGACGGAGGATCCTGGGTGAGTTCATTGGACAAACCTGTGCATCCAGTGGGGGTGGTAACAGGGCTCAATTGGAGTGTTTCGGTGCGTAATCCGTGTTGGTGAAACAGCCATCGCCGCTGGGGCGAACCTGGGCCATTTCACACTTCTTGCCGCGAGTCTTGCGGCTACGCGATAGAAGCATCGTGGTGTTCAAACGAAGTCCCATCTTCCGCGTAGCTCGTGTGGCCAGTGGTACCGCTTGCGGACCTTCTAGGTGGCTCGGACTTCCCGTGGCGCACCACGCCACCAGGTTGCGATTCGGCAGTGGTCATTGCAACCACGCCATGAGATTGGTTCTTTTGCAGGGGTGACATCAACCCCCGGTCTTGCGCGGCGCTTGCAGCCGGGGACAACCTGGCCGGAAATCACAGTGCCCATTCTCTCTGGTTGCGCCACGTCCCTCGCAAGCCTAGCTAGGAGATGTGAGGAGTACGCTTCGAGAGCGGAGGTTTCAGGCCATTCGGCGTTGCCCACTTCGCCGAACCCGAAACAGGGTGTCTCGACCGTTGTAGGGCCCTGGAGAGATGCGCGGCGTTGACCCGCTCCTTCGGGCGGGCAGTTCGCTGATACCCACACGGTTCAAGGAACGGGTGGCTGGCTCGCCCCTGCTCACGAGGCTAGCCCGAGGCTTCTTCTGGTCTGTTGTCGGGGGTGCCGCCTCTCGGGTTTTCGCAATGGCGGCGGCCGTCGTAGCAGCAAGGTTGGTTGGCCGCGAGGGCTACGGCGAGATAGGAATGGTGCAGAGCACTCTCGGTCTGTTCGGGGTGTTCGCCGGGTTTGGGCTTGGCACGACAGCGACGAAGTACGTCTCGGAGTTTCGCGGTAGCGACACCCGGCGGACCGGGAGGATCCTGCAATTGGCTTGCGTGCTCGCGATCGGCCTCAGCGTCGCGGTCGCCTTGACAAGCGCTGGTCTTGCACCATGGCTTTCTCGAAGAGTGCTCGGCCGGGCCGACCTCGCTTCGTTGGTCGTCGCTGGCTCAGTCTTGATGCTTGTGTCGAGTCTGAGCAGTCTTACGACCGGAGTACTTGCAGGGTTCGAATCGTTCAGACAGATAGCGACCATTGGGTTGTGGCAGGGGCTTCTCTTGCTTGTCGTCACGATTCCTTTCACATGGCACTTCGGAACCCAAGGGGCCATCGCGGCGCTGAGCGTTAGCGCAGCCATCGCGACCATCCTCACCGCGCGGGCGATTCAAGCCCAGTGCCGACTCCACGGGGTCCCGATTGCCGCCTGGGACTCGGCGCAGCGTGAGGCCCGAACGATTGCGAAGTTCGCCGTGCCCTCAACGCTCTCCGCCTTGATGGTTGCCCCGGTTGGCTGGGCGACGAGCGTCCTTCTGGCGCATCAAGTCGATGGTTACGCGCAGTTGGGTCTGTTCAACGCCGCCAACCAGATGCGGTCCATCCTGATCTTCCTGCCTATGGCCCTCACTACGGCTCTCTTGCCTGTGCTCTCGGAGACATTCGGGCGGGGGGATCGGGACGGGTTTGGGCACACCTTGACCATCAACCTCAGAGTGGTCTGGGCAGTCGCTTTGCCCGTCACTGCAGCGCTACTGGCAATGCGGGGGCCCATATCGGCACTGTTTGGCCCCTCGTTCCGAGATTTGGCGGGCGTACTCGCTCTGTCTCTGGTTGCCGTGTTCTTCACGGTTCTTGGCGGGCAAGTCGGCACAGCGCTAGCTGGTGCCGGCAGGATGTGGGCGGCGACTGCAATGAATCTGGGTTGGGGGGTCCTGACGGTTGGTCTGTCACTTATCTTGGTACCCCGGTTTGGGGCCCGTGGCCTGGCAGCCGCATATGCACTTGCGTACATCGCGCACGCATGCTGGTCATTCGTCTACGGAAGGGCAATGTTGGGCCTCGAATTCGGTCGCGAGGAGGCGATCCTACTGGGTTTCACAATTGCGATATTGGGGTTTCAGGTCCTCGATCCGCTTAGTCCGGTGCGGCGCCTGCTGCTCGAGACGTTTCTCGTGGGCTTGTCGCTGGTGCCCCTTTGCGGTCAGCTCGTGACCTTCTCGCGTGCGGCACGACCAGGCGGTGCAGGTGAGCGCCAAACCAGAGTGCCGTGACGCTCGGGGCCTGAT
>PMJO01000231.1 GCA_003158455.1 Myxococcales bacterium | reverse complement strand
GAACCGGAAGCAAGGCGACCTTTTCGCCCCCGTTGGTCAGGGTCAAGGCCGACGGAATCCAAACCAGGTCCCGCAAGTCAGTCGGCTTCTCGATCTGGACAGAAGAGACGTTGGACAAAGGAATCCAGTAGTACTTGCCGTCCAGAATGGCTTCTAGAACTGGTCCGATGCGGGGATCGGCATCCGCCAACCACTGGAATTCGACACCATCGATCGTCCCGGTCCTTGAGGGAGCCGTCGCAAAAGCGGAGGCGCGAAGCTCGGCAGCAGCTTGCGGTTCTCCGGAAACCAGCAACTTGAGCGATTGCAGGATCATCGCCATCCACGGCTCGGGCTCCCCAAGCAACAGCGGCGTCTGTCGTCCTTCAAACACCGAGGCGCGCTGTTCTTCGCACTTTATGGCGCTTTGGTAGGTTCGAACCATGGGCGCCATCGCCGGCGCCATTTCTTCCAGAACCGCCAATTGACTCAAAGCCCGCGACCATTGCCCAAGCACGGCCTGCACCTGGAATAGGAGAACATGGTGCTTGGGGTCCGAGAACGATTGTCGAACCAGGGCTTGCGCGCCAGCCAAGGCTTCCTCAAGATCTCCCCTGCGAATACTTTCACTGACGGCAATCATGGGCTCAACCTCCATTGCGATTTCCTAATGATGCGGCGAGGGCGTGGGATCCCGCACGCCAGATTTATATGGAACGCCAACCTCCGTAAAGCCGAAAGTTGCGCTTTCGCGAAGAACTCGACCTGAGCTGAGTCGTCGACGCAAGCTAGCCGGGCTGATCCCCAGTTTGAGGCGGCGGCGCGGCTGGCTCAGGCTAGTCATCAAAAGCGTATTTGAAGTCGCCGTCTTTCACCGTGGTCGCGACCCGGGTGACGGGCTTGCCTTCCATCATGCGGGTAAGCAACTCCTGGCTGATCCGAGGCAGCAGGGTGTTGGTCAAGATCGAGTCGATCATGCGCGCGCCACTTTCAAGCTCGGTGCAACGGCTGATGATCAACTTGACCACTTCATCGTCGTAGCTGAACGGAATTCGGTGATTCTCTTTCACCCGCTTGGCTACGCGGCCGAGCTGCAATCGCGCAATGTTGCCAATCATCTCGTCGTTGAGCGGGTAGTAAGGGATGGTGACCATGCGGCCCAGCAGGGCGGCCGGGAAGGTTTTCAGCAAAGGTGCGCGTAGAGCCTGCGCGATGCCGTCGGGCCCAGGTTGGGTCTCGGGATCTTTGCAAATCTTCATAATGAAGTCGCTGCCCACGTTGGTCGTGAGGATGATGAGCGTGTTCTTGAAGTCGATCACTCTGCCCTCGCCGTCTTCCATCCAGCCTTTGTCGAAGACCTGGAAGAAGATTTCGTGCACGTCGGAATGGGCTTTCTCCACCTCGTCCAGCAGCACCACGCTGTAGGGACGCCGCCGAACCGCCTCGGTCAGCACGCCGCCCTCGCCGTAGCCGACATATCCAGGAGGCGAGCCTTTGAGGGTGGACACAGTGTGCGCTTCCTGAAACTCGCTCATGTTGATGGTGATTGCGTTCTGCTCTCCGCCATACAGGGTCTCGGCCAGGGCCAGGGCGGTTTCGGTTTTCCCGACGCCCGAAGGCCCAGCCAGCATGAACACGCCGATGGGCTTGTTGGGATTCTCGAGCCCAGCCCGCGAGGTCTTGATCCGGCTGGCGATCATCTCCAGGGCATGGTTCTGGCCAATCACCCGTTGGCCAAGCGTATCGGCCAGCTTCAAGACGGTCTCGATTTCATTCTTCACCATGCGGCCCACTGGGATGCCGGTCCAATCGCCCACGACGGAAGCCACCGCCTGCTGATCCACGGTCGGCAAAATGAGGGGTTGCTCGCCCTGCAGCTTGGCCAGCGCGTCCTGTGCTGCGTGCAGCTTCGCGAGCGAGGCGGCCTTGTCGGTGCTCGCCTCGGCCGCCGGGGTCGGGGCATCCGGTTTCGTTGCTGCTGCCCCGGCCTTTGCCGCACCGTCTGCGCCGTCGACCTTCCCGGTCTGTCCCCGTAGTTTGGCGCGCAGTTCGAGGATTTCATCGACCAGTTTCTTCTCCGCTGCCCAGCGCTCTTCCAAGCCGGCCAGGCGTTGCTTTTCTGCGTCCAGCTTCTCCTGCGCGGCGGCTTCTCGGCCGACGGCGCCGGTGATCCCGAGAGCCAGCTCGCGCCGGATGATCTCCAACTCGGTGTCGAGCGCTTGGATATGGCGGCGGCTATCGTCAACCTCGGGCGGCACTGCGTGCTGGCTGATCGCCACCCGGGCGCAAGATGTGTCGAGCAGACTGACGGCCTTGTCGGGCAACTGGCGGGCCGGGATATAGCGGTGGGACAGCTTGACCGCCGCCTCGAGCGCCTCGTCCAGCACGAGAACCCGGTGGTGCTTTTCCAGCGCGGAGGCCGTCCCGCGCATCATGAGCAGGGCCTTGGTCTCGTCGGGCTCCCCCACCTGGACCACCTGGAATCGCCGGGTGAGCGCCGGATCCTTCTCAATGTGCTTCTTGTACTCGGCCCAGGTGGTGGCCGCGATGGTGCGCAGCTTGCCGCGCGCCAGGGCCGGCTTGAGCAGGTTGGCCGCATCCCCGGTGCCCGCGGCGCCGCCTGCCCCGATCAAGGTGTGGGCCTCGTCGATGAACAGGATGATGGGATGTGGCGACGACTGAACCTCGTCGATGACCTGGCGCAGGCGGTTCTCGAATTCACCTTTCATGCTGGCGCCAGCCTGCAGAAGGCCGATGTCCAGCGACCGGAGCGAGACGTTCTTGAGGGGTGGCGGCACGTCGCCGCTGGCAATGCGCTGGGCGAATCCCTCGACCACCGCGGTCTTGCCCACGCCGGCCTCGCCGGTGAGGATGGGGTTGTTCTGTCGTCGGCGCATGAGAATGTCGACGATTTGGCGAATCTCCTCGTCGCGCCCCACGATCGGATCCATCTCTCCACTTCGCGCCCGCTCAGTCAGGTCCACCGAGTACTTGCGCAGAGCCTCCTGCTTGCCCATGGCAGCCGGGGCCATGGCCCCGCTGGTTTCCCCGGGCGAGGCGCCCCCGCCGGGCTGGAACCCGTCGCTGGCGCTCATGGTTTCCTCAGGCGAGCCCTTCACGATGGCGCTCCACCGGTCCGTCAGTTGCTCGACCTTGATCTTGTCGAATTCGCGCGACATGGCGGACAAAGAATTTCTGAGCCCCGGTGTCTTCAGAATGCCGACCACCAGGTGCCCAGTCCGCACCTGCGTCTCACCGAGAAGCAGGGTGCTGTAGACCCAGCCGCGCTCGACGGCCTCCTCCATGCGGGATGACAGATCGGAGATCGATGTGGCCCCGCGCGGGAGCTGGTCCAGGGCCGCCGTCATGTCGCGTGCCAGCCGGGAGGGTTCGATGCCGAACTCACGCACGATGTGGTGCACATCTGAGTCGGGCAATTGCAGGATCTGATTGAACCAGTGGACCAACTCGACATAGGGGTTGCCACGCAGCTTGCAAAAGACCGTGGCGCTTTCGATAGCCTTGTAGGCCAGGGTGTTGAGCTTGCCGAAGAGAGAGACTCGTGTGATTTCAGACATCCTCTATCGTCCTCCTACTCGTCAGGGTTCGCGCTGGATGACGGCGGCACGATTGCGGCGCCGTCCTTCCGTGGGTTCAGGATTACGTCTTGCCTGCCTTTGCCTTCCAGACATCGCCCCAGCCATGAGGTCCACCCCAGCCGCGCCGAGCGGCCTAGAGAGAAGGGGCGGGTGACCCGATCCTCCGGATGTAGACGCACATCCCAGTTAAGCGAATCGCCGGTGTAGTTGCGTACCAAAGCAACCAGCCGCTTCAGCCTTGCTCCGCCGGGCAACAGGCTGTGGAAGTCATCTTCTCGCAGGGGCCCGAAGACTATACGGAACTTGCTTTGCCGTTGCCAAGTCCGGGCGCCTGCCACCGTGCTCTGGCCCAAGACACCGGCGCGGGACGAGCGACCGAGCCGCCAGCGCGCCTCCGCTGGCAGCGACAACCATTCCCCGACGAACTCCTCAACGTTGACTGGCAAACCGAAGAAGTTCGCGACGATCGCAGTCAGTCCTTCGCAGTTGTGCGGCTGCGCAGCAAGGCGACCGGCGAAGTACAACTTGGCCCGATCCGGGAATTCGTCGCGGTTTCGAACCGAGGACAAGCCCAACCCGAGCAGGGATCCGACGTAGTTCGCAAAACGGTCTTCTGCCGGCCGGTCGAGGCTGACCGTGGGCTGTGTGTCGGCCCAAACGCGATAGAAGAGACAGAGAATTCGATGGTGAAATAGATCGAGGAAGCGAACCAGCGCGACGTCGCCCGCGTTGCGCAAGCGATCTCGTGCATACTCGGTCAGGTGGAGAGGTAGCGGCCCGTTGGGACCTAGCAGCCCGAGAAAGTTAACCCCAAGCCGCGCGGGCCGGCCACCAGCCGGCGGCCGAAAGTACGCCACGGCAGAAGGGGGGAATCCAAGGGACGGTTCCTGTCCAAGTCGGATCGGCTCGTCAGATGGGCGAGGGGCTCGGCCCAGGCGCGTGCTTGTCGGATGGGCGCACTCAAGACGCCGCAGCACATCGAAGAAGTCAAAGCGGTAGGGCGTCCGTTCTAGCGCGCGCAGCAGCTTCCCCTCGCGCAGAGAAGTCCCTGCCGACGGGAGCCCTGGCGGCGGAGGGAGCCCGCCGGCTCCCCCTACCGGGGCTTGGGGAGGGACAGCACCATTGCCCGCCCCGCGCGCTTTGCGCACACCCTCGGCGCCCGCGGTGGACCCGCGCGGGAGGGCAGGGGAACCGTTCGAGGGTTCCCCTGCTAGATCGTGGGGCGTCGTCCGATCCGGGCTGGCCATCGCGCGATTTCCCCACGCTGCACGGTCTTGAGCGTGGTCTCGGTGAAGGAGTTGATGGACACGTGCTTGCTGAAAAAGCGTTCCAGCACGGCACCCAAAAGGAAGACCCCCATGCCTTCGAAGGCGATTTCGTCGCAGGTGAGGGTCACTTCGGTGCCACGACCGAAGGCGGCCGGCCCTGGGAAGGGCAGCCGCCTAGTCACGCACTTGGGCGTCACGGAGCGGACGCCTTCGATTTGGCGGCGAATCACGGCATCCCCTGAATCGCCGTAGAGCGCGAGCAGCTCACGCAGGGCCTTGGCCCCGCCACCATCCGCTGCGTCGGTAAGCGACAGATAGTTGAGGGACAAATGGCTGATCAGTCGCCAGGTCGTGTCCCCGTGGGCGTGCGAGGCTCGCGGGGGGGTGGGACCGGCCACGCAGCGGAGCGCCACCACGGGGCCGCCGACTTCCAGCGAAAAATCGCCTGCACCCTGGCCGATGGGTAGGTGTAGCGGCAGATCGCGGTTCGTGCACACGACTTCCACCGCGAGCTGTTTGAGCGTTGACCGGAAGGGTGCTTCGTCGGGATCAACCAGCGCCAAGAAGACCTCGCTGCCGACATAGCTCGAACGAGGCCCGTTGGTTTGCTGCTTGCTTGAGAGCACGCGCGGCTGACGATGGACGGTGTAGTAAGCCATGTCGGCTGTGGGCGATTGGTCGTTGGTAGCGTAGAAGGGCAAGAACTCCTGTCTCTGGTCGCTACCCGCGCCATACCCGACCACTTCGGTGACCGTGTGAACTTCGAAATCCATGGGCCGGGTCCGGTCAGGCACCACGTGGTATTCGTTGGCGCTCGCGCCGAGGTGAATGCGATCAGCGCGCCGGGGAAACAGGTTCACCGCGGGCGTGCAGAAGAGCGCGAATTGCGCGGCACCGACCGCCTTCTCCAGCCGTGGATCCTGGGCGTCGAAGACGACGACGATCTCCATCTCCGGGCCGGTACAGCGGCGCACGGCGTCGGTTAACCCGCAGAGATTGAAGAACAGGAAGCGACTGGGAAACGCGAAGTACTCCTGCAGCAGCCGATAGCCCTGAAAAGATCGTGGTCCGTAGGGAAGCAGCGCCTGCTCGTCGTCGAACCCGAGCGAGCCCACGCTTGCATCGGGCATGACGTGACTGCCAGATTGGCCCGGTCCGCTCGGGCGGGCAACCAGGGCCACACTATGGGCCATGAGCAACTCGTAGAGTCGCATGGCAATTTCGTCGCCGCCGCGTAGAAAGACCGGCAGGTCCGCAAGCGCGAGGTGATCCATGGTCAACCCGCCCGCGGCGCGCAGCCGCAGCCGCAGGGCCGACTTGCCCTTGCTCGGAAGCCGAATCGAGCCCAGATCCGCCAGGAAAGACGTGTACTCGGCACCGACCAGTTCCAGTGGCCACAGGGTCACGTCGTGAGCCGTGCGGTACTCACAGGCAGTCTCTGCGGCTCGGCCGGCGAGGCCATGCAACACCGTCCCGCGCGCAACGCGAAACCCATCGGCCAATGCGCCCTCTGACAGCTTGGGCTGCATCTCCACCACCGCCATCGACGGTGTGGGCGCGAGGTAGTGGGGGTATACCATGTCCAGGAGGTGCTGACTGAAGCGCGGAAACTCAGCGTCGATCTTGAGTTGGACCCGCGCCGTCAGGAAGGCGAACGACTCGAGCAGGCGCTCTACGTAGGGGTCAGAACACTCGAGTGACTCTAGGCCAAGACGGCCTGCGATCTTGGGGAACTCACGCGCGAACTCCCCGCCCATCTCTCGCACATGCTGCAGCTCGCGGTTGTAGTAGCCCAGTAGCCGGGGGTCCATCAGGAACTCCCCTTGCCGCCTTGGTCAGTGACTTCGACCTTGCCAGCCTCCAGGTCGACCGCGGTTCGCAAGAACAGGTGTAGCGGCAGCGGCTGGGCCCATAGCTCCGCCTCCACGTCAAAAGACAAGGCATTGTGGCTCATACTGTCCGGGTCCACGACAAGTCGCACGCTCACCGAGTTGCGATCCAGGCGGGGCTCGAAGTCCAGAATTGCCTGGCGGATCATCCGCTCGAGTTCCGTGGTGACCAGACCGGACACCGTCCGACCTGCCAGATCCGGGACGCCGTAGTTCAGCACTGAGTGCGCGACTAGAGGAAACTCGTCCAGGCTTTGCAGCGCCGCCAGGTGGGTCGTGTTGAAAAGCCAGGCCAAATCTCGGCGCACACACTCGCGCAACCGCGCGGGCGACAGAACCCGCGTATCGCGCGATTCTGTCGCCCGCTCTGGAGCTTCATCAGTGAGTCGATCGAGCAACGAGGGCTGAAGCCGTTCCTTCGGCGTCAGCTCGGCCATCGGGGCATACCCAGGAGCGGGCCGCTCCTAGCCAACGTTGATTTCCTTCTCGTTGGCCGCGGCCGCCGAGTTGTCCGCTTTCTGAATGGTGTAGGTGACAGTCGCTGACGAGAAGCTGAGGGTCACGGTCTCGCCGTACATGTCACCGGGCAGAGGCTCTCCGGAAGTCACTGACGTGATCATCACGGTGCCGTGTAGCTTTATCACCAGATACGGTATCGGACTGGTCCCGCTGGACTTGAACACATTGAGGATGGCCCCAGTATCTTTCTCTATTACCTGAGCGACGCCCAGGTTGCACTGGTTCAACAGCGTAGGCGTGGCGAAATCCACGTACTTCTTGATAGTCAGGTTCTTGACTTCAGCCTTACCTGCGCCGCCTCCTTGCCCTGTCAAGGACGAAGACTGCTGGCTGATGCCCCAACTCCACCCCAGAACATCGATTTGGTCAGCAAACGGCTTCTTTGCTGACAATGCGACATTTGGACCAGCACCTGCCGACTCACCCTTGATCGTTCCGATTTGTGCAATAATGGAATACGCCATCTTCCTGACTCCTTGCTAGTGTGCCATCTTGCGAATGGCTGTTGGTTGAGACGGGTCTACCCGCCTTTGGCTGAGGGAAGCTTTGATACCAGTCGCAACGACACCGTCAGCCCTTCAAGCTGATAGTGAGGGCGAAGGAAAAACTTGGACGAATAATAGCCGGGATTGCCCTCGACCGGCTCGACAATCACCTCGGCAGCGGCCAGAGGCTTACGCGCCTTCGTGACCTCACTGGAATGCCCCGGGTCGCCGTCCACATACTGCATGATCCAGGTTTGCAGCCAGCGCTGCATATCATCGGCCTCCTTGAAGGATCCTATCTTGTCGCGAACAATGCACTTCAAGTAGTGGGCGAATCGACAGGTGGCGAACAGGTACGGCAATCGCGCGGCCAACGCAGCGTTGGCGGTTGCGTCGGGGTCTTCGTATTCGGCCGGCTTCTGCAGGGACTGCGCCCCGATGAAGGCGGCAAAGTCGGTGTTCTTCTTGTACACCAGGGGCATGAAACCGCTCTTTGCCAGCTCAGCTTCGCGCCGATCGCTGATCGCGATCTCGGTCGGGCACCGCATGTCGACCCCGCCGTCATCGGTGGGAAAGGTGTGCGTGGGCAATCCCTCGACGGATCCGCCCGATTCGATACCCCGAATCCGCGAGCACCAGCCGTAGGTCTTGTACGAGCGGTTGACGTTGACGGCCATGGCGTACGCCGAGTTGGCCCAAGTGTACTTTTTCGCGTCCGGCCCGTTGGCATCCTCTTCGAAGTCGAACTCCTCGACCGGGTTGGTCTTGGCCCCGTAGGGCCGCCGGGCCAGGAAGCGCGGCATGGTCAGGCCGAGGTAGCGAGCATCCTCAGATTCGCGCAGGGATCGCCACCCGGCATATTCGGGGATCTGAAAGATCTTGGTCAGGTCGCGCGGATTGCTGAGCTCCTGCCAGGATTCCATCTGGAAGACGGTCGGCGCCGCGGCCGCCAGGAAGGGGGCATGCGCAGCCGCCGCAATCTTGGCCATCTCCCCCAGCAACTCAACGTCCTGCGGACCGTGATCGAAATAATAGTCACCTACCAAGCAAGCAAATGGCTCTCCCCCCAGGGTCCCGTACTCCTCCTCGTACAGCTTCTTGAAAATCGGGCTTTGGTCCCATGCCGCGCCCTTGTAGCGCTTCAGGGTCTTGTGCAGATCTTTCTTGGAGACGTTGAGCACCCGAATCTTCAACTGGTCGTCCGTCTCGCTGTTGGAGACGAGATAGTGCAAACCGCGCCACGCGCTTTCCAGTTTCTGGAAATCAGGATGGTGCATGATTTGGTTGATCTGTTCGCTCAACTTCTTGTCGATCTGGGCGATCATCGCCTGGATGGACTGAATCACGTCGGTTGAAATGAGCTGGCTGCTGGCGAGAGCCTGCTGCGCAAGTGTCCGTACGGCGCCCTCCACCTCCCGCTTGGCGGTGTCGGTCTGAGGATTGAACTGTTTGGTGAGCAGGACGTCGAACTCGGAAACCTGCACGGTTGACGTGCTGGCCTGGGTCTGTGTTTCTGTCTTGGCATCAGCCATGGAGCAACCTCACTTGTCCTTTCCAGGTTCGGGCTTGCCATCCTCAGCTTTGGGCGCTGCCGCAAGCGCTTGCAGCAGAGACGGATCGCGCAAAGCATTTGCGATCAAATCTTCGGCCCCCGTACGCCCATCCATATACGTGATCAGGTTGGAGAGCTGCTGGCGGGCCTGCAAGAGCTGGTTGAGCGGCGCGACCTTGCGCGCTATGGCGGCAGGCGAGAAGTCGTCCATGCTTTCGAAGGTAAGGTCAACGCTAACGTTTCCCTCGCCGGTCAAGGTATTGGGGACCTGGCACGCCACCCGCGGCTGGGTGGCCTTGAGCCGATCGTCAAAGTTGTCGACCGAAAACTCGACGAACTTTCGGTCGGCAACCGGCGCCAGCGGATCCTTGGGATTGCCGGAGAGATCTGACATCACCCCCATCACGAAGGGAAGTTGGACCTTCTTTTCCGAACCAAAGAGTTCCACGTCGTATTCGATCTGAACACGCGGGGCGCGATTTCGCGCTATGAATTTCTGTCCACTGTTGCTCATAGTATCCACCTACCTCGGGTTTGTGGGAACTGCCAGAGTTCTAGCCATGAATCGGGCTGCCGTCTATTTTTCTGGGCCGCGCAATGTCTCCACTTGGCGAACAGCGTCGGGCGCCACGTCACGGACAATGTCCATGAAGTTCGCCGCGACCAAACGCTTGCATCTCTTCAGCAAGAGCGGAACCGGGCTCGATGGCTCGCTGCGATCGTAGTATTCGCATATCCGGTCGAGAATTCGCACCACATCTTCCCGACAGGTGATTGCCCCTGACACCGGGGCTGGCTCTTGCAACTCCGCGTCAACGACCGTCGTGTCGCCGGGTGAACCGCTGGCCAGTGGCGCAGCAGTCACACCGCGCCGATCGAGACGAGCCGCTAGGATTTTGTGGGACTGTCCGATCAGCCCTGACAGCTTCGAGAAACTTGGCGCTTGGGCCGCACCCACTCGGGCACTTGTGGATGTCTCGAGTGCGGCTAGGTGCTCGAGAGACTCGCGCAGAGCCTGTGCCGTTGCCTGGAGGTCTGCGAGGGGGCACTCGGCAAAAGCCCCATCAATCGCCGCGCTCTTGGGCGGTTCGACGCCGGCCGCTGCCGGCAACTCGCCCGACGCGATTGCCAGATCTCGCAGGCTAAATCGGCCAAAAGAGCGCCCAGCCACTAGGGGAACCGTGCGGAACCGGTCCGTGACCGCCGCTGGATCGCACAGTCCCATGAGGATATTGATTCGGAACGTGGGGTCGTTTCCATCATCGGGATCCAGCCGAGGATAGAGCCCATCCCAGTAGCGCTCGACAAGCCCACGAAGTAGAGCAAGCCCATTGCGCAGCCCTGCGAATCCGTCGGTGTGGAGCGAGGCTCGGGTCAAGTGGAACGCGATCCGCAGATCCTTAGTCTTGAGCAGGAGTGCGGCGGCGGCCTTGACGACGGCCTCCCAGTTAGGCGGCTCCGCCGCCACCACCGTCTTCCCCATCTGTTGCTCAGGCTTGCCTTGGACCAGTCGCTCCAGTTCCAAGAATGCCGGATCGTACTCCATGTCAGAGCCGCACGGATTTGCGCCATCAACCGGCTGGAGAAGAGCTTCGACGTCTTTCAGGGACATGGCCATGCGCGCGCCTGCAACGGAGGCAGATTAACCTCCAACGCAACGAGTCTGTCAAGACCTGGATTTGACAATACGAGCCAACGAGACTAGCCGTCGGAGAACACAGACAAGACGTCGGACAAGGGAGCGTCCACTGCCACCAGCACCTCCCGTTTGGCCGGCGAGAGCCTTTCGAGCGCGCCCGCGCGCGCAGCCTGACTGGAGGTTCGCAGCGGCCAGCGGCGGGTACTCTTGTGGTCGGGATCGGCCAAGTACGCAAGCATCAGACTCGGGGCGGGACCGAGCGCGACCAGCAACCGTCCACTGTCTCGCGTCCACAGCGAAGACGGCATCTGCACCTTGGCGTCCAGATGCCGTCGCACGAGATCCAGCCAGAAGGCTCGCAGTCCGTCGTTCAGAGCTGGGCAGTCAAGGGCCAGTACGCGGCCGGACGGATCCGGCGGTTGAGTGTTGGTCCGAGAACACGCCGCTATGACGGTCGTGAGGGCATAGGCCGCCGCATCGGGCGACCCGCCCACAGCGGCGCAAAGCTCGGACGAGTTCGAGCGCAGCAACAGCGCATTCAGATCGAGAGGTGAGGCATCCGGTTGCAGCGTGGACGTCAAGGCGCCGGCCTGAACCGCCAAATCGACTGGGGCAATCTCCCGGGTAGCCTCCGCCAATCTGGCACTGGCGTCCCAGAAGGATGCGAGCTGCGCAGGAAGAAGAGGAAGGTCCACGCGCGCAGGCGGCGGATCCAGAACCGCAAAAATCGCGACCGGGAATGCGCGGCCGACGGCATCCTGGCTGGCAGCGAACACGCCAGCAAAAGGCGGGGCGCCCGCGGTCGGACAAAGCAGGAAACGCGTTGGTTCTGCGGGCAGCTGGGTGCGCTCGCGCTGCAGGTGCTCGACCCCTTCTTGAAACCAGCGGTCGAGACCGGCGCGCAGGAATGCGCCAGCGTTGACCCGGACGAAGTCGCGCTCAGCGGGAATCTTCCCGAATAATCCCACGGCAGGGGGCACAGCAGGCATCACCTGTGACATGCGGCAGATCCGGGGGTGATGCTGCGTGGAAGCACGAAGTGCGCAAACATCTCGCGCAGCACATCGGGCTTGAAGTCGATCTGCACCTTCCCCTGGCCGAGCGTGGGCGCGAACGAGAGCGAGAGCACGTCCCCGTTTCGGCTGGCGCTTGCGCCTTGGACCAGCAGGTGGAACAAGGCCCAGTCGCTGTCCTCGCGCGGGCCGAGAGACTCCACCTCATCGGATCTCACGTACAGGCGGATCAGCGCGCGCCGGGATGGCCACAGGATTTCATCCCAGCGTTCCGCCGCGTTCAAGCCCACAACCTTCGCGCTGCCACTGTCGAGGACGATCTTCGAATACTGAGCCGACGGATGAATGTGGATCTCGACGGGCATGCCTAGTTTGCTCGGATCCTTGGCAAAAAGCCGGCTCGACATGTCCTGCGCGCGCGACCAGAACTTGAGAAAATCGTCTTTGTATCTGACCGAGGCCCCTTCCTTGACCCGAAAGATAGAGCCCACTCGCTCGATTTCGGCTTGGAGCGACTCGGTGAAGTACTGCCAGAGAACACCCGTAGCGGGCTGGAAGAACTTCTCCACATCCGCCAGCCGCGCCTCGGCAGTCGCCTTGTTGGCGGCAAAGGGGAACTTTCCCGCCAGCAGCTCGTCGTAGGCCACCACGACGGTTTCGCACCACTTGCGATTGGCCAACTCCGAGCTTGCACCCACGATGGAGACCTCTACGCCGCGGAGTGGCGGCATGAGAATCCGTTCCAGCAGACCCTGCTCCCAGCCCCGGTCATTGTAGCGCGCAATCAGACCCGAAAGGGCGGCGCGCTGGGTCCTCAGCACAGCCTGGAAGGCCTTCGGCTCAGGCGTGCCCTGATCGCCCATGGCCGACGCGATCTCCCCCAGAATCTGGTTGTATTGATCAAGACCGCTCGGTTTCACCGATCCAAAGCGCAGCAGAGCATCGAACTCCGCCGCCACCTGCTTGGGTCCGGGATCCTGGTTTTCCAACATGTCGCTGCTGCCAGCCGGAGCACCCGCCTTGTCCGCCGCGCCCTTGAGCATGCCAAGGGCTTTGCCCGATAGCGATTCGTCCTTGAGAGTCAGATTCTCACCCAGGTTGCGCCAGATGGCGTCGAAAGGCTTTTCCAGCGTTAGCCGCTTGCAGAGCACGCGGGCCTGCTCCAGGCTGACTGGCTCACGCACCGCCAGAGTCAGGAGGAATGCCCTCCAGGCACCCAGATACTGGACGAAGTAGTCCGCCTTGATTCGCGCAATGGCCTTCGCATCCTTGGTCTTGCGCTCCTTGCCCAGTATCCACGCGTCTTCCTCGACATCCTGGGCCCGTTGCAACTGTTCCAGTCTCTGCTTGACCACACGATAGCCGGCTGGGGTGAAGGCACCGCGCACCGCGGTCCCCGGCCGCTTCTGCCCTTCCTCGACCTGGAAGAAGACGACAGCACCGCCAAGCACATCGACCAACTTGAGATCGCGGGGCATGGCTGGGTCATTGATCAGCTCGGCCAATGGATCGTCGCCCGCTCCGATAAGTGTGGCGCGGGCTGCGCTCACGAACTTGCGGTCCCGGTCGATGAGATCGGCCGGATCCTGGATTCCCACTGTGTAGAAGCGCACCAGGCTCTCCACTACCCGCGGAGCCCGCGAGGCCACCATCGGCCCGGTCAGGCTTTCCCAGCGAGCCGCCGCTCCGTGCCCCGCGCGCTTGGCCGCCTCCGCCCAGCGCGCGGTGCGCGGCGTGGGTTCGTCGGGCTGCTTGGGCTCGGTGAGCAGCAGGTGCAGCACTAGCGCGTCCATCAGTTCCGCAGGCGCGAGCCTGGAGACATTGGCCACATCAGCGCGCAGAATCGGACGTACCACCAGGCGCGCGATAGTTGTCCGCAAACTCTGGATGACCGCGGAAAGGGGAAAGAGCACCGAACCATCACCCTCGGTCTCCAGAGTCTTGGCCATGGTCTCGACGGATTCCAGCGTCGCAGCCGAGGGCAAGGGGGGCACCTCCCGGCCTTGCCGGCCGGCCGCCAGCTTGTCGACAAAGCGGCGTGCCTCGTGAATGAAATCTCGATTCGTGCTGTATGACCGGACCGGCAAGAAAAGGAACCCAGCCGCTCCCACCAGCGCACAGACAGTCAGCGCCAGGCGTGTGATTCGCTGTCGCGCCAAGACCCGGGTACTCCGGATGGCGACGTCCTTGTCGGGGAACACGACCTCGGTGAAGAAGTCGCGGAGAAAGTAGCTCTTGGGCTTGCTCACCGCCACGGCCGCTGCCCGCGCCGAGACGCCGAACGCCTCAGCCATCGACTTCATCATTCGGTCGATGGGACGGCCCTCCTGTGTGCCGCTGGTGAAGTAGACCCCGCGCATGATGGGAGCGTCCTGGTACACGTTCTCCGCGAAGAGATCGGTCACCAGATCGGTCAGAGCCTGCCGGAGGGTTCTGAGCTGTTGGGGAAACTCGAAGATCGAGAAGCGAGCCTCCACCCGCCGCTCGTCGCACATTCGCAGAGCAGCCTTCTGCTCGATGACATCCCACAAATCGTCCAGATGCTCGCCGAACATCTCGATCCGCTCATCCGCGGTAGAGAGAAGCGGCAAGGTGAAGCCCCAGATCTGGCCGCGCTCCTTGTCCCGCAAGTCGCCGAACATCTCCACGAATCCCGGGACAAGGTCGCATTTGGTGACCAGCAGGTACACAGGAAGCACCATTTCCAGTCGCCCCATCACCTCGTCGACTCGTTCGCGTAGGGCCTTGCTCAAATCCGCTATCTCGTCCGCCTCGCCCTGCAGATCCATCAGGCTCACGGCAACCAAGATGCCATTGATAGGCTTCTGCGGCCGCGTCTGGTGAAGCAAGTCGAGAAAGGCAAGCCATTCTTCTCGGTCGTCTTCCTGCGTGGCCCAGCGGCCGGCCGTATCCAAGATGACCGCATCGTTGGTTAGCCACCAGTCGCAGTTGCGCGTCCCGCCCACGCCCCGCACTCGGCCCCCCTTGGCATGAGGAAACGGCAGGCCCGAGCTTCGCAGCGCCGTAGTCTTGCCAGCTCCTGGCGGTCCGACGATCACATACCAGGGCAGAGCACCGAGAGCATCCCCACCCTTGTGCCCCAGACGCGAGGACCTGAGGCTGCGCAAGGCCTTCTGGAACTCCGCCTGCATGGCTGCGATCTCGGCCTGCTGATCGGGCCGGATGCCCTCCGAGCCCGCTTGGTCACTGAGGCCCTTTTCCAAAGCAGCGGTCGCGCGCCGGGCTGTCAACACCCGAACGATATCGACAGTGACCAGGCCAAGCGTCACCACGACGGTCAGAATGATGGCCACCCAAATCAAAGGCGCCACCCCTCGGAACACAAAAGCGGCCGCCCAGGTCAGCGCGATGAAGATGAGCCCGACGATGTACTTGAGCACGAGCTGACCCCTATGGCGCTATCTCGTCGACGCGGCTAGAGAGGTCGCCGACCTGGTGATCGAATGAGACCCGCAGGCCCACGAAGACCGCCAGAGCCAGCGCGAAGATCCCGAGTGACACCCAGTAGAGGACGTTGCGACTGGCGCCGCGAACCAGCGGCTCGTCAGGTGCCTCGCCCGCCGGTGACAGGGCACCGGGATCCTCCTGGTTCCTTTGCACCTGATTGCGCACGCTCTCGGCAACGCGCATGAGCTCGACCTCGCCGCCGGGGAAACCATACTTGCCCTGGAACCCGAACAGCAAGCAGAGCTGGTAGACGCGCAGGACGGAAAAGCGACGCCCGTCTGCCAGCAGGCTGTCGAGTCGGGCAAAGAAGCCCTCGCCAGCCACATTCTCACGGAAGTAGTGAAGTTGCAGCGGCTGGTTCATCCAGTAGCTGCGCAGCGGTTCCGGCGCGCGCAGCGCGACCTCGTCAATCAGCGCGACCAAAGCGTACGCGCTATCCTGGGTGTCCTTCTCAGGAACACCCGCACGGCGCGCCCGTTCCTTGAAGGCGTCCACATAGGCGCGCAGCTGCGCCTGAACGACCTCGGGGGCTGCCACTGCGTCCTCCAAGGCACGCAGGCGGGCGATGGCGCTGAAGCACTCAGCGGTCAGGTCACTAATTGGGTCCATGCTAGGCCTTGGCGGGAATTGCAAAAATCTCGAGCTTGAGCTGCGTCGGATCGTATGGCGGCGGCACGTAGATTGCGATCAAGCGCTCGCTCAGCACGTGACGCCAGTGCTCCGCCCCGCCGGCGAAATCAATCACGAAGTAAGCCACGTTCGGCCGCACCGGCACCTCGGCAGGCGGGCGGTGGGTGACTTGCAGGCCGAGCCCGCGGGTGGCGGATCGCAAGAGAAAAGGCAATTGGGCGAAAGATGCGATCTTGGCCCGGCTTGGCAGGTCACGCGCCAGTTGATCCTCGGAAATCCCGCGCGCCTGGGCCGCCAGGACAAACTGCGAACACTTGACGATGCGCTCGTCATTCAGGTTGCCCACGTGCATCCCTTCCCGCACCTCCATCGGCACGGCCACGCAGACCTCGCGCACGCTGGCGCGAAGCAGACTGGTGAGCAGCGCGAACAACTCCTCGAAGGTGGAGCGCAGGTCGGTGAAATTGAAGGCCGGGAACGACGACGGATCGGCATCGGGGACCAGGGTCGAAAGCTGGCCAGCCATCTGGATGAGATAGAAGTAGAGTTCGCGCGGGCTCAGCTCGCCGTCGCGGCCGGCGTGCACGAGAATTGGAATAGCCGCGTTCAAGGCTGAGAGCTGCAGATAGCGTGTGATGTCCCCGGACCCGAATTCCACCGTCACCGCGTCGCGCTGTCGGCGCTCCTCGGAAAGCTGGCGCTGCTTGGCGCTCATCAGCGCGAGCAGCCGGCGCACGCTGCTCAGCATGAACGACGAAGCCGAGATGGACAGCACCGACGGGATGAAGGCTTCGTTCGGGACGAGAGTGTTGCTGGAGGTTCGGACGATCTCGGCAACCTTCATGGAGTCGAAATCATCCCGGGCCTCATCTCCAAACAGGACCGAGACATTGCGTCGAGCGAAGGCGATGGCTAGGTCGGCTGACTCCCCGGTCATGTCACCCACCGGCCGGGTAGCCGCACTGAAGCGAGTACGTTGAATGCCGGCCGCAGGCTCGCTGCTATCCGCACCCTCGGACGCGACGCTGGGAACTCCGTCCCGCTCTTTGGGCACGGCCAGGAATACGTCCAGTACCGGCTGGGCAGGGGGAAAGTGCGCCCCGATTGGCCGCGCGGCAGGAGCCTCGGGATCCCCGGCCTCAAAGCCCAGGTAGAGGCCATCGGGAAGAATGCCGACGAAGCGACTTATCCGGAACTGGTCGGACTGGAGCGCGCCCAAGTCCAACTCGAGCGACAGAATTCCCCAGGTCTGCGGCGTCAGCGCGGCCAGCCGCATGTCAAGCAGCCGTTCGTGGTACAGGTCTGCCTGTTGCAGATGCTGCGGGGAAACCAGCAGTCCTTCCGACCAGACCACTCTATGCGGGACGTTCATCGATTGCTTGTCCTCACTGCAACTCCACGCGGCTGTCCGCCAGCCTGAAGCGCAACGCTGAGGGCGCAGCCTCCGCGTTTCCGCCGTCAGGCGCGTGGCAATACTGAGCATCCGGCGGGGCCACCTTGCT
Organism: Myxococcales bacterium; assembly: GCA_003158455.1. Classification (GTDB taxonomy): domain Bacteria; phylum Myxococcota_A; class Polyangia; order Fen-1088; family Fen-1088; genus Fen-1137. The sequence continues at coordinate 30,468 of PMJO01000231.1, read as the reverse complement.
CACCATCCGCCAGGCAGATCCCGAGGGATGACGAAAAAACGCGACTACCGCGAGAAACATGGCTCCCTCGCGTCGGCTCAGCGATGGAACGGCCGTCTCCCCCGGGTAGAGGGTGAGTTCGCTGACCGAGACAAGATCATCGGCCAGTGCCGCCCGATCATTGTCCAGCAGCTGCTCAAAACTGGCCGCTTCGAGCTTGCTGACATCTTTGAGTTGGTAGACCCTTACCGTGGTGGCGAGCGATTCACCATTTTCGCCCGGGTTGAGTCGGTCCGAGGCGCGGATGCTCACCCGGAGGGGTTCCGGCGTCGGACAGGGGGATGGTGCTGGTGTTGGCGTTGACGGGTGGGCGCAGGCCAACCACGCAGCGACCAGCAGCAAAGACATGGACATCGTTCCGCGCATGAGACGACAGGGAGATTGCCAGTCCATCTTGTTGGGCGCAATAGGCGTCATGAAGGCCGCAGTCGCAAGACATTCCAGACGCCCGTCTTCACCGCAATGCGGCGCGGGCATATATGGTCAACCGCGCCAACGCCCAGCTAGCGGCGCCACCGGCGAGGCGATGGACTGAAAGCGTGGCACCCGCACGGAACCACGACCGCGCATCGGAACGATGGGCATGAACCCTCCCTGAATGATGGCATCGACCTTGGTTTCGGGCAGCCAGACTTCTGCGCTGGGCATCTGTACTGACTCGTCGTCCTTCTGAACCACGGGGACGGGAAGCTCGTCGACACAGTCGATGTCTCCCGGAGAAAAGTCCCAGCTACCCGCAGCCCCAAAGCTCTTGCCGACAAGAGCAGCGCAGGCCAGCGCACCCGAACCCCACAGATACTCTTCCGCCTGCGGCTGCTCTTCGAAGTTGAATCGTTCCACAGGTTCGCTCTTCTTGCCGTAGGGCAAGCGCAACAGCATGCGCGGCAGCGCCATCCCGATAGAGGCGGCGCAGGCCGAACCGCGCAACTCTTGCCAGGCATGCTGGTCCGCTGCTGACGCGAATCCGGCGGCCCACGCCGCCCAGTCCATCCCCGCCAGCAACACCGCACCTCCGTCTTGGGCGATCGCCCCCAGCCGAGCGAGAAGCGCGGCGTGACCGGCGGTGGGCTGGTACGGTGCAAGGCTCACCAGCAACGACCAGGGAGCATCGGCGCAGTTGTCTGCCAGCAATCGGGAAAGGTCCGATTCCGCCAGCGTCGGCGACGCCGCGAATGCCGCGCCCATTTCATCGAGACTAGTGTCCAGCGCGAACACCTGCACATCTTCCTCCACTTCGAGGCTGCGCACCAAGAAGTCGAGCCCCCGCCAGGCGGCCTCGACCGATTGAAATGCGGGTTGGTGCAGAAGCGCCCGCATCAACCCCGCACTGGTTTGATCGATGACAGCCAGCAGATCCGCCTGGCGAGGATCGGCTTTGGCCGTGACGTACGAGCCCAGGGCCCGCCGAACCATGGAATCCACGACAGACGTCGCCGAGACTGGGGCGGTGCTCTTGTCCGCCGCCGAGGGAGCCCGCCCCAAGAGGCGCTGGATGTCGCTGCCCTCGCCACTCGCCCCTGCCGGACTCGCCGCCGCCTGACCCGCAACGCCCAGCCGGGCCGCCGCCGCAGCAAAGGTCTGGGGATTCTGGATTTGGCGGCGCAGCTCCCGCATGGGCGCAAAGAGATCCAGGCTGGCGTAGAGGTGGTCCGGGTGGAACTCGTCCAAGTCGGCGAAGGCAATCGTGAACGGCGTCTGGTCCCCCAGGCCGATGCGTGCCCGTGGTGCGAGAGCGGTGCACACCGATGGGAGGCTTTCGATGTTCACCCGGCGCGGTCGCGCTGGAGGCCCCGTGCGCACCTCGCCCTGGCTGGCATGGCCCCCAAAATCCGCCACGACCAACATCCGCAGCGGCACTCCGGGTTCTGGTCTTTGCCTCTGCTGGTTCGACCTCCCGAAGCGGAAGTCCATCTCGATTCCGGCGCGCTTCTCATCTCCCATGGGTGGTTACCTCCGCCATGCAGGCTAGCGGGCTCTGCAACGCAACGCCAGGCCAAGACTGTTGGCCGCAAGAACTCGGCACGGACCTGGAAATGGCTGGGATCTTGTCCGTGCTCGCGTCGCAAGGGACTGTCCGCAAGGCCGCCAGTCCGTGGCCAACTATGGCCTGGCGCCGCTTCGAACGGATCGGCGCTTGGGACATGACGCGCTTGAAACCGCTCGTGCGGACCTGCTATGCTCAAGAATTCAAGATTAGACCCTATTTCGGACATTCAGACAGTGGTGATTCGTAGTCTGGCTGAAGCGGGTCGGGTGCCGTCGAGTTGCAAGGTCAGCCGCCGCAGTGGTGGTTGCTGGTCTCCGTAGTTTCGCATCTCACACAAGGAGTAGCGCATGACATCCAGCCGTTTCCTGTGCACAGCGGTCGCCGCCCTCGCGATTTCGGGCGCTGGTTGTTCGTCGGTCACGGGAGGCGCCACGGGAACCGGCGGGGGACCGGGAACTGGAGGCGCGCCCAGCGAGGGAGGAACAACGGCGAGCGGAGGTGCGGCTAGTTCAGGCGGTGTCACAAGCTCAGGCGGTTTGCCGGCAAGCGGTGGCGCTAGCAGTACCGGCGGGGTGACCAGTTTGGGCGGCTTGCCGGCAACCGGTGGCGTGAGCGGCGGTCGCAGCGGTTCAGGCGGCGCCAGCGCCTCCGGTGGGGTGACCAGTTCGGGCGGCCTGTCAGCAACCGGTGGCGTGAGCGGCGGTCGCAGCGGTTCGGGCGGCGCTTCCGGCGGGGCGACCAGTTCAGGCGGGCAGACGGCAACTGGTGGCGCGAGCGGTGGTCGCAGCGGGTCGGGCGGCAGCAGCGTCGGCGGTGCAACGGGCACCGGCGGCGCTACCGGGCCAGCGTCGGGCGGAAGCACGGTAACGTGCGCTGGAACGAAGACGCCGGGGACGGCCCAATCGGGCGATATCACGATCAATCCGGCTACCACCTATCAAGTCGTAGACGGCTTCGGGATAGCCGATGTTTGGCAGGGCAAGTCGACGTCGTCGGCAGAGCAGCGGACGCTCCTCTGGGACCCGGTCAACGGGATCGGGATGACGTTGCTGCGCATCGGCATCGACGAGACCGGCAAGATCATGGGCGATGCCGCGTTTGTCGATGGCCCGGAGGTCGCCAAGAACGGCGGCAAGATATGGGCAGCGCCCTGGTCGCCGCCGGCTGCGGACAAGGACAACAACAACATCAACAACGGTGGGCATCTGAATACGAGCGCGTACGACTCGTGGGCCACAACACTCGCGGCGTTTCCCGCATATTTCAAGCAGAATGCCGGCGTGGACCTCTGGGGCATCTCGGCACAGAATGAGCCAGATTTCACGGCGAGCTACCGATCGTGCCTCTTCGACAAGACACAGATGAACAACTTCATCAAGGTGCTGGGCCCTAAGCTGCAGGCGTTGAGCCCGCCGGTCCATTTGCTTGCGGCCGAGCCGGACACTTGGGGCAATACGTGGGGCGGCGACAACTACGGCACCGCCATCGAAGGTGACGCGACCGTTAGCGCGCTCGTCGACATCATCGCTACGCACGACTACGGCTCCAACGGCGCGACCCGTCCGGCGCCGCCCGCAAGCATGAAGCACCATCTCTGGGAGACGGAGATAACCTATTCGAGTGGCGCGGCCATCAGCGCGGGGATCGACATCGCGCGCGGGATCTATGCAGCGTTCTCCACCGGCGGGGCGAGTGGGTGGCTCTACTGGTGGACCCAGGCGTTTTTCGACGGCGGCAGCACGAGCAGTCCTCCCAAGCGCGTATACGCGATGGGTAACTTCAGCAAGTTCGTGCGCCCCGGATTCGTGCGCGTGGGTATCTCAGGCGCACCGTCCTCGGTTCAGATCGTGCCGTTCTACAATTCGGACGGGACTGTTGCCATCGTGGCGCTCAACAGCGGCTCGAGCGCCGTGTCGGCTTCGTTCTTCGTCTCGGGCTCGTGTTGGCCGACTACGGTCACCCCGTATGTCACGTCCGCGAGTTCCAACCTGGCTTCTGGGACAGCCGTCACGGTGACCGCCGGACGCTTCTCCGGCTCCCTCGCCGCGCAATCCATCACGACGTTCGTCGGAAAGCAGTGACGAGGCTTGCGCGGAACCCGGTCGACTCAGCTCGACCGGCGCTGGGTTGTTGCGCGAAGCAAGGACGGATTCTCCAAGGCCGTCGAGCCGGATCCGGAGTTGGCATTCCCGCGGGCGCGGGATTGGAGAAGACGCCTGCGCGGCAACTTGGCCGCTATGCGCCTATGGGATCGTTGCCCGGCTTCGGTTTCTGAAACTCACTACTGGCAGGCGGCAAATTCGGAGATCGTGGTTTCGACAACGAAGTCGGAACCGATCATGTGGCGCTCGGCAAAGAAGATGTGCATCGAGTAGATGCCACCGGGCACGATGCCCAGCCGCTTTGCCTCTGCGTCCAGATCCACGGTCTGGGACAGTATCGAGTGGATTCCGCCAAGGTCGATCGCGAGCTGGCGATTGATGAAGACGAATACGTCGTCGTCGCCCGCAAAGGTGAAGGTTTCGCCGCCCTTGTAGCGAAAGCGCGTGGCTACCTCCGCGGTGAAGGCGTAGTTGTGCGGTTGACCTTCGTCGCCAAATAGCTGCCCGTCGATGGGGAAGAACGATGTGTTGCTGTAGGTGAACACGTCCTTCTTTGCACCGGACGCCGTCAGCGGCAGGTCGATCGTGGTGGCAATGTTGGTACCGGGGACATCGCGGTACCACTGGTTGAAGGTATCCGGACCGACGACGGTTTGGGTCGAGCTGCTGTGCGCGTAGATCGGCTTGTCGTCATCGCCAAGGATCTCGGCGACGATGCCGGTCTCGGATACACCGTCGTGGTTCATGTCGGGGAAGGTGATGTGAAAGTCGCGGATGGTCGCGGTCAGCTTCGGTTGCTTCGGTTGCGGCGCCGTGCAGGCATGCCAGGCGTTGTCCGAGCAGGTTTCCGTGCCGAGGCCGCAGATGCTGGAGCAGTCCCTTGCGACCGGCGCCACTTCGCACACCCCCTGCAGCTTGTTGTCCTTGCACAAGCGCGTGCCGTCGCCGCAGGTGTTGCTGCACGGTAAGCGCACGGGATCCACATCGCAAACGCCTTGCAGTTTGCTGTTCTGGCAAAGCTGAGTACCGTCGCCGCAGGTGTTGCTGCACGGCAAGCGCACGGGATCCACATCGCAAACGCCTTGCAGTTTGTTGTCCTGGCAAAGCTGAGTACCGTCGCCGCAGGTGTTGCTACACGGCAGGCGCACGGGTTGAGCTACGCACGCCGACCACGCCCCGTGGCTGCAGGTGCGCGCTCCTTCGCCACACACCGTCGTGCAGGTCTGCGTGACGCCTTCCGTGAAGCAAGGCGAAATGCGCAATCCTGTGGAGCCTTCGCAAGCCGCAACGAGAACGAAGCTAAGTGAGAGCAAGATCACACGAGCGACGGGCATTATAAACCCAAGGTTAGACCACCGGACCGCTGGAGACAAGGAGACTTCCAGGTTGGGGCCGCAAACAGCGAACGGACTTCGCCTCGCGGAGTTGCGGTCAAGCTGTGGCGATGGTGTGACGGCGCGCACACGGATTTTCGGTTCGGAGGTGCTAGCATCAGTGTCCAGGGCGCGGTCACCGGAGAGCCGGCCTAACTACAAAGCGGAGGTCCCCAATGCGACTTACCCTCGTGGGCGCTGATGTCGAAGAGAACCTGGGCATGGGCACGATTGCGGCAGCCGCCACCGGCGCCGGTCATCGGGTGGAGGTGCTGGGCTTCAATGACAGCACCCAGATTCCCGACCTGGTCGACCGGATTGCGTCGAGCGGCCCCGACGTGGTTGGCCTGGCAGCTCAGTTCCAGCACCGCGGCTTGGATTTCCTGGCGCTGGCGACCGCCCTGCGCAAGGATGGATTCCGCGGACACATCACCGCCGGAGGCCATTTCGCCACCATGGGCTATGCCAGCGTGCTGGCGGGGCGCTATGGCGTGGACAGCGTCGTTTTCTACGATGGGGAGGAAACCGTCGTCGATCTGCTCGCGGCGCTCGCTGCCCGGCGAAGCCTGGCTGACGTGGCGGGCATCGCATTTTGTAGCGCAAGCGGTGCCGTGGTGCGGACCGCGCCGCGATGCCTGCCGCGAGACCTCGACGCCTTGCCCATCGCCCAACGCTATCGGCCGCACACGCGCCACATGCGCATTCCTTTTGTTCCGGTGAGCGGTGGCCGCGGCTGCTGGGCGTCTTGCAGCTTCTGCTCGATCACCACGTTGCTGCGCGATGCACGCGCCCATGGTGCACACGGCAGGAGGTTGCGCCTGCGTTCGCCGGAGGACGTCGCGGCCGAGATGGCTGTACTGGGCCGAGCCGTAGGTGGCAGCGCGATCTTCTGCTTCCACGACGAGAATTTCCTTCTGCCTCGGCCGGCCGACAGCCTGGCGCGCGTCGAGGCCATCAAGCGGCATCTCGACGACGCGGGCGTGGAGCGCGCGGCCTTCGTGGGCAAGTGCCGGCCCGACACCCTCGCCCCCGATCTCGCGCGCCGCTTGGCCGAGTTGGGGGTGATTCGCCTATATGTCGGCGTGGAGAACGCCTCGCAGCGCGGGGCCGATCACCTGAATCGGCGGGTCGCAGTCGCCTCCATGGGGCAGGCTCTCGACGCTTGCAGCGACGCCGGCATCGTCCCCTGCTACAACCTGCTGCTCTTCGAGCCCGAAACCAGCCTGGACGATGTCGCTGAAAACATCGCCTTCATTCGCCGGCACGCGCAGATCCCGGTGAATTTCTGCCGGGCCGAGCCCTACTTGGGAACGCCGCTGTACCACAAGCTGGCACAGGCGGGGAAACTGTCGGGCAGCTTCCTCGGTTGGGACTACCGGCTTGCCGACGATCGCGCCGAGCTGCTCTTTCGCATTTCCTCAGCAGCCTTCCGCGAACGCAATTTCGCCAGCGAAGGCGTGGCCAATCGCTACATGGGGCTCAACTACTCCTGCGGCGTTCTCGATTGGTTCTACCGGGTTGGCGACCTTCGCAAAGAACGCTTGCGCGAGCGCGCGCTCGAGTTGACTAAGAACATCTCGCTGGATACTGCCGAGCTGCTCGAACAAGCACTGGACTTGGCCGCCCAGTTGGATCCGCACGACGACGACAGTGTCGCACGCGCGACAGCTCGGCTCGGCCTGCGCGTGGCAGCGTCGGATCGTGTGTGGCACGCGGCCCTCGATACCCTGATGTCCGACCTGCGCGCGTTCGCGGCGGTTGGACGCCGGCGCGAGAGCGTCCCGCGGCGGCCGGACGGGCAGATCGTACGCGCGGCGCAAGGAGCAGCGTTCGCCGGCTGGCTGGCCCTTTGGGCTCCTGGCTGCTACGACCTGACTTTGACGGACTACGATGGCGGCCGGCTCGACGCCACCCCAGACTACATGATCGCAGACATGCTGCCGCCGGACGCCGGCCGGCCGGATGCCAGGCCGGACTACATGGTTGTGGATCCGCTGCCGCCGGACGCCGCCCGGCCCGACGCCAGACCTGACTACATGATTGCCGACATGCTCCCGCCTGACGCTGGTCCGCGCGACGCCAGACCGGACTACATCGTGTACGACCCGCTGCCGCCTGATGCTGGCCGACGCGATCTCACCCCAGACCGGATAACCGTAGTGGATCCGCTGCCACCAGACGCCGGCCGGCCCGATGCCAGGCCAGACTACATGATCGCGGATATGCTTCCGCCCGACGCTGGCCGACGCGACGCCGATGCAAGTGGAGATGCTGGCCGGCCAGAGCTTCCGCCGGTCGTCGATCCGGCGCCCGTTCCCAGCGGCGCTCTGTCCTCGACGCGCGATGATTTCTCGCCTGCTGGCGCCGAGGTTGGCGCCCACTGGGCCGACACGACACCTCGCCGGTCCCCGCGCTCGCGCGACCTGCCCCTCTGTCTGCCACCTGAAATTCGCGTCGAGGGCCAGTGGGTGGACGGCGCCGTGGTGGCACGCCTAACTGGTTCGGACGAGGCACTCACCGTCCGCTGGCAAGGCGAGGGCGACGTGACGGGCACGGATCGTCAGGTGACCTGGACACCGGCGTCCGACCGGGATCAACTCAACGTGGCGGTGCGCAGCCCACAAGGTGTTGCGGTGGCCGAGCTGCGCCTCGGCCAGGTTCGCGGCCGGCGGGGGTAGCGCGAGGCGCGGGTATCGACGATAGGAGCGGATCATGTACCGGGGTGCCGTGTCCTCGGGGAGCGCCTCAACAATCGGTTGGGCGGTCCAGGTCCCGATCGGCAAGGGCGCCGGCGTCCGCGCGCGCCGACGCCTTGCGATCAGCGCCGGCGACGGCGAAGCAGCGAGGCTAGCGATAGTCCGAGCAGCAGCAAGGACCCACCGGCGCCGTTCCGCCCGCGCCCATTCGTCGCGCACGAGCAGCCGGAATCGCGGGTGGTCACGGTCGTCGTGCCGGTGGCTCCGCCCGCGCCAAGCGTCCCCCCGCTGCCTACGTTCCCTGAACTTCCCGCCGCCCCGCCTGCACCGGCATTGCCCGAGATCCCTCCACTGGCAACACCGCCACTTCCGCCAGGCATCGTCGATGTCGAGGCGCCGCCGCTTGCCGCTCCGCCGGAGCTGCGTGCCCCGCCGGCCCCGCTCGCTCCCCCGCTTCCGGGTGCGCCGCCGGTGCTGCCTGCCCCGCCGGTTCCGCTCGCTCCGCCACTTCCGGCTCCGCCGCCGGAGCTGCGTGCCCCGCCGGCCCCGCTCGCTCCCCCGCTTCCGGGTGCGCCGCCGGTGCCCGAAGAAGTTGTGGTGGTTCCGCCTGCTCCGCTACGGCCGCCACTGCCCGGGTTGCCGCCTGCGCCCGCCGCGCCGGCGTCCGTCGAGCCGCCGCTTCCGCCAGTCGAGGGGACACCTGCATCGATCGTCGGAGACGATCCGGGCGGGGTTGAGCTCGGGCTGATCTTGATAGCATAGGCGATGGCCGTGTAGGGTGCCGTCCCTGGCAAGGTGACGTGCAAGCCCGAGGTGTCCTGGGTGGCCTGCAGCGTGGTCGGCTGGCCGCCCGCCGGTCCGAACAGGAAGACCTTGCCGGACCCGAGTGGAAAGCGGCTGGTCGTAACTGCCGTCATATTCACTTGCCCGCCCGACGGCCAGCCGCCGAGAATGGCGTACACGGCATCCCCGTTCTTGGATTTGGTATAGCGGATATCGCTCGCAGTCATCGCCTTGGGCCCGGTGAACGAGCCTCCCCCGATTTTGGTCGGGCCCTCACCGTAAACCGTCCATGCTCGGGTGGCGTAGATAGCTTCGCCGGCCACATTCAGAAACGTCCCGAACCCGTTCAGAATGTCCTTTTGCTGTTGCGGGATGGTTCCATCCGGCAGCGGCGAGATGTTCAGCAGCAGATTGCCTCCCTTGCTGACGTGGTCGACGAACGTGTGTACCTCGGCGTTGACGGCGTAGTACCCCATCCCCTGCGTGTAGCACCAGCTCGAAGAGCTGACCGCGTCGTCGGTGAGCCAGTACGGCGTCGTGATGTCTCCGGGACCACCGCGTTCGTAGTCGTACACTTGGCCCTTGTGTGTACCGGGGGGGGCCGTAGCGATGCCGTCCTTTGCGGTGGCCACCACATCCACCCCCGCCTTGGCGGCCGCGTTGTAGTAGTAGGCAAGGAAGTTTGTCAGATTGGCGTCGCTGATTTGGTTGAGATTGAAGTCTTGCCAGATCACGTCGGGCAGGAACTCGTCGATGAGCTCTTTCAGCTTGCCCAGCCAGATCGTCTCTTCCTGCGCCTTGGGCAGCTGGCCGAAAAGCTGCTGCAGGGCGGAGTCGCTCTGAGCCGGCGCATACTGGTAGTAGCCGGTGAAATTGTAGGCAGTGTGCTGCGACATGAGCAGTTTCAGGCCTTTCTTGCGTATAGCGTCAGCCTGCAGCTTCCCCAAGTTCAGCTTCGGTCCATAGGCCACCGAGTTCCACGGGTTGACCTTGCTGTCCCACATGGAGAATCCGTCGTGGTGCTCTGCCACCGGTCCGGCGAACCTAGCGCCCGAGTCAGCAAACAGTTGCGCCCACGCGTCGGGATCCCAGTTGCCCCCGTCCGAGACCAGCTTTGGCGCGAACTGCGTGAACTTGCCCGACTTGTCGTTGGCGCCGCTGAGGAAATTGTTGTACGGCCAGTTTCCGAACGGATCGCCGTACGTCGACATGTGGTGTTGGTACTCGGCGGAATTCCCTCCCTTGTTGTACATGTTTCGCGGGTACCACTCCGATCCAAATTCAGCCACGCCGAACGCGCCCCAGTGATAGTAAATGCCGAACTTCGCATCCTGGAACCACTCGGGTGCCGGATTGTGCGTGTCGAGTGACGACCAGCTGGCAGTGTAGGTCGTTTGCGCGACGGCTTCGGGCTGTCCCGCAATTGCCGCAGCAATACAAGCAAGCGCCGAAAGCTCGGTGCGCCATGTTTTTTTGAGAACCCTTCCCATGGAGTTTTTCATGGGCATCATTTGCGGGCGCACGCGGACAAAAGACGCGATACCGCGAATACGTGGGATCCGAGACCCGTAGTGCATGTGTACAATTGTCTTGGCGTCAGATTCTTGTTACGCGTTCCTTGGCCCCACAATGGAATGGGGGGCGACCACGATCAGACGGGTCTATTCTGGCGCAAATCATTTCCAGATCTGCGCATCGCACTGCGCGGTGCTTTGGCTGAAGATGCGGCGGCACGGGTGGCCGAGGCTTGGCAGAAGGCCGGCGACGCGCGCCGCACAGCTCAAGCAGCCCGCCACTACCAACAGATGTATCCAACCGGACGGTACCTGACTATGATGCGCGGCCTAGTCGGGAAGAATTGATTGACACAGTCATCGTCCTTCGGTTCCTCGCAGTATCGACACTACCCTAGTAGACCGGCAGGAGATGATTGATCAGTACGAAAACGACCAGCGCGTAGAAGGTCAGAGTCTCGAACCATTGGATCCACGTAGTGCGACGCTTTGCAAACCACTCGTCACTGAAGACAACGGTCGCTGCGTAGGAAATCCACAACACGGCCGGGCGCACGTAGGAAGCGTTTGTGATGCCGTCGCAAATGTCAAGGCAGGTGGGACCAGCGCGCGAACCGACGACACGATCCATGGGGGGCCTGAGCGCGCTCTCCGGCGGGAGTCCAGCGCAGGGTAACCCCATGGGGTACGTGCGCTCGGATAGGAATAGCACAGTCATTTATCGTGGGACTGATAATCACCTTCATGAGTTAGGGTTGGGTGGCAGTGGGTGGGAACACAACGACATCACCTACTACACTGGCCTTCATGAACGCCGCTGGAGATCCCTGCCAACATGGTCCGACGCATCCATCGATGGAGTCGATCACCCGTTTGCCGGTCCAAGTGGAAGTCCGTTCGGACGCCGCGCCACAAGCAACACAGATTCGGTGGTGTATCTCGGGACAGACGCAAACATCTACGAACAGCGCCTTGGACTGACCGGCACGTGGAGCTTCTCTACGGATTGAGAGACGCTTTGTGCCTTCAACGTGGTGGATAACGCCGCGCCCATGTTGATTTCGATAGAGCGGCGTTGGTGACCCGGATCTGCTCGGCGGCAGGCCACCTGTCTCGTAGGCGCGCGGTTTGTCGACGGATAGCCGACGTGAGCGCAGGTCTGATCGCAACCTTGGTGTGATCTGATCCTGGTGAGATCTGACCCAACCTTGGTGATGTCTGATTCGGATCCACGGCACGTCTTTGGCCTTTAGCGTCAGCGATTGGCCAATGACGCTGTCCGGCTAAGGAATCCGAGGCATTTGACAGCGCGGGCCCTCCTGCGTAGAAGGACGCCAGGTTGACGCTAGGACCCCAGAGGTCCTGTCCCCTCTACCCAAGGAGAAACAACATGACCCGCACGATCAAGATTCTTTCGACGCTGGCTCTCGGTGGAATGCTATTTGGTATTACGGCCTGCGAGGACACAGTCTGCAAAGAGGCGCTGGCCAAGGCGACGGCGGCCACCGCCGACGTGCAGAAGACGGTGAGTTCACAGGCCGCGGAGATCAGCGGCTTGCGGGCCAAGCTGGCGGCAGCTGATCAAGCCACCGTGGCAGCGAAGAAGGCGCTTGAGGAGGCCAAGGCCGCTGCGGCCAAGCCTGCCGAGCCCGCCGCTCCCGCCGACAAGGGCGCCAAGGGCGCCAAGGGCAAGAAGAAGTAAGCGCTCCGGTTGAGCGTGAGAGAAGGGGGCGTCACAGAGTTGCGTGCACCCCCTTCTTGATGTCTGCACGTACAAGTTGGCCGCCGAGTCGGCCAAGCTGAGTCAGTATGGTCGTCGTGGTTGGAATGTTGCTGACGCAAGAGCGGCGATCGACAAGACCGAGGTATTCTTCCACTCGCTCAACATGCCCACGCGCCCAAAGGACTTCGGCATCGATGCCAAGGACGCGGCCCGCAATGTAGGCGAGCGCTTTGCCAGCCGCAAATCGGCCTTTGGCGAGCAAGGGGACATCAACGCCGAAGCCGCCGCCCGGATTCTGCGCGCACGCGCGTGACCTGCGTGCAGGCGTCCGCGTGGAGCCGCCCGCAGAGATTGAGCCGCCTGTCGCCTTTGAGCCTGCCGTGGCCGTGGAGCCGCCCGTGTTTGACCGCCACTCTCAGCGACGGACGAGGGGCTGGCGGAGCCTCCAGCGCCGCCGGCTCCTGCTGAGCCCCCGGTACTCGTATTTCCACCCTTCGGGCTAGTGCGATTGCGTCCAGGGGACGCCGTTGATGTCGCAGTTGTAGAACGATCGGTACTGCGAATCTGTCTTCAATCCGAAACTGGAAATCTGGCTGTAGGAGGCGCAGGTCGGACGGCAACAGTCCTCCATGGTCGTGGTCTCGTACAGGTTGTTGGTGTTGGCCGTCTTCTTCCAGAAGTCGGAATCCGCCGCCGCCTGAGCCGCGGTCTTCACGTCCTTCTTCGCCGATTTCAATCCCTGTGAGGCCAACCGGCAACCGGTGACGCGCGTGAGGTGTTCTGGGCATTCGATCCTCATCGCGTAGACCGACCAGTTCAGGTGATAGAAGGTGTCGATGGCATTCGCCTTGATGCATCCTGTGCGGCCGAGATCGCTCAGCCCTGGGACGGACGAGGTGATCTTGTTGCACGCGTCGGTGAAGTCCTTGATGCACGCCGGGGATGCGATCGTCGCTTGGGTGACCCAGTTTTTGTCCTTGGTCTTACAGTCCGCTGCCCACTCCTGCAAAGTGGCCGGTTTCACGCCGCCGTTTCCGGGTTGACCATTGAGCGGATAGTCCGCGTACATGTACTTGCGCTGGGCCGCATCGCCCCCGCTGTTGGGCAGTAGGAAACACCCGTTTTGCGCACCCATACCACCGGCGGGCATGTAGACATCGAACGTGGTTATTGTGGCCGCCGTGTTGAATGACTGCACGATGAGTGGCGGTGGTATCGGAATGGCCGAAGCGGGAGGATTGGGATTGTCGGGATTGACCTGTACCTGTCGATCATTACTGGGACTTGGGTAGGCGTAGACAAGCTGGTAGCACTGGCAGCAGCTGTGGGCGTCGCCGTCGATGCCTCCCTTGTCCGGGTCGTGGCCGACCACAGCGTAGTGGAACCCATCCAAGCCGTCGTCTTTCACGGCCTGTTCGAATTCTGGACTGAAGAGCAGGTTGCGCGGGCACATGTACTCCCTGTCGGCGGTCGGCTTGGCAGTCGGACTTTCACAAACACTGGCGGTCTCGCACTTTCCGCCGCATTTACTGGTTGTGTCGCCTGCAACGCAGCCGGTCTTCGGATCGTTTGACCAGGGCTGGTTGTCTAGGTCGTGGCACTGGTCAGGGGGTGGCAGCATATAGGTCACGCTGGAACTGCCGGTCCCGGTGGAGCCACCGGTATTGCTCATTCCTGACCCGGCCGCGCCACCACCACCGCTGCCGCCGGCTCCGGTGTTCCCTCCGCTGGCGATCGAGCCTCCGGCGCCGACGTTTCCCGCGCTGGCAGTGGTCCCGCCCGCTTGCTGCTTGCCCCCGTTGCTGGTCGACCCGCCGGTGGCGACGGAGCCGCCGGGGTTGGAGGAGCCCCCGGCACCGGTGGCTCCTCCCTCGGCCGTGCCGCCCGTGGTTGATCCGCCGTTTCCGCCGGCGGCCGACGAGCTGGCAGAGCCTGCGGATCCACCTTTGCCCGAGGAACCTCCGCCGCTTGGGTTTCCTCCGGCCGGTTTGGTCGTGGAAGAGCTCGTGGATCCGCCCGTTGTTGGCCCACTCGTGGTTGTGTTGGCGCAGGGCCCGCCGGCTGCCATCAGCACACACACGGCCGCTACCAATGTGAATCGAACGAGAGCCTCCGGAATGCTGGCATGTTGTCTACACATGGGGGCACACCCGGAAGACGATTGGCGTCCAAGAGCGTAAGACGAGGGCTGAGCAAATTGCATCAAAGCCATGCGACAAGGGTAGCACAGGCGCGGTCAGGGCCGGCGGCGCTTCCCGCGTGGGGTAACGGTGTGGACGCCGCGCGTCTGACGGCGTACGGGTGGCACCAAGGAGCCTTTGCCGTGGCCGATGAGATCTCCCCGTCCCAGGTGGACAAGGGCAGCGCGAAGTTGCGGCCAGTTTTCCGGATCGTGGTAGCGGAGAAACGCCTTGTGCAGCCGTCGCTCTTTCTCGCCACGGGCCACGCAGACGTCTTCGCCACCGCGGCGGCGCAATGGCCGCAAGGGGTTCTTGCCCGTGTGGTACATGGCGGTGGCCAAAGCCATGGGTGTGGGGAGAAAGGCCTGCACCTGGTCGGGTCGAAAGCCATTGCGCTTGCACCAAAGCGCAAGCGCCACCATGTCGCGCAGGGTGGTGCCCGGGTGCGCGGCGATGAAATAGGGAATGAGATACTGTTCCTTGCCCGCCTGGCGCGAAAAGCGATCAAAGAGCACGTGGAACTCCTCGAACGCAGCAATGCCGGGCTTTCCTATCTTGGCGAGCGGCCCGGGCTCACTGTGCTCAGGCGCCACTTTGAGGTAGCCACCCACATGGTGTTTGACCAGCTCTTCGATGTAGGCGGGCGATGCCAACGCCAAGTCGTGGCGCACGCCCGAGCCGATGGTGATCTTCTTCACCCCTTTTGCCTGGCGCGCCTGCCGGTAGAGGTCAATCAGCGGGCCGTGGTTGGTGTCGAGGTTGGGACAGATGGCGGGGTGCAGGCACGAGAGTCGCCGGCAGGCAGCCTCGAGCAAAGGCTTCTTGCAAGCGAGCCTATACATGTTGGCGGTGGGCCCGCCCAGATCGGAAATCACCCCGGTGAAGCCGGGGGTTCTCTCGCGCACCGACTCGATTTCCCGCAAGACCGACTCGGGCGAACGGCTTTGAATGATGCGACCTTCGTGCTCGGTGAGTGAGCAGAAGGTGCAGCCGCCGAAGCATCCGCGCATGATCGCGATCGAGCACTTGATCATCTCATACGCCGGGATGCGAGACCCGCGGTAGCTCGGGTGCGGCCGGCGCGAAAATGGCAGGTCGTAGACGGCGTCCAACTCTGCCGTGGTGAGCGGCAGAGCTGGCGGATTGACCCACAGGTCGCGGCTGCCGTGGCGTTGCAGCAAGGCGCGCGCGTTGCCCGGGTTGGATTCGAGATGGACGATGCGCGCAGCGTGCGCGTAGAGAACCGCATCCTTGGCCACTGCTTCGAGACTGGGCAGGCGGATGACCTGGCCGTCGGAGGCGCGCGTAGCACCGATGGTGGTGCAGTCGATCTCACAGAGCCGCGGTGCCTTAGCTGCCAGCGCGAGCGCGGTGCCGCGCACGTCGGTGATCGCCGCGACCGGCTCGCCGGCGGCGAGGCGATGGGCGATCTCGACCACCTGGCGTTCGCCATTGCCGTAAACGAGCAGGTCAGCCTTGGAATCGAAAAGCACTGACCGCCGCACCTTGTCCGACCAGTAGTCGTAGTGCGCGACCCGGCGCAGGCTGGCTTCGATGCCGCCGATGATCACCGGCACGTCGGGAAAAGCCTCGCGGCAGCGTTGGGCGTAGACCGTGACCGCGCGTTCCGGCCGCAGGCCAGGCTTTGCGTCCGGCGAATACGCATCGTCGCTGCGCACCCGCCTCTCCGCGGTAAAGAGATTCACCATCGAGTCCATGTTTCCCGCAGTCACGCCGAACAGCAAAGCTGGGCGGCCGAGGCAGGCGAAAGCGGTTGCCGAGCGCCAGTCGGGCTGCGCAATGATCCCGACGCGAAAACCCTGTTCCTCCAATACGCGGCCGATCAGCGCCGCGCCGAAGCTCGGGTGATCGACGTAGGCGTCGCCGGTCACCAGAATGACATCACAGCATTCCCAGCCGAGCTGTTCCATCTCGGCGCGCGACATGGGCAGGACGGGCGTCACGCCGAAGCGATGCGCCCAGTATTTTCGCCGCGCAAACAGGGTAGGGCGCAAGCGGCTGGGCGATACAATCTGCCAGCGCGAGGCAGGCACGCGAACTTCTTTGCCATCGGGTGTCGGCATGAAACCACTACGTTGCCGCTGAATCTGTCAGATTTGCAGGCCAAGTGCGATGGGAGGCCGCCTGAGCCCACCGGCCACGCCCCAGGGCCGATGGGCCCAGCAAGCAACTACGGCGCGTGCCCACCAAGACGGGCTGCAATTGGCGGTGCAAGACTACGCCAGCCACAAGAAGCTGACCCTGGAATACGCCCCCAGCAAGGCGGGAAACGTCGTAGGGCCCTGGCAAGAGAAGGCGGTGGATCTCAAACCCGGTTGCACGACGGTTGATCTGATCGTTGCAATCGGGGGCGGCGACGCGGGGTTGGCAGACGCGCAAATTGGGAACTCGGTTCCGGCTCGGTCTTGCAGTACTTCGTCCCGGATTGGCAGAAGGACTTCCACCCGACAGGCAACAAGTTCGAGTTCCCCGCCAATCGCTACCCGCCGCTAGCAGCCCTTGGATCGAGATAGGGGCAGGAGAGCAGGCGCGCAGAAGAGTCCACCGCCACGTCGATTTCACCCATCTCCCCAGCGGCCGCTCGCCGGTGGCGCCTCGGTCGCCGGCTGCCAAAGACTGATCTGACGTTCGGCTGGCTTGCCGTCGAGAAGGACGAGGGGTGAGGCCACCCTCGATCCGACCAGGAAGACAAGAAATTGTCGATCTCGCCCCAGCCCTACGCAGGTATTCGTCGCCGTGGTAGTTTGCGCGCATGCGCGCGCGGCGATATTTGGTCTTGCTCGTGAGCATCGTGCTGGGCTGCTCCAGCAGAAGCCCGACCTGGAGCGGCTCTGACGCCGAGGCGGGCGCGGACGGGAAGTTGAGCACCGGCGGCAGTTCAGGCCACGGCGGCTCGTCCAGCACGAGCGATGCAGCCAGTGTGAGCGACACGGCTGGAGTAGGTGACACACCAGGAGGCAGCACCGGCTCGGGCGGGACGACGGGCGCTGGCGGCACGGTCAGCACGGGTGGCACAACTGGCGGCACAACGGCAGCGGGCGGCAAAATTGGCGCGGGCGGGACGACGGGCACTGGCGGCACGAACAGCGCGGGCGGCGTGGGCGGCGTTGGTGGCACGGGCGGAGCGGCCGACGCGGACACGCGAACCGACGGGTCGAGCGTTTTGCCTGGTTGGGTGCTGACTTGGTCGGACGAGTTCGATGGTGCGGACGGCTCCGCGGTCGATCCGACAAAATGGGTCCACGATGTGGGCGGCACCGGCTGGGGCAATCAAGAGCTCGAGTACTACACGGACGGGACACAGAACGCGGTCGTCACGGGGGGCAACCTAGTCATCACAGCGACGACGGCCGGCGCATCGTCATACAAGTGCTCCTATCCTTCCTCCGGAGCGTGCCAGTATACGAGCGCGCGGCTGCTCACCCAGAATAGGTTCACCCAGCAGTACGGTCGCATCGAAGCACGCATCCAGATCCCGGAAGGACAGGGGCTGTGGCCCGCGTTCTGGATGCTGGGAGCCGATATAGCCACAAACGGTTGGCCCAACTGTGGCGAGATCGACATTATGGAGAACATCGGGAAGGAACCGTCGATCAACCACGGCAGCCTGCACATGCCGGCCGCGGGGACATCCAACGACGACGATCTCACGGGCTCGTATGCCCTGCCCGGAAATGCAAAGCTGGGCGACGACTTCCACACCTACGCCGTCGAGTGGAGCGCGGCGGCGATCAAGTTCTACGTCGACGGCAATCTCTATGAGACGCAGAAGCCGTCGGCCGCAACCGGCCGCACGTGGGAATTCGACCATCCGTTCTTCATACTGCTCAATGTTGCGGTCGGCGGCCAATGGCCGGGCGCGCCCGATTTGACGACCAGTTTTCCGCAAACAATGAAGGTCGACTGGGTACGCGTCTATGAGCCGGCCGATGGTGGTTAGCGAGCCATGAAATCCAGGTCAGGGGCACGCCGCTAGAGTGCAATCACCGCTGTTCTCGGCAGAATACAGGCAGGCGTAGTCAACCGTGGTTGGCTTGCTGCCGTTGCAGGTCACGGTGATGGATCCCGCATCGTTTCCTGGGATCCCGGTGGCAACTTGCTGGCCATTGCCATCGCTAATCACATACGAAACAGAGTCATCGGACAACTCATCTATTTCGTAGCAAAGAGTGCCATTGCGACTGACCGTCAAGCTCCCGGTCACGTTTGAGGCACCGTATTTGTAGCTGCCATAGTAGGACACAGTGACCCCGTTCGCATAGCAGGTGTTGCCGAACACCGCGCTGGGGCTTCCGCCGCCCATCGCGTAACAGTCTCCCTCGGGCACGCAAGTCTGGAACAGCGAGGTGAGACAGAGGGCCTCGCCACAAATCCCGGAGGCGCCGCCGCCCGCCCCGCCGGTGGAAACGCCTCCGCTGCCGCCTTGACCAATTCCTCCGGCCCCGCCGCCGCCCGCTCCCATGCTCTCGCTCCCTGTCCGGCCACCGGTCGCCCTGCCGGCATTGTCCGACACGTGGAAGAGCAGATCCATCTCGGTGCGCCCGCAGCCGCTCGCCAGAGCGAACCCGGCGACCAGCACGGCAAGGGGCAAGGGAAGATTGGGGAGAGTCATTCGTTTGTCCATGATAGTCGGCCTATATGCGGATAAGAGTCGACACCCATTCGCGACGGCTCAGCGAGGAGTCTGGGGGCGGAGTGCCGCGGAGCATACAGTTCTGCGATGTTCGGTGCCAGGCACTTGATGAAGGGGCGGGCCACAACCCGCGCAGCAACTCGACTTTTCCCTGGGCCGTCGCGGGCGGTGTCCCAGCATCCGCGGTAATTGCGTACACGGATGTACCTCCATGTAGGACACAAAACGTGACGAGCGCGAGAACATCTTCGATCTTTGGATGGACTCGCATTTGGGTACCATCGCCAAGGCGGCGCTCTAGCTGTTCGGAACCTCGGCCGACAAGAGCAAGTACCAAGCTGACGTCAAGGCGGGTCTCACCAATTCCAGCAAGTATGTGGTCGCAGCTTGCGCGGCCGCGCTGGGCATTGTGGATCTCGATGACGCAACGGTGACCTCGACCTTGGCAATCAAGCTTCGCCGCGTTGCCCGTCTGAACTTCGTGCTTGATTGACAGCCCGCGGACGATCAGAATGCGTGCGGTCGGCCTCACAACGCGGCCTCGCTTGGTTGCCGCCCACAGGAGGAATTCACATGACTCGTTCGGGCCGTTTCAGCCTATGCGCTTACCTGACTCTTTCGCTGACAACCCTGGCGTGCGGGAGTAGCAACAGCGGCGGGACCACGTCCACAACCTGGGACCAGGCGCGCATCGCCAACACGGGCACTAGATGGTGGATGAACGCTCAGAAGGGCGCCTTCTTCTTGGAGGTTAGGCTCCAGCTCTACCCTGCCGGCTCCCCGGTCGACGACACGGTGGGGAAAAAGCAGGCGATTGACGTGACCAAGATCGTGGCGGCCAAGTCCGGCTCGACTGCGCTGTCGCTGGTGCCGACCGCGGCCGAGATACCCGGCAGCTGGATCGTGGACCCGGACGTGGCCTACACCGCGAACGGTCCAGTGGCGACCAGCGATTCTGGGAAAGCCATTGAGTGGTTCGACGGCGGGGCGGATCCGTTCTTTGACTCCACCAAGAGCTACCACGCCTCGGCCGTTGCCTGGGAGAACTACAAGGAGAACGACGCCAGCAAATCGGATCTTTACGTGCTTGACCTGCGCGTTTGGCAAATGGCTTCTGCGGCAGACGCAAGGAGCGTGTACGTCGACAGCCTGCAGAGCGAGTCTTTCGCGCCTGTGACTTGGGCCACTTGCACGGCCACGGACTGCCCCTAGCACTACTGATTGAAATTCTCCCGTCGCCGTCGCGACTGCGAAACCCGCAAAGGGCTCCGCGCCTCCCGCGAAGGGAATGGTCGAGCAAAGCGGCGCTTGTGACCTACGAGGTCTGGTCGGTTGTATTGGACCTGCGCTTGGCCCTGTAGCCTCTGATTTCTCAGGGCTAGCCGGCGATCGAGGTCAGGACCTCGACGCAGATCCGGTGGAGCTCGACGCAATCGTCGGGGCTGGTGGCGTAGCCCTCCTGCCGGATCACCACGGTTCCGTAGTCCCCGTCCCCTTTCGCATCTACCAGGTAGCCCGGAAGCTGGAGCCGCTCGGAGGTCTTGTACGAGCGGCCCGAGCTGCCTTTGCTGAGCACGACCGCGTACATATAGGGTACGCTGCCGGACGGTCCGTGGTTTATCGCCGCCTGGATCTGGACGCCGACGAGGTCAGCGGGCGGGCGCTTGAGCTCGACCAGAAGCCGAAGATCCTCGGGAATGTCGGCGCCCGATTTGTCTTTGTCGAAGCGTATGTACGGGGCCACTGCCATCGCTTCGGGCAGCTTTTGCGACAGGAAGGCGCGGAAGCAGGGCATCTTCATCTCGATTGCCGGCGGGGCGAAAACACTAATCCTGCCGAAGGAGATGGCGGGCACAAGGAAGAACGCGAGATCGAGGCCAGCGAGCCAGTAGTCCTCCCTGTTGGCGAACGCGGTCACGGCCCGATAGGCGATCAGCAGAAAAATCGCTAGACCAAGAGACGGGCTCTTGGCCCAGCTGCGCGTTTTCTTGCGCAGATCCTTCGATTGGCGCAGGCCATCGTCGAGTCTATCGATCTCGGATACCGGCACCGGCCGCCACTCCTCCAGGCCGCGATCGTCAGGCTTGTTGGTCGCACTCCGAAGCAAAAGAAAGAGCCAGCCTAGCGCCGCGACAACCAGGCCATTGAAGGTCGAGGACGCGATCTGGATCTCGACCCCCGCGAAAAAGAAGGACCCCGCTAAAATCAGCCGCGAGCCGAGACTGAGATTGAAGAATCGAAAATCGCCTTGCATCATCCCTTTCCTCTTGCTGCAGTCATTCGCGCGATCTCACCTTCACCCGCGTATTGCCAATACAGGGGACAGGCGCCCTGACAAGCGACGAATGCTTCGCAGCCAGCGCAGGCGGCCGGAGCGAAGCGCTTGTTCTTGAAGTACGCCGCCCGCTCGGAAAACCAGATGTCGGCGAAACGCCGACCGAGCAGAGACCCGAGGCTCTCCGGCCATGATGAGCAGGGCAACACTTCGCCGCGCGGGTTTACGTGCACCAGGCCGTCCAATGCGGCACAGCTCTTGTTGCCCAGGCCCCGCGCTACCGGATTGTAGAGGCAATAAGGGGTGGGGCTGTACCAGAAGAAGGTGAGGCCCGCGGACCTAGCCTGGCGCCTGACGGCGTCGACGACGTCGCCCGCCTCGGAGTAGCGCACGAAGAGATCGTCTGCCCCGAGGCCCCGGCCGGCGGGGATGAAGAGGTTTAGCGAAAAGCGCGCAACCCCGAGCGAAGACAAGAGGGCGGGTAGGGCAAGAAGGCTCGCGCGGTTGACCGTGGTCAGCGTGCTGTTGGTCTGAACCAAGATTCCGGCGGCGCGCAGAGCACGGATGCCGTCGGTTGTGCGCTTCCAGGCCCCCGCGACTCCGCAGAGCGCGTCGTGGATCTCCGGAACCGGGCTCTCCAGGCTGACCTGCGCGGTGTCGATGCCCGCGGCTTTGAGCGCGGTCGCCCGCGCCGGCGTGGCCAGGCTCCCGTTCGTGATCAGGTTGGTGCGCAGACCCAGCGCCCGGGCATGGCTCGCGAGCTCCTCCAGGTCGTCGCGAAGCAGGGGCTCGCCGCCGGTAAAGGAGAAGAACGGAATCTTCGCCTCCTCCTTGAAAGAGCGAATGATCCGTTTCCACTCCTCGGTTGAGAGCTCGCCCGCTACCGACTGGTCGAGGGCTGCAGATGGTGACGAGCAGGAGCCCGCTCGGCATGCCGCAGCGCCAGTTGCAGCGACCGTCCCGCAGCTTGCATAGCAGAAGCGGCAGCGTTCGTTGCATCGGTAGGTGAGGGCAGCCTCTCCGAGCACGGGCAAGCGCGTGAAGTCGAAGCTGTAGGCCACGCGCCCGAAGCCCTCGCCGTGCGGGGCACGACCCTCGGAGACCGCCCGCAGCTCCTCGAAAAAGCGGAGCAGCTCGCCCGCCCGGTTTTCGTCCAGGCCGGGCAGGTCACGGATGCTCGCACCCGCGCCCAACCATCGCATGAGGTCGAGCGCCGATCCGCCGAGCTTGTAGACCCGGTTGGGTGGTGCGATGAGCACGGCGTCTTCTTCGCGGACCAGGAGCCAGGGGCTGATGCTTCGATAGAAGGACTCCGCGTCGTCCAGACGCCGGCTCGTGTCGGGTGAGACGGGGCTCGACCCGGCGCGGACGCTCGGGCTGGCTTGGTTAGCGCCGCCCGCGGCCCTCAGCGCCGAGACGATTCGCGATATCAATGCGCATCTCCGGAGACGCAGGCCGAGTGGCAGGCCGAGTGGCAGGCCGAGTGACAGGCCGAGTGGCAAGCTGAGTGGCAAGCATCGTGGCAGGCGTTGTGGCAAGCCGAATAGCAGGCGTCGACCATGCCGACTGTCCCGCCGGGGCTGAAGCATCCCGAGAAGCAGGCCGCGCTCCGCATGAACTCCGCGTAGCCGGTGTTGAGTTCGCGGGGCAGGGTGAGGGTTGTGCAGGTGTCGGCATGGCTGGACAGGTAGCCGTAGCCGACCCAGTAGTGATAGTAGGGAGCCGTGACGGCGAGATGGGGAGAGGATGCCTCGGCTTCGGCCTCGGCCTCCTGGATCTTTTTGCGGTAAAAGGCCTTGGTCGCCTCGAGGTCGCAGTCCCAGACTTTCTCCTGGAGCTTCTTGATCGCGGACTCGAAGAAGTCCGCCATGAGCCCCGACAGCACCCGTCCATCGGAGTCGAAGCCGGCGAGAAACGCTTCCTGGTACTCGTTTTCGGCCTTCCTTGCGGCAAGAATCCGGATCTGGAGCGGGCTCTCGCTGACCAGCTCGACCAGACCCTGCCGCTTCAGGCCTTCGAGCATGATCGCCGCCACTCGTGGCAGCGAAAGCTCCATCAGCAGCGCGACCTCGACCGGATGAAGCCCTTCCGCGACTTTGCCGGGTACTTGATACGAGCCGACCAGGATACGCGGCGGCGACCAGGCATCGCCTGCCCATGAGATGCCCGCCAGCAGAGCCTTCTTCTTGCGGAAGGCAGCGAGCTTGCGCGTGTAGAGAGCGAGACAGACAAAGATGATGGGCAGAAAAACCGCGCACGCGGCCAGAGGACGGGTGCGGAAACTGAAGACAACTTGTTCCGGTGTCGGCGCGGGCTCTGCTTGCGCGGGCGTCGGCCTGGGCTCTGCTTGGGTTGCGGGTTCGCTCGCCGTCGCCGGGGCGCTCTCGCTGAGCTCGGCGGTCAACCCAAGATACGCTGCGGGGAAATACAGCCGGAGTCGCTGCGGGCCGCGCGTGGGGACCTCCGTCTGATGGAAGAGCCCGGTGAGGTAAAAAGCCCCGTCGTCGCCCTTGGATCCGTACCAATCGATCTTGTTCTCTGCATTCACGTCCTTTTCGGTCTGCACCGGGATCGCTGCCTTCTCGTCACCGGTCAAGGTCGCTGCCCGCACCTTCACCGGAAAGACCAGCCGAACCGCGCGGTACTTCAGGCTCTGGTCCCACTGCACGGGGCCCCAATCGAAGAAGACCAGCTTCTTTTCGTCCGAAGCGGTGGTGCGACCGATCAGGCCTGCGCCTGCGAAGTCCCCACCGTAGGTGAGATTGAAGTAGCCCTTGCCGCCGAAGCCCTTCCCACCCGCGAGCACGACGTCGAACTTGTTGCCGAGGTCTGCTATCGAAAGCGCATGCCGGGTTCCGTCCGGCAGATCGGCCCAGCAGCGCGCCATGTCCCAGATCGGCTTGAACGCCTCGCCTTGGAAGTAGAAGCCGTGCATCTCGCCGCCTCGGACTTGCCACTCGAGGCGGTAAGTCACGGTCGCCTTTCCGTCTGGCCTGAGGACGACAGTCGTCTCGTCCGAGATGAGATGGGCGCTGAGTGCCGCCGCGGGAGCGGTAAGGGCCAGGTGGACGCAGAGAGCGACTGCGGTCGTTGCCACGAGGTGAAATGGGGAAACTTTCACTTGAGCTCCTCCTCGATGGCGATTTGGTCGGCGCCCGGAATCTCCCCAATCGCGGCGGCCCGGCGCGCCGAGACCAGGGCAGCCTTTGCGGCAAGGGCTGCGGCCGTCCGCCGAGCGGCTTCGGGGAAAGGGTTTGCGTCGGGCAAACCGAAGCGCCGTTCGATTGAAGCTTCGTCCGCCTCCTTTAGCCACGCGTTCACCAGGTCGGGGCCGTCAATCACCGCCTGCACCGCTTCGGGGTCGTAGGCATGCGCCCGGCCGCAGTCCTCGACCAAGCGCCCCGCCGCTAGGACCAGAAGGTCGCGCGCCTGGGCCACGGCCGGGTCGGCGATGCGCATTGTCGCTAGACGCTTCCTTGCGGCGGCAGCCTCAGCCAGCCGCGCGGCAGCCTTTTCGTCAAACTCTCGGTCAATCTCGGCGACCGCAGCACGCTGTATCAGGCCAAGCGCGAGCACCGCGACCAGGGAGAGGCCAAGCGAGCCGAGACCAGCGAGAACCGAGGGCACAAGGTGCAAGCCCATCAGCCTGGCCCCAGCGCCCGTGGCGATCGCGAGGACGAATACGCCGATGCCGAGGGGGCTTCTGGCCGAGGCACGCACGAACTGCCTGGGTTGCATGGCCCGATGCTATCTCACTCGCGGCCAGGTCAGGAAGAAGCGTCGCATCTGATAGGGTAGACTACACCTTGTGGCACCGATAGCCCCCAAAGCACACAACTCCAGCGCTCGGAGCCGCACGGCCGAGCCGGGAATGGCCCGCGTTCCCCTCGCTGCTGGCACACCTGGATGTTTCCCCGGCCCCTTCCGGGACACGAGGCACTAGCATGGGCACCACCCGCATCTGTCCCCGTTGTGGAGGCAGTTTCTCTGGAACGCTGGACCTGTGTCCCAAGGACCGCACGCCTTTGTTCGCGCCCGAGGTCATCGCCCGGGCGGGCATGGAGGATGGGCCAGCGGGCGACGATCAGCCGGCGGGAGAGGAAGAGCTGGCCAACCTCGACTCCTTAGACTGGGATGGCTTCTCAGGCACGATGCGCATCGACAGTTTTCGTGCGCGGAAGACACGGCGCCTGCTGGTCGGGGCCGCGATCGCGATCCTGGTTGGGGCAGGCTCCGCCCTGTGGATCGTGCAAAAGAACCGCACGCCCGAGCTGCCGCACGCAACCCCGGTCGCGGCGGCACCTCCCCCGGCGGCGCAACCTGTCGCACCGAGGCCAGTCGCGGCGTCCCCGCCTGCGGTCGTGGCGCCCGCGCCTATCCCTGCGGCGAAGCCGACCCAGCCGCCAGCGAACCCGCCGCTGGCGACGAGCGCCGACAGAGCGTCTGCCAGGCCTCGCCGCGCGGTCGAGGATATCGGCCGTCGTGCGCCCGCCGGTTTTCCCTCCTATCCGACGCCTCGTCCGTTCGTCGCCCCAACCGAACCGGCGCCCCCCATTCCTACCCAGGCCGAACCGGAACCGCCAGCGCCCACGCCCGCTGCCCCAGTGCGCCCCGCCGGGGATCCCGAAGCCATGTTGCGCGAGGCTCAGCAGGCATGGCTCAGACACCACTTCGCGGTTGCCGTAGACAAAGCGCGCTCGGCGCTCGCGCTGTCCCCCGATCAGCCGCTCGCGTACCAAATCATCGCGGTTTGTTCGTGCGCCCTGCACAACACGGAGGACGCCCAGCAGGCCTCGGCCCATCTCGAGCCGGCGAGGAGGAAGCTGGTACGAGCCGTGTGCGAGAAGGACGGGGTCGTTTTGGATCCTAACTGAGACTGCACTTGCCTGCGCCCGTGACCACCATCGCCCACGGAATAGGCAAATCTTCAGTAGATCGTGGGTGCGGGCGGAATTTGCAACATGTCCCAAACCGGGGTTGTGTTCAGCGTGGTGGTCGGCTGATTCCACAAGTAGACCGAGCGGTAGGTCTTGTACTGACCGTTTTCGAGGGTGACAGCGGTAAGGTAAAGTTGCGAAACCTCGTGCTTCGCGCCGTCATAGGTCGAAAGGACAGGGGCGATACCGGTGCGATTGGAAGAGAAAATGACCCAATAGTAGGTGCGTCCATTGTAGGTAGAACTCGCGGGCGCCCACTTGGGGAAGTGGTTGTTGATGCCGGGACTCGCCTTGCCGGAGCACTGGACTGGATCGTTGGCAGCCAGACGCACCGCCGTGCCGGCGCCGGGCGCGTTTCCCATCGGCACGAAGAAGATTTCCGCGTTCGGATTGGCATACATGACCTGGCCAGAAGGAACCCGGTCGAACAGAACCATCTGATCATCGGGAGAATAGGCGGCGTAGAACTCTTCCCATTTCTTGTCGGAGGCACCAGGAACCGGTTTGGCGTCGCCCCCGTTGCCCGCATTGTAGGGCACGGAGTACAGATCCGTGGCACCCTGGTTTAGACGACCATCTTTGCAACCACCGAAGTTGTTCGGCGATGGCGGACCGACGGTGGACGAGTACACGATGGTGTTGCCATCGTGGCTCCAGGTCGGGAAAGCAGCCCCAGGATTCGGATCGCCGTTGCGGGCGATAACACCATACTGCTGGCCCAGTGAGGCGAGCGGGCCCTGTCCGACCGACTGCGTGGGCGCAGGACCATCAAGGTTGTACCAGACCAGTTTTGCCGCCTGCCAGTCGTCCGTCGACCATGGCTGCATGTCGTTCTGTTGCGCCGACGTGGTCACCATCATGCGGCTTCCCGGCTGCCAGAGCGCACCCGAGAAGGCCGCGGGCCCCGCCCAAGGTTTGTTGAGTGCCGCCAACCCGCCGGCGTCCAGATTGGAAAGCTCCTGCCCGGTGTTAGTGCTTGTCACACCCGCGATGACCGAGTTCCATGGCCAATTGTCGACGAAGGCGACAAACCCTTTGTCGGGCGTGGCGGAGTGACATCCGATGCAGGTCGGCGTGCGCGTGTTGTAGGACTGCTCCCGGCTGGGCTGTTTGACTTGCGAAAACTTGAGCGCGGGAGAGCTGCCCTCTTCGCCCACGCTGAATCCCAGCAGCAGCGAAGTCGTGTCTTGCACGGTGGTGACATTCTGGTTGCCGACCGCCGCCGGATCCGCGGCCCAGAACACGATGCTGCCCGCGGCGCTCGCCGAGGCAATTTGGAACTTCGCCGTGGTCGCGCCGCCATTGACAGCGCGAACCGTGACCGTGACGTCGGCCTCGTGCACATGCTGGGAAAGGCCAGTCCACACGTCCTTGGGAACCAGCCAAGAATTGGCGGTGGTATAGGCAACCAGATCGTTTGCTTCGAGGTCAGCGTGCATGGTGATCTGAGTGAGGCCGCTGGTTCCCGTCCATCTGACGCGTGGACGGACCCAATTGTAGGGATAGAGGGAGCCGTCTTCTGGCTCGATCACGCAAGGGCCCGCACCCGACGGACTCCCCGAAAACTGGCTCGCGGCATTCGATGGCACGGACGAGGGTGAGTTGGGGTCGATGATAGGGGCAGAGGGAAAGTCGGTACAGGCGGCGGGATTGTCGCAGGCTTTCGGTGCGGCGCCCGGGTCAGGAGTTGGCTGGGTTCCAGTTCCACTGCTTGGGTTGGTATTGAGGGCTATCCCGCCGCCTCCACCACCGCCACCACCGCCACCATTGTCTCCGCTACCCCCGCTGCTCTCATTGGCAACTCTTGCGGCAGAGCATCCGAGGAAAAGCATCCCCGTGGCCAAGTAGGGAACTATTCGTATTGCGCGATTCATTGGATCGACCTTCCGTGCTGTATGAAAAGCTACCGCGGAAATTATGGCATGAATTCGCACGGATGCGCAGCCCGGCGACGGATGAGTGCGGCGTTTTTCGCATGACCAGATCAACGATGGTGGCTGTTTCGCTCAGTCGAACTGGACCGATCGCTTGGTGAACGCCCCCTCCAGCCAGAAGCCCGTGATGGGGAAACTTGTCGCTGCGCGTCGCCCGCCCGCCGCCCCCGCAGCCACGAGCACCGGTGCGTAGTGCTCCCAGGTCGGCAGGGCCAGCTTGGCCGCCGGGGCGCGGGCCTGGAAATCCAAGAGCGCATCCACGTCGAAACGCGAGAGCGCGTCGGCTACCCAAGCGTCGAATTCTTTCGCCCATTGGGGGATGCCGGGGCGAAAGGCGTACCGCATGTTGTGGGTGAGAAAACCGCTGCCGAACACCAGCACCCCTTCGCGGCGCAGGGGTGCCAAGGCCTGGCCGAGTTTGAAGAGTTCTAGCGAATCGAGGGCGGGCATCGAAATTTGGAGCACAGGAACATCGGCGTCGGGGTACATCGGCACCAGCGGGACATAGGCACCGTGGTCGAGTCCGCGCTCTGGCTCGTCGGCTGTGGCAAGGTTTTTCTGGCGCAGAAGATCGCGAACGCGTGCGGCGAGCTCAGGCGCGCCGGGAGCTGGGTACTGGGTCTGGTAGTAGCGATCGGGGAACTGATAGAAGTCGTAGATGAGCGGCACGGTCCGGGTAGCGCCCAAAGTGGTCGGTCGCTTCTCCCAGTGAGCCGAAACCATGAGGATGCTCTTCGGCCTCGGCATCGCCTTGGCCCAGGAGGCGAGCTGGGCCATCCACACGCCGTCGTCGAGCAGGACGGGTGCGCCGTGAGCTGCGAAGATGACGGGCATCTGTCCCTCTGACGGCTTGGTTTCATTCCGGGTTTGCATGGTCATGCCTTCTGGCTCCCTCCTGCACGTGCTGGCACGCGTAGAATCAGCGTCACGGCAGCGATCAACGCGAAAGCCCCGGACCCGCCGAAGGCCGTCACGCTGCCAAAGCGATCCCAAAGCAAACCGAAGCTCGTGCTCGCCGCACCTTCGACCAGGCCAATGAAAGCGTTGGAGGCGCCGAGCGTGGTCAAGAACGCGGGGAGGAGAGGGAAGATCGCCTCGCTCGAAACGTCGGTGAAGAGGCTGACCAGTCCCAGGCCAATCACAGTCTTGGGCAGGGTCATCGCGAAGCGCTTGCGGGGCCCGGCGTCGGTTCGCAGCTTGGTCGCCATTGCCCGACAAGCATGTCTTGCCGAACCTAGATTAGCCACGGGTGCGCATCGAGTAGCGTCTCCGCGAGGGGCACCGCCCGCCTCCGCGCGCAGTTCCGACTGAACCAGTGACAACATCAACAATGCTTCTGACTAGCTCGATCACATTTCTCCGAAACTGCCATGGTTTTGTCTTGCGCATATTGGTTCCCCGTGTTATCCGGGCCTACTTTCTCAGGAGGAGCGCGATGCGTTGCGATTGTCATCTGGTAGGAGTTCTCGCGATATTCGCGAGCGCTGGTGTTGTTGCTTGCAGCGGCGGAAGCGGCATGGGGACCGGTCATGGTGGCAGTTCCGGTGGCGGGAGGAACACCGGTGGGACCCATGGCACTGGCAACATCTTCCCAAGTGGCGGTGCCAGGAGTGGCGGCAACGGGGGCACGAACAGTGCCGGTACCAACAACACTGCGGTTGTCGCGACCGTCGGAGATGCGTGCACAAGCAGCTCCACCTGTTCAATCATCCCTGGTGGCTACTGCCCCGCTGCCGGAATATGCACTAAGGTGTGCACGGTACACTCCGACTGCGGTTGCGCGGTGGGAACCACGAATGCGCAGATTGCGGCAGGCGCGTGTGGTGCTGAGTGTGTCCGCTTGTCGTCCACCGCCACGAGTGGCTATTGCTTCAGAGTCTGTACAAGTACCTCTCAGTGTGAAGCTGGCACCACGTGTTCCGATGGCGATTGTCTTCCGTTGAGCAGTGGTGGAGCGGGTGGCAGTGGTGGCACAGGTGGGACGACTAGGACCGGTGGCGTAACCGGTTCCGGCGGTACGACCGGCTCAGGCGGGATAGTCAGTTCCGGCGGCGCGACTAGGACCGGCGGCACGATCGGTTCAGGCGGGATAGTCAGTTCCGGCGGCGCGACTAGGACCGGTGGCACGACCAGCTCGGGTGGCNNGACCAGCTCGGGTGGCACGACCAGATCCGGTGGCACGACCGGCTCGGGTGGCACGACCGGCTCCGGGGGTACGACCAGCTCGGGTGGCACCACCGGCTCCGGGGGTACGACCAGCTCGGGTGGCAC
>PMJO01000247.1 GCA_003158455.1 Myxococcales bacterium | reverse complement strand
CGCCGGGCCAGCATGGTCTTGCCGGAGCCCGGCGGTCCAATGAAGAGCAGGTTGTGCCCGCCCGCTGCCGCAATTTCCAGAGCGCGACGGGCGATTTCTTGCCCGCGCACCTCGGCCAGGTCAGTCGTGGCCGCGGGCGGAAAACGGGCTGGCAGCGCCGTGATGCTCGCCGCCCGCTGCCCTTGCAGGACATCCAGGAGATCGTTCAGGTGGCCCACTGGTACTACGTCACACCCGCCCACCACGGCGGCTTCGGCGGCATTGTCCCGGGGTACGAATAGCCGTCGTACCGCCCGGGCCCGCGCGTAGGCGGCCATGGGCAACACGCCTCTCACCGATCGAACGCTGCCATCAAGGGCCAGCTCGCCGACAAAGAGAGCGTCGTCCAGGCTTTCCGGTGGCAGAAGTCCGGCGCCGGAAAGAATGCCCATGGCTATGGGCACATCGAAGGCCGCGCCGTCTTTGCGCAGATCGGCGGGCGCCAAATTGACTGTGATCCGACGCAACGGGAATTTGAATCCGCTGTTCTCCATTGCGCTGCGGATGCGCACGCTGCCTTCTCTTACGCCTGCGTCAGGCAAGCCCACGATATTGCAGCCGGGCAGGCCTTGCGCCACGTCCACCTCGACGTTGATGGGCGCGGCTTCAATGCCGATGACGGTTGCGGAAAGTATGCGAGCCAGCATGTCGCTTGCCCAAAGCGAGAACGGTGCCACTTGGGCGGTCCAGGCTTTCCAGCTACTTGCGCGGGCGTGTCCGGGGATCGAACCTGCACTTGAGCGGAACTCGGCCGGCCGCCTGTCCTGCCCGCCGGCCAATGTCCGACCGGACGGCCAGAAAGGCCGAAACGCTACTCCTCGACCGACAGCCGATACTCGCGGAAGAAGCAGAACGGAATGGGCCGGCCGTGGTCGAGATATGGTCTGAACTTGAAAAGGCGAATCTTCTCGACGATCGCCGGGTCAACCGCCGGATCGGAGGGCCGCAGCACGGTCACGTCGCCGACCGAGCCGTCTTTTCTCACGCACAGCTTGACCAGGGGTGCGAACTTGGCCCCGGGCTTGCGCAAGGGCGCAGGGATCACCGGCTGATAGCGTGCCTCGTTCGGATCGATGGCGAGCTGCCCGTTGCCCTCGGCGGGCGGCAGAATTCTGGGCGCAATGTTTGCTTCGGATACCTGGCCTGCAGGTGCGACGCCCCCGGCAAGGCGCGCGCCGCTGCCGACCGGCGCGCTCGGCGCCGGGACAAGCAGGTCGCCCTGCAGGCTGGGCGTCTCCAAGGTTGCAGTTGCCGGCGGTTCGTCGGTTGCTGGAGGTGCCAGCGGCGGAGGTGCCAGCCGATTGGCCGCACGATCCGATCGCGGCCGGACCGCCGGCTTGCCAGGCCGTCCAGGTGCGACGGCCGTGGATTCTACCGCTACCGGCACAGGCGGTGGCAGGGGCGGCGCCTTTTCTGGCAGGACCGTAACCACAATTGGCGCGGTCGCGGGCTGGTCGCGCCGAACCCGCGAAGCGGTCGCCGCATAGACGACAACCGCGACGTGCAAGGACAACGAAATCGTCAGTGCCGTCCGCCACCGTGCGGTGTTGCGGTTCTTCGTGGCGAGTGTGTCGAACGCCATCGGCCACGCCCCAGCTTCAGTCGGAAGTAGTGCCGAAGAAGGTCACAGCCTTCTCAGTCCTTGCAACAGAGGACGCCGCCCAGCGACGAGCCAGACTTGGTCACTACATCGGCTTCGCGCAGGCTATCGTCCACCGTCCCGCACTGCCACACCACGGTTGGAATGCAGTCGGCGAAGTTCATGCGGCGATCGAGAGGAGGACACCCGGCCGACTCCGGCTGTCCGATAGACCCGCAGCCGTGGAGATCGTTTGCCGCCGATGGATCGGGGGAGCACACACCCTGGGGCGAGGCGCCCGTCATGACCACGAACAGGGCTTCATAACCGGGTGAGACAATGCTCTCGCAGCCGCCGGTAGGCGAATGGCTCGCCACATCCGGGCCGTCAAGGCAAACGTGCCAGGTCGGGGCGCACAGGTCCGCAGCGGAGCAGCCCACTCCCTCTGGGTTGTTGCTGTCGTTTCCGTCCACGCGCAGGCACTCGGGTTTGCGCGCGAACTGGCTGAGCAACCCGGACGATGTCCAGCCACCCGCGCAGCCAGCGATGCTCGGCCAGTTTCTGATATCGCGAAAGCCCTCGCGCGTCCCGTCTGAACATCCGACGATCAAAGGGTCCCTGCTCATCGGCGCCAGGTCCGCGGGCTCACCGTCTCGGTACGCATTCGCTGCGTCGATGGCCCAGGTTTCCCGTTCGTCGCCCGAGTCCGAGGCATCCAGGCCAGCAGAGTCGCCCGCACTGCCGTCAATGGCCAGGCCAATCGAGTAGACGCGGCAGGCCGGCGTGGCTGTGACCAGAAGCAGAAGGAGCACGAAAGGGATCTTCGCAAGCCCGGCCCAGGTCGCTGCACCCGCAAGGCCGCCGCCGGTCGGGGACGAGGCTGTCGAAACCCGGCTCATGTCCGGGAAGATTACATCTGCCCTGCCGCGGCTACCACTCCTGGTTCAACTCTTCGATTCACCGACGGGCGACGATACACAGCAGAACCCTGGAAGGGTTCCGCACCTCCCGCGACCGGCTTCGGCGAGCAAAGCTCGCCTGC
>PMJO01000285.1 GCA_003158455.1 Myxococcales bacterium | reverse complement strand
CTACGACGAGATCGACCGCTACGTAATCGGCCAGGAGCGGGCCAAGAAGGCCCTATCGGTTTCGGTGTACAACCACTACAAGCGCATCGGCCAGCATGGCAAGGCCGGCGACGTCGAGATCCAGAAGGGCAACATCCTGCTCATCGGACCCACCGGCTGCGGCAAGACCCTGCTGGTGCAGACCCTGGCGCGCAAACTGGATGTGCCCTTCGCCATGGCCGACGCCACCACGCTGACCGANNTGACCGAGGCCGGCTATGTGGGCGAGGATGTGGACAGCGTGATCAAGGCGCTGTACCGAAACGCGGGCAACGACGCCGACAAGGCGGCCCGGGGGATCGTCTGCATCGACGAGATCGACAAGATCGCACGCAAGGGCGGCGGGCCCTCGGTAACGCGCGACGTTTCGGGCGAGGGCGTGCAACAGGCCCTACTCAAGATCTTGGAAGGCAAGCAAGCCACCATCACGCCCGACGGCGCGCGCAACCGGCCCCAGCAGGAGTTGGTGCAGGTCGATACCACCAACATTCTCTTCGTGTGCACAGGCGCCTTCAACGGTTTGGAAGAACTGGTGCGCCGGCGCATCGGAACCCGCGGCCTTGGCTTCGGCGCCGCCATCAACAAGAGCGACGAATCGAAGAACCAGTTGCGGACCATGGCTCGCACCGAGGACCTCATCAAGTATGGGATGATCCCCGAGTTCATGGGCCGCTTGCCCATCATCGTCGCGGCTGACGAGTTGGACGTGGACGATCTCATGGCCATCCTGTGGAAGCCCAAGAATGCGTTGGCCAAGCAGTATGAGCGTCTGCTGGAGCTCGAAGGGGTCAAGCTGCGTTTCACCGAAGACGCTTTGCGCAGCGTGGCCGAAGAGGCCGCACGCCGGAAGTCCGGGGCGCGCGGCTTGCGCGCCATTCTCGAAGAAGTCATGCTCGACGTGATGTACGAGATTCCTTCGCTTAGTGGCGTGACAGAATGCGTGGTAACCCGCGACGTCGTCGTGTCGCGCGGGCGCCCGCAACTCGTGCGGGAGAAGAAGGCATCGTAGACTCTCGGACGGGGCGTCGATACTTGTTGCTAAACTTGGCGGGGTGCTCTACCGAAGTTCTCTCATAGGCCCGTCGAATGCGAGGAGGACCATGCTGACCGAAAGAGAAAAGGCGCAAATCCGAGAGGTATTGGAGGAGGCGAAGAAGCGTCTGGCGCGCACCGGCCAGCACGCGCTTAGCTATTCGATGAACCATGAACGCAACATCGGCCGCGACTCCATCGACGAATCGATGGAGGAGGAGATCTTCTCCACCGAAATGCGGCTGCACGATCGCGAGAAATTCCTGTTCGGCAAGATCGACAAGCAGATTGCTCGTCTGGACAACGGTTCCATCGACACCTGCGAATCGTGCGGCGAGGCCATCTCGTTCAAGCGCTTGCTCGCTCGACCCGTGACCACGCTGTGCATCGACTGCAAGGAACAACACGAACGTGAGGAGGCAGCGGTGGAGCAGTCTGGTCGTGGCGGCGCCCTCGACGCAAGCGCGGGTGAGGAGACGGGCGGGGCGGGTGCAACCAGCGACGAGTGAGCACGGTCTTTCCCCGGCGACGGCCACGACGGGGCTCGCTTCCGGGCCCCGACTCTGCCCGTACCGCTGCACGACGGCTACACGGCGATGCTTGACTGTCGACGGCGGCGTTCCTCTGCTATAGTGTTTGCACCTTCCATCGCACGGCCAGCCTGATGCCCGAAAGTCGCTATCGTATCACTGAGCGAATTGCCGCCGGTGGTATGGCCGAGGTGTTCAAGGGCGTGGCGGAGTCACTGCAGGGTTTCCGCAAGAATGTCGCTATCAAGCGCATCCTGCCGAATCTGACCAAGAACCAGAAGTTCGTGACCATGTTCTTGGACGAAGCGCGGCTCTCGCTCTTCCTGCAGCACGCGAACATCGTCCAAGTCTTCGACATTGGACGCGCCGACGACACCTACTTCATCGTCATGGAGTTCGTCGACGGGGTCGACCTCAAAGCGATCCTCGAATGGCGGCGCCGTATCCGCAAGCGCCTGACCGTGGGTCAGACCCTCTACATGATCATGGAGGTCTGCAAGGGCCTGGCCTATGCCCACGACCTCCTCAACCCCGAGACCGGCCGGCCGCTGGGCATCGTCCACCGTGACATTTCGCCCGCCAACGTTCTCATCTCACGCAACGGCGAGATCAAGCTGGCTGACTTCGGACTGGCCAAGGCCGCCAGCCAGGTGGAGGCAACCGACCCGGGCGTGGTCAAGGGCAAGATGAGCTATTTGTCGCCCGAGGCCGCCCGCGGGGAGAACGTGGATCACCGGGCCGACATCTTCGCGGTGGGGATCCTCCTCTACGAGGCGCTAACCAGCAAACGCTTGTTCTACGGCGAGAGCGACTATCAGACAGTGGAGATGGTCCGCAGCGCCAAAGTTCCACCCATCGCGCAGCAGAACCCTGAGGTGGAGCCCGAGTTCGAAGAAATTGTTCGCAAGGCGCTCGCCCGACGGGTGGAGGACCGCTTCCAGTCGGCGACCGACCTGCAGGATGCGCTGGCACACTATTGGTTCTCCCGTGGTCTCAAGATGATCCAGCGCGACATCGCGGATCTGGTCCGCGCCTGCCAGGAAGAACAGAGCACCGCTTCGTCGAGCGGCCGGGCCAAGAAGCCCAACCTCATCGACACCATCCTGCACGAGGAGCTGGACGCCTTCACCTCGGTCGGCTTCGACGGGCAAAGCCTTACCCCGGGCCCCCTATCCGGGCAGGCCATCGAAGCTGGCACGCTCCACCGGCCCACCGGTGGGTTCATCGATCCGCGGGCGTGGTCCCAGGAAACCGACTGGCCGGCCCGGCGCACCGCTGTGCAACCGAACGAACGTCCGGCTCGTGACACCATCACGGATATGGCCGCGACCCGAGCCAGCGCCTCGCTGCCAGCGGCAGGCCTGCCGCCTTCCGGGGCTGTAGGGCCAGGCCGGTCCAGCCCGTCCAGTTTCCCGCCCCGGGAGCCGGGCCGTAGCGCGGCTTCTTTGCCTGCAGTTTCCAGTCCCGAAACCCAGCCCACGACCGCACCCAATTCTGGGCTCGACGGTCGCAGCCCGCGCAACCTGGCGCCCGCGAAGGGGTTGCTGATTGGCGTGATGATAGCCGCGGTGGTGGCCGGGGCGCTGCTGGCGTGGATTCTGGTCGGACGCTAGGTGTCTGGTTTGCCGGCTCTGGCCGCCGGTCGGCTATAGCGCCTTCTTGACCAGATCCTGGAGGCGCGCTCGTGGCACGGCGCCCACCACCTGACCGACCACCTGGCCAGCCTTGAACATGAGCAGGGTCGGGATGCTACGGATCTCGAGTTGGGTCGAAACCACGGGACTAGTGTCGATGTCGCACTTGCCCACACGAATCTTGCCGGCGTACTCCTGCGCGAGAGCCTCCACATGCGGTGCGATGGCGAGGCACGGGGTACACCAGGTGGCCCAGAAGTCTACCAGCATTGGCAGGGGAGACTTGAGGACCTCGCTCTCGTAGTTGCTGTCGGTGACGACAACGATGTTCTGGCTCGCCATGGTTCGGCTCCTTTACCACAGTCGCGCAGCCCACGGGAGGCCGAATCGTCTTCTCTCCCCCGGATGCTTGCCATCGTGGGATCCCATGCCTATTGGATGCTGGTTGTTCGAAAGGCGGTTTGTGGCTGTTGCGAAGGGGTGGTATTTTGCGGGTAGCGGTATCCCGCGGAAGCTCAAGGCGAAATGTCCGTGAAGTTGTTCATTCCTCAGGAGACGGTTGATTCTTGGCTCTCTGCCGAACGGGTTAATCTCGAGGGCGAGATGTTGCAGCTTCCAGGGGCAGGGCTCGTCCTGCGGCTGGTCCCCGGCTGCTATTTCAGAACTGTCCAGGCGGGCAGCGATGCGAGCTTCAAGCTTCTAGGCAAGGTCAAGGCTATGGCCGCGGTTTCCGCCCTGGGCGCCGAGATGTACATGAACTCGGTCATCCTGGGCGAGACCGCCTATGAGGTCGAGGTCGGGTTCGTGGCCAAGCCGGTGGGCAGCGCCGGGCCGGACGCGGCGGTTGTGGCCGCGATTGCCCGCCTCTAGAAAACTGTCGCGTGGGCCTCGATCGCGTTGTCATCGGCACGAGGGGCAGCACTCTGGCGCTCTGGCAGGCTGATCATGTGGCGGCGCTGCTGCGTGCGGCCCACCCCAGCCTGGTCGTCGAGCGTAGCATCATCGTCACCACTGGCGATCGGACGGGGCCGGCCTGGGAGGCGGGTGGCAAGGCCGTATGGGTGAAGGAGATTGAAGCGGCCCTGCTCGCAGGCGAGATCGATCTGGCGGTTCACAGTCTGAAGGATGTTCCTGCCGAGTTGGCCCCCGGGCTGGTGCTGGTTGCGATTCCCCCGCGCGCCGACGCACGCGACGCACTGGTCAGCCGCGACGGAGTCACGCTCGCCAATCTGCCGGCCCAAGCACGCGTGGGCACCACCAGCCTGCGCCGTGTCTGCCAGGCCAAGGCGCTGCGGCCAGACCTGCGCCTGGAAGCCCTGCGCGGCAACCTCGACACGCGGCTGCGCAAGGTGGCCGATGGCTTGGTGGACGCGGCTATCCTCGCCTGCGCAGGTCTTGACCGTCTTGGCCTATCGCATTACATCAACGAGCGGATTCCGATTGAGCGCATGCTGCCTGCCATCGGGCAGGGCGCGTTGGCGATCGAATCGCGAGCAGCGGACGAGCGGGTGCGCCTTCTCTGTCGGGTGCTGGCGAGCGAGGAGGCGGAAATCACCGTGACGGCTGAGCGCGCGCTGCTGCACCACCTGGGGGC
This sequence comes from Myxococcales bacterium, assembly GCA_003158455.1. GTDB lineage: Bacteria > Myxococcota_A > Polyangia > Fen-1088 > Fen-1088 > Fen-1137. The sequence goes on along the minus strand of PMJO01000285.1, from coordinate 18,286 downwards.
TGGCTGTCGCACGCCCGTGGCAGGAACCGCCCGCCTGCAGCAAGGGGAACTAGAAGTGTTGGGCTTGGTCGGACGTCCCGACGGAGGGATCCTGCTGCGCGAACGCCTCGCCGGCCCCCCATCCGCCGCCCAAGCCCTCGGTCGGGCACTTGCCGAGGCCCTTCTTGCGCGTGGCGCCGATCGCATCCTGGCCGAGTTTCGCTAATCACTTTTTGTACGAAACCGCCGAACAACACTATGATCCTAAGGTGATGGTGTATGCCGTTGGCTAACCGCGCTATAGGGCTGGCAGCCGCAGGGCTGCTGGCCGCCTGTGCTCATCGAGGGGCCGACCAGGCCTCGGTGGAACAGCTCAACCGAAGCATCGAATCGCTGCGGGGCCAGAACGGAGAGTACGCCAAGCAAGTGGAGGAGTTGGAGAACCGGCTATTCATTCTGACGGACCAACTCGAAAGCCGGAAGGTCAACGAGCAGAAGGTGGCGACACCCCAGCTTCCCACGGTGAAGCTGTCTCCGGAGAATGAATCCACCACGCCGAACTCCAGCCTGGCTCCTGCCACCACGATGGTGGCGCCCGAATCGGAGGTCGAATACGCGGGCGAGGCGGCCAAGTCGAACAGCAACCGCCCGGTTCTGCGCCTCCACGGTGAGCAGACGCCGACGCTGGTGGAACACCCTGCGATCGACAAAGAAGAGCGGGGACCGCACCCAACTCACGACAACCAGGGATCAGGAGGCGCGCGCGCCGGTCGCGGCTCTGACATGGAAGCGTTCAGGCTCTACCGGCGTTCCTACGAGGCGCTTCGCCTGGGAAAGCACGACGAAGCCGCGGAGGGGTTTCGCGAATTCCTGCGGCGCTACACCACGCACGACCTGGCTGACAACGCCCAGTACTGGCTGGGCGAATGCTACTACGACGTCAAGGATTTCACTTCCGCGGTACGTGAGTTCCGTCGCGTGGTCGAACGCTTTCCCCACGGCAACAAGGTCCCCGATGCCTTGCTCAAGGTCGGCTACAGCTACCTGGCCCTCGGCAGCGTCGATGCTGGCAAGCAAACCCTCGAACAACTCATCCGATCCTATCCGCGCCACGAAACCGCCGTGCTGGCAACGGCTCGCCTGGCTGAGCTCGAACGTGCGGGGCCCGCGCACCCCTCGCCTGCCGACCCACCCGCAAAGACCGCGCACGCTCCCGAGGAGGTCCCGTGAGGCTAGTCCATGTATGTGTCCTGTTTTCCGCCACATTGACGGTCGCACTGCCGGCTTCAGCCCAGCCCTGGGGGACAACCCGCGTCCCACCCCAGGCCCAGGATTTGAAGAACCCGCCCGAGCCGCCGATTGCTGGCGACCCAGACATGGCCCCTGTCCCGGCCCTTGATCCGGCTGGCCAGCGCAGCTACCGGGAGTCGCGAACACTGGGCGACGGCACCAAGGATCCCGCCGCCAAACGAATGGAAGAAACCGCTGCGAGCCTAATACCCCCTGGTGGCGTCATGGGGCTCGAGCAGGGACCAGGAGACGCGCAGGGCGCACGCGAGCCGAGCGGGACCGCCGGGCGAGGCATGGGAACGGCTCCAGAGCTTCACGTGGTGCAGAAGGGCGACACCCTGTGGAGCATTTGCTCGAAGTACTTTGGCGACCCGTGGCGCTGGCCTCGCATCTGGGCCGCCAACCCGCTTGTCACCAACCCACACTGGATCTTTCCGGGCGACATCCTCCGCCTCGGCACGTCCGGGGGCGAGGCCCCTGTGCCCTTTGCCGGTGGCGAGAAGTCGGCGAAAGACTCGTCCCACACGTTCTCGTCTGATCGCCTGACCGCCCTGTCCAGCAACGCTGTGGTGTTGCGCGAAGTCGGATTCATCGAAGCCAATGATCTCGCACAAGCCGCCACCTTGAGCGGTTCGCGCGAGGAGAAGATCATGTTGGTCTCTGGCGACCAAGCCTACCTGCGCTTCCCCAAAGACCGCCCCATTCGCGCAGGTGAACGCTATTCCATTTTCGAAACTGACATGGAGCATCCGGTCCGAGATCCCGACACCGGCAAGATCTACGGTTACCTGGTCAGGGTCCGCGGCGACATCGTGGTTGATCAGATCGCGGGCGCGGACATGGCACGCGGGACGATAAGCGACGTGGTCGACACCATCGAGCGCGGCAGTCGCATCAGCGCCGCTATCCGGCAGTTCAGGCGCATCGAACCGCGCCCCAGCGAGGTGAACTTGGAAGCGCGGGTGGTGGCTGCCTTCACGCCCGGACAGTTTCTGGCGGCGGAGCGCTTCGTGGTCCTGAACCGGGGCCGACGCGACGGCGTTCAGGTCGGTAACCGCAATTTCGTCATCAGGCGCGGTGATGGCTACCGGGGCGTGTTGGAAGGCTGGGAGGCGATGGATCCCGAGTCGCCCAAGGAAGTGGTGGGGGAGCTGTGGGTAATCGACGTGCGCGACAACGTCTCGGTGGCCTGGATTGCGCGTAGCTCCAAGGAGCTGCGTGTGGGCGAAACCACCGAGATGCGCAAAGGCTACTAACTATTGCTTCTGCAAGTCCTTTGATTTCTTTGACTTTTTCTGCCGCCGCTTGATCTTCGGCCGGGCTGGCGCTATCAGCTTGCGTTCCCGATGCATCCGGCAGACAACCTGCGCGATTCTCGTCCGACAAGACAGATCATGTTGCCCGTGCGCAGGTTCCCAGACGGCAAGACAGGTCAGGCGCCTTTCCGGCTCGTGCGTGGGGAGGCTGGGTATCCCTCGCGACTCCTGGAGCTCTCCGACGCGCCGGCTGTCCTTTGGGTGCGTGGGTGCGTGCCGGAAGATGGTGTGCGTGCGGTCGCCATGGTTGGGGCGCGCGCGGCCAGCGGCGCCGGCTGTACGCGCGCACACGCCATCGCAACCGAGCTGGCCGGCAAGGGCATCGTGGTCATCTCCGGCGGAGCGTTCGGCATAGACGCGGCCGCTCATGAAGGGGCGCTGGCCGCCGCCGCGGCGCCCACCTTTGCCGTTTTCGGCTGTGGCGTCGACGTGACCTACCCCGACCGTCACGGCCCGCTCTTTGCGCGCATCGCGGTTGCAGGCGGCCTGCTTTCGGAGTACGCACCGGGAACGCCCCCGCGTGCCGGTCAGTTCCCCGCGCGCAACCGCATCATCGCCGGGTTGGCAGACGCGGCGATCGTGGTCGAAGCCGCACATCGGTCAGGTGCGCTCATCACCGCTGCTCTGGCGCGATCGTTGGGCAGACCGGTGCTCGCGCTTGCGGGCAGCCCCGGCACCGATCGCCTGCTGCAAAGGGGGCAGGCCTGCCCTGTCACCTCGGCGGCCGACGTCGAGGAGGCGCTGGCCGGGCGTCGACCAACGTCGTCGAGCCAGCCAGAGCCGCCCGCCGGAGCCGTCGGACTTCTGCTGGCAGCCTTGCGCGAGGGAGCGGCCGAGCCGGCAGCGCTGAGCCGAAGAATCGGCTTGCCCCTGCCAGCGGTCATGGCGGCACTGGTCGAGGCCGAGCTGGACGGCTGGCTTTGCAGGATCCCGGGCAACCAATATGAGGTGATTCGACGTGGCTGCTAGCAAGAAGGTAAAGTCAGGCCTAGGCGCGACAGCCACGGCCAAGGCCAAGCCGTCCAAGACCAAGAAACCCGTCGCAAGTTCGTCCGCGAAGAAGCGCGTCGCCGGCAGCGGCACGCTGGTGGTGGTCGAGTCTCCCGCCAAGGCCGCAACCATCAAGAAGTACCTAGGCGCGGGCTACGTGGTCAAGGCATCGGTGGGCCACGTCAAGGATCTGCCCAAGGCCAGCATGGGCATCGACGTCAGGCACGATTTCCAGCCTGAGTACGTGGTCATTGAGGGCAAGCGGAAGGTGATCGCGGACATCAAGGCCGCGGCAAAAAAGGCGGGCCAGGTCCTGCTGGCGCCCGACCCTGACCGCGAGGGCGAAGCCATCGCCTGGCACATCGCAGAGGAGATTCGGCCCGCCAACCCCAACATCCAGCGCGTGCTTTTCAACGAAATCACGAAGAAGGCGGTGAACGAGGCCATCCTGCATCCGCGTGCGCTCGACCTGCACAAATTCGAGTCCCAGCAAGCGCGGCGCGTGCTCGACCGGCTGGTGGGCTACGAGATCAGCCCGGTGCTGTGGTCCAAGGTGCGGCGTGGTCTGTCGGCGGGCCGGGTGCAGTCGGTGGCGGTACGTCTGGTGGTGGATCGCGAAGCCGAGATCAAGGCCTTTCGCCCCGAAGAGTACTGGACCATCGCGGTGGAGCTAGAAGGCAGCGCGCCGCCCCCGTTTACTGCGCGGGTGGTGCGGCTGGACGGCGAGAAGGCAGTGCTCTCGCACGAAGGCCAGACCAGCGAAGTGGTGGCTTTGCTCTCGCAGGCAAGCCTGCGGGTCGCCGCGGTCGAGCGCAAGGAGCGCCGCAAGAATCCGCCCCCGCCCTTCATCACCTCCCGCCTCCAGCAGGAAGCCTCCAGCAAGCTGCGCTTTTCGCCCAAGCGCACCATGAGCCTGGCGCAACGGCTGTACGAGGGCATCGAACTCGGCGACGAAGGCCCTACCGGCCTCATCACCTACATGCGCACGGATTCCACCCGACTGTCCGAGGACGCGGTCAAGGATGTGCGCGCCTGGATCGCGGATCGCTACGGCGAACCCTCGCTGCCTGCCGAGCCCAACGTCTTCAAGAGCAAGAAATCGGCCCAGGATGCGCACGAAGCCATCCGGCCCACCTCGACGCAATACGATCCCGAAACTGTGCGGCGTCTGCTCTCCCAGGGCGCAGACGTGCGTGGCGCGCGCGAAACCGAGGACTTGGTCAGGCTCTACACCCTCATCTGGAATCGTTTCGTTGCNNTGCGCGCCACCGGCCAGGTCATGCGCTTCGCCGGCTACCTCGCCATCTACGCCGAGGCGCAGGACGACGCCAGCCCGGACGACGAGAGCGCGGGCAGCTTGCCCGACATTCACCCGGACGAGACCCTGCGCCTGCTCGGCTGCCAGCCCGAGCAGCACTTCACCCAACCGCCGCCACGTTTCTCGGAGGCGACCCTGGTGCGCGAACTGGAGGAGAAGGGCATTGGCCGGCCCTCGACCTACGCCACCATCTTGTCCACTATTCAAGATCGCGGTTACGTAGAGAAGAAGGAAGGCCGGCTTGGTCCCACCGAGCTGGGCGTGGTGGTGAATGGCCTGCTGGTCAAGAGTTTCCCCGAGATAGTCAGCAGCGATTTCACCGCACTGATGGAGGAGCAACTCGACGAGGTGGAGGAAGGCGCGGTGGACTGGGTGAAGCTGCTGCGCGACTTCTATGAACCGTTCGAGCAAGACCTGGCGCGCGCCAAGGTAGAGATGCGCGACCTCAAGCGGGAAGAGGAACCGACCCGAGAAGTGTGCGAAAAGTGCGGCAAGCCCATGGTGATCAAGTGGGGACGCAACGGCTATTTCTTGGCGTGTTCCGGTTTCCCCGAGTGTCGCAACACCAAGGAGTACACGCGCAACGCGGACGGCACCTTGACGGTTCAGCCCGCCACGCGACCGTCGGACCAGATCTGCCCGAGCTGCAGCTCGCCCATGGTCATCCGGCGCGGACGTTTCGGCGAGTTTCTCGCCTGTTCGCGCTACCCGGACTGCAAGACCACCAGCGCGATTTCCCTCGGCGTCGCCTGCCCGCGTCCCGGTTGCGGTGGGTATTTGACCGAGAAGCGTTCACGGCGCGGAAAGACCTTCTTCGGTTGTTCCAACTACTCCAAGACCAAGTGCGATTTCGTGTCGTGGGATCGCCCATTGGCCAAGCCCTGCCCGCAGTGTGGCGCCGCCTTCGTGGTGCAGAAGGTGTCGCGTGCGGGCGTGCGCCTGCGCTGCCTGGCCCAGGGCTGCGGCTGGACGGCCGAGCCCGACGCGGAGGCTGATGGTGCAGCCGCGCCCGACGCCAAGGCGTCGTAGCACGTCTCCGCGGTGAATTGACTGGCGCCTCGGCGGGGTGCAGATGCGGTGGACTGTGCCGCATGCTCGGGACACGCCTCTCAGGACGCTCTGCCGGCGGTCAGATTCGCCGCGCGGAACCCGGGGTGGCATGTCGGTGGGCGTGCCGGCCCATGGCGGGAGAGTTCTCCGACGCAGAAAAACCCATTCGAAAGGCCTACGCACCCCGACGTTCACCGAGCTCGCAGGCGCTACGGCCCCACCAAACGTCGACGGTCGCAGTCTGGTTCCACTGTTTCACGGCGAGACGGTCGCGGACTGGCGTACGGCGACTCTGGTCGAACACCACGGGCCGACTCGGAACCCAGCCGCCCCCGACCTTCCCGGCGTCCGCTCTGGGAACCCGCCGAAGTTGCGTACACGAAACTGCGGAATGTCTGCGCACACAGCTGCGCTGGGAAGAGTCAGGCCTAACTCAGATGGAGCTGGCGTCAGCCAGAGAGCCCGCAGCCGGGGCCATAGATCTCGATCTCCTTGATCTGGGGACCGTTGCCGTCGGATTCAGCCCAGATTCGCAGCTTCTGCGTAGTGGTACTGACATTGACTTCGTACCACTTTTCTTCCGGGGTGGAGATCAAAGCGCTGGCGGCAATCCAATCGCTGCCTCCCCACACGTCGATGCGGAACCTGTCGAGGTAGGCGTAGCTGGGGTCGGTCGAGATGTAGCGATCGGGGAACACGCGTACGCGGCCGACGGCTCTGGCGGTGCCGAAGTCGACGGCCAACCAGGCTTTCTGTTCTCCTCCCGCGGCACACCAGCCGGAATTCTGCGACATATCGCCGTCGAAGGCGGTGATGGGGACATACGAGGAATACGAGCTGGAAGCGGACAGCATGTCGGCCGTGATCGCGATCTTTTGCTCGAGGCAGCCGCTGTCGATGCCCGGCTGCGCGACATCTGCAGGCCGGGCTGTGTCCGCCACCGCGCCGGCGTCCATCCCGACGGGAACGGCCCCGCAGCCGGGGCCGTAGATCTCGATCTCCTTGATCTGGGGACCGTTGCCGTCGGACTCGGCCCAGATTCGCAGCTTCTGCGTAGTGGTATTGACATTGACCTCGTACCACTTTTCTTCCGGGGTCGAGATCAAAGCGCTGGCGGCAATCCAATCGCTGCCTCCCCACACGTCGATGCGGAACCTGTCGAGGTAGGCGTAGCTGGGGTCGGTCGAGATGTAGCGATCGGGGAACACGCGCACGCGGCCGATGGCTCTGGCGGTGCCGAAGTCGACGGCCAACCAGGCCTTCTGTTCTCCTCCCGCGGCGCTCCAGCCGGAATTTTGCGACATGTCGCCGTCGAAGGCGGTGATGGGGACATACGACGAATACGAGCTGGAAGCGGACAGCATGTCGGCCGTGATCGCGATTTTCTGCTCGAGGCAGCCGCTGTCGATGCCCGGCCGCGCGACGTCTGCAGGCCTGGCTGCATCCGCCACCGCGCCAGCGTCCATCCCGACGGGAACGGCCCCACAGCCGGGGCCGTAGATCTCGATCTCCTTGATCTGGGGACCGTTGCCGTCGGACTCGGCCCAGATTCGCAGCTTCTGCGTAGTGGTATTGACATTGACCTCGTACCACTTTTCTTCCGGGGTCGAGATCAAAGCGCTGGCGGCAATCCAATCGCTGCCTCCCCACACGTCGATGCGGAACCTGTCGAGGTAGGCGTAGCTGGGGTCGGTCGAGATGTAGCGATCAGGGAACACGCGCACGCGGCCGATGGCTCTGGCGGTGCCGAAGTCGACGGCCAACCACGCCTTCTGTTCTCCTCCCGCGGCGCTCCAGCCGGAATTTTGCGACATATCGCCGTCGAAGGCGGTGATGGGGACGTAGGACGCGTACGAGCTGGAGGCGGACAGCATGTCGGCCGTGATCGCGATCTTCTGTTCGAGGCAACCGCCATCGACGCCCGGTCGCGCGACGTCTCCCGAGTCGGCCGCGTCGCGGACTGACGTTCCGGTCGAGTCGTTCGACGTGCGGGCGTCCATCTGCGTTCCACCCGCGGCGGCCGCGCCACCTGCGCCGGTCGCACCGCTGTCCAGGCGAGGACCGGCTCCGCCACTGCCGTTGCCCCCTACCCCGCCCGGCTGTGAGTTGCCGCTGCCGCAACCGAGTGCCAAAGCACCAGAGAGGATCGCCATGAGACACCCACGTCCACGTGTCGTGGAATGCAAGCAAGAATGAAACATGGCTCATCATAACACGGAACACGGCGAGGCGGGCTGCGGGTGTGCCTCGCCCAAACCCGATCCGCGGCCAGTGACGCCTCAGTGATGGTGACCACCACGCGATCGTTGATGCCACACACCTACAAGAATGTCGTGAGGCTGACCTTCGCCAAGGGCGCCTCTCTGAAGGATCCGGCCCGCCTGTTCAACTCGAGTCTCGACGGAAACGTTCGCCGCGCGATCGACATCCACGAAGGAGGAGAAGTTGACGAGTCGGCCTTCAAGGCGCTCGTTCGCCAGGCGGTCGCCCTCAACAGTTCTGGCAGGTCGAAACCTTCGAAGAACGCGAAGTCCTAAGGGATTTCGCGGTGCTCGCATCTATGGCATGATTCGGGCGATCTGACGTCGACCAGCCGGCATGGCTGGCATCCACATCATGAAACGCCGATTCTTCGTCTACGTGCTCGTCGTCGCCGCAGCGGTGCTCGCAGTGGCGGGATTGATTCATCTCGGCGGGGTGCTGCTCCCATCGCAGGGTATCCGGGCGGTCGCCACCGCCGGGCAATCCTCAGGCGCTTTCGCGCATATGCTCGACAACGCGGATCATCCGCTTCCGCGGCTCATCCTGCAGCTGATCGTCATCGTGCTTGCGGCACGCGCGTTCGGGACCCTTGCCCGCCGCGTGGGACAACCCCCGGTGATCGGCGAAATCGCGGCCGGCCTGCTGCTCGGTCCGTCGCTGCTTGGATGGATGGCGCCTGCCGCGAGCGGATTCCTGTTTCCGAGCGGGTCGATGCCGATCCTGCAGCTGCTCAGTCAGATCGGCGTGCTGCTGTTCATGTTCGTCGTGGGCGTAGAGCTCGAGCCGTCCTATCTGCGAGGCAAGGCTCAGGTGGCGATTGCCGTCAGCCACTTCAGCATCATCCTCCCGTTCACACTCGGCGTGGCGCTGTCGCTGGCGCTCTACACGCACTACGCGCCGCCGGGCGTGCCGTTCCATGCCTTCGCGCTTTTTTGCGGAATCGCGACGAGCATCACGGCGTTCCCGGTACTGGCCCGGATCCTGGAAGAACGCCACCTGACGCACACGCCGCTCGGCACCGCGGCCATCACGTGCGCAGCGGTCGATGACGTCACGGCGTGGAGCATCCTCGCGTTCGTGGTCGCGATCACGACCGCGGACGGCGCCGTGGAGACGCTGCTTGCGATCGTGGGGCTGTCGGTGATCTTCGTGCTCCTGATGATCTTCGTCGGCCGTCCCGTCCTGCAGCGCGTGCTCAACCCGGACAGGATGGGTGACAAGCTCAGCAAAGAGCGCATCGCGATCATTCTGGCCGTGTTGCTGTCGTCGGCGCTCGTCACCGAGATCATCGGCATCCATGCGCTCTTCGGCGCCTTCGTCGCCGGTGCCGTCATGCCCGTCGGCGGCAAGTTCCGCGCCGTGCTGCGCGACCGGCTCGAGAGCATCAGCTCGGTGTTCCTGCTGCCGCTCTTCTTCGTGTACACCGGTCTTCGTACGCAAATCGGTTTGCTCGACCATGTCGCGAGCTGGGCGATCTGCCTCGCGATCATCGTCGTGGCGACAGTGGGCAAGGTGGGCGGCACGGTGCTCGCCGCGCGCTGGACCGGCTTTCAGTGGCGCGACTCGGTGGCGCTCGGCGCGCTCATGAACACGCGCGGGCTGATGGAGCTCATTGCGCTGAACGTCGGCTACGACCTGGGCATCCTCGCGCCCCGGATCTTCGCCATGATGGTGCTAATGGCGCTGGCGACCACCGCGATGACCGGACCGCTCCTTTCGCTGAGCCTCAGCTGGGGGCGGCGTCGCGCGCTCGCCCCGGCTGGCCCCATGGTCCGCTCATCGTAGCCCTTCCAGATGATGCCCGTGGTCTTCGACCAGACGGTCATCGAGATCGACGCGGGTCGGTTCGGCTTGCGCGCCACCGGCCAGGTCATGCGCTTCGCCGGCTACCTCGCCATTTACGCCGAGGCCCAGGACGATGCCAGCCCGGACGACGAGAGCGCGGGCAGCCTGCCCGACATTCATCCCGGACGGCACCTTGACGGTTCAGCCCGCCACGCGACCGTCGGACCAGATCTGCCCGAGCTGCAGCTCGCCCATGGTCATCCGGCGCGGACGCTTCGGCGAGCTTCTGGTGACCACGAAGCTGAACCTGCCCTGCGCCAGAATCAGCAGATATCCCCGTCGTCCGCTAAGCACACGGACTTCGAGGAGGTCCCGCAGTGCTCGTTGCCACCATAGAGCAGAATCTTTCGACAGAACGGAAAGCACGGATCCGTGCAGTCACTGTCCCTTTGGCACAGAAGGTAGCAAAAGCCGTCGCCCCAGCTTTCGCACGTGTAGGTAACGTGCGAAGAGCACCCTGGTGCCACGCTACTGGCGCACAGGTAGCAGCGTGTGTCGCCCTGAAATGCGTACCATTCGCTGGATGGGCACGGTGCGGACTGGCGCTGCGCTTGCGTGCAGCTCAGGACGGCCGGGGCGTCTCCGCCGTCGGCGCCAACGTCGACGGGCCGAGCGGTGCCGTCGATGGCCAGGACCGAATCTGCCTCTTCGGGGCCGCCGGGTGCATCGTTGGCCGGGGCGGCGAAGTTCGTGTCGGGTTCCGACGAGTTGGCGTCTGCACTTCTGGTGATGCCGGATCTGCCGCCACACCCGTTGGTTGCTCGTCGTCGGAATACGTCGAGTATTCCTCCTCCTCGCGCCTTAAGATGGGATGAGGAGGTTCGAGCTTGGCTCGGCGCGAACCATCGCGGGCTCCCGATCTGTTCGTTTTCCTACGGCCAACTGTGCATGCGGATGCCGACGGCGCGCAGGCGGGTGAAGTTGCGATACGAATCGGCGAGAATGGCCTTCGCGTTCTGGGTGCCCCACCAGGGCCACATGGGCTTGGTGTTCACGTGGTGCTCATAGAACATCTCGTCGATAAGCTTCTGCAGAGCCGGATCGGCCATGACTTGGGCGACCAGGTCGTTTTCAATGTCAGGGGCGTCGATATCCAGTTTCACGACAACGTAGTCATCGGGCGTGACGCTCGAGCCCTTCAGGATCCGCCACGGGTTCCACTTGCCTCCCGGGTCTTTCTCCACACCCTGATTGAAGTACACGTAGTGGGGCAACACGTCGGCCGGCACCGAGCGGTAGAGGACGTCAGGATCCAGTTTCTCGATTTCGTAGGAGACGATCCAATCGAAGGTCCAGCCAACGCGCCGATAGCGATCCACGAACCACATTGCACCCACGGCAGCCGGGTCATTCTGCCAGGAGGCGAAGGTGGATGCCCCAATGTCGATCAGGATGTTTTGACTGTGCGGGCCGCGTTCGGGCTTGCCCTGTCCAGTCGCCGCCAGAGTCAGGAAATGCCGTTTCGACTGCACCCGGTCCTCGCCGACGCCAAAGGTGTCGTACACGTCGTCGGGCACCGCGGGAGGCCGCGGGCACATCGAGAACGGATCTCTCAGAATCCCCACCAGCGGTTCGATCAGGTCGACGCTCTCCCGCGAGGTTCCCCCGCACTGGACGGAATACACCATGCGCGAAAAGAGCGGGACCGCATCTTGCGGGATCGGCATCCCTCGCAGCATGGCGCCTTGCACGCTGCGAATCAGTTGAACACTCCGTTGAACCTCGGTCGGCGTCGCAAGAATTTCGCATTCGCGGTCGCGTCGTTCCCCGGAAAGCTCCCCTTGCGACCACTCCTTCTCCCACGCTGAGGGTTCGTAGCGAAGAAAGCTGCGTGTGCAGCTTTCGGCGAGCGCGCCCGAGGTGGTGGCCCTGCACGCCAGTTGGGCCAGGGCAGTCAACACGATCGCGATGAGTGGCCAAGGCCGTTGCCGAGGGTCTTTCATCGCGCTACGATACCGCCAACCTGCGGCTCCTTGCCAGCGGCAAGCGGAGACCGAGGGGCTAGGGACAAACCGCCACCCCCATGGGCCACCAACGAAAGCCGAAGTCGCCGTCGCCCATCATGCCGTAGTCGCGCGTCTGGGTGTCGCACATGCGTTCCTGCCTTTGCATCCTGCTGACAGTTCTGTTGCTGGCCTGCGGACGCTCGCCCTTGCTTGCACCGGCTAGCCCGGCGGCGCTTTCAGATGCCGGCGCGCGCCCAATCCTCGACGCCAGCCATGACGCCAGCACCGATCGATGGGTTGCCGAGAGCGCGCACCCGTCGAGTTGCCGCGCGACTGGCCGTTTCGTCGCGCGAGGCGGCTATTCCCCCGGCTCGATCCCCTACGCCGTGGCCGCCGGCGATTTCGACGGCGACGGCTTCCCCGACCTCGCCGTGGCCACGGGAGACAACATCGCCATTCTGCGCAACCGCAAGGACGCCACCTTCGTGAGGTCCGCGGTCTTCGACGAGGGCGACTGGCCCGTCGCGGTCGAGCCTGCTGACCTCGACCGCGACGGATTTCTCGACCTGGTTGCCGTGAGTAACGTCAATGGGTCGAGCAAGGTTTCGCTGCTCATGGGTCGCGGCAACGGCTCGTTCGGCACGCCAACCAGCTTTGCCGCAGACAGCGTGCCCACTAATGTGCAGATCGGCGATCTCGATGGCGACGGCTCGCCCGACCTGGTCGTCGCGAACAGCACCACGGTGAGCGTGTTCCGCAACCGCGGGGATGGCACGTTCCTTCCCCAGGTGCTCTACCCGACCTCCGGCGTGCCCCATCTCGCCCTCGCCGACTTCGACCGCGATGGCTACCTCGATCTCGCGGTGTCGAACTCCCGCGACAGCACCGTCGGAGTCTTCTACAACGACGGAACGGGAACCTTGCAGGGCCCGGTCGTCTACCGTGCCGACGGCGAGACGGCCACGGTGGCAGCTGCGGATTTCGACGGCGACGGATGGCCCGATCTTGCGGTAGCCAACTACGACAGCAGCACCATTGCCATATTCCTCAACCGAGGCGACGGCAGCTTACGCCGGGTGGGCTCGTACGCCGTCGGCGCATACGCGGGCAGCCTGTTGGCGGCGGATTTCAATGCGGACGGGTCGCCCGACCTGGTGGTTGTCAACCAGAACGACGATTCCCTGAGCGTATTGCTCGGCCGGAAGGACGGAACCTTCGAGGCGCAAGCCCTGTACGCCACCGGCCGCCTGCCCGAAACGATTGCAGTCGGCGACTTCAACCAGGACGGTGCATTGGATCTGGCGGTGACCTACTGGCAGGACGTTTCGGTCGGCTTGTTCATGGGCGAGTGCTTGTGAGGGGCGATTCGGGTGAGGTGCCATCGATAAGGCGGCCCGCCGGGTCAAAAGGAATTTGCTTCGTGTAGTCTTTTCCTTGTTGGCCTCCGGGTCCGAGTAGTGGGGGCGGGGTTTGGGTTGGCGCGGCTGGTCTCTGACTAGGAAGAAGAGGTCATTGTGGCCGGACCAGGCTGTCTGCGCGGCCAAACAAGAACGAGGACACGACATGAATGTCAACTTGGCCCCCTATATCCGCCAGACCTGTGCGCCGGCCGCAGTACCTGACGTGTGGCGTCCTCTCCCTCCAAGGATTTCGTGTACCATGGCAGGCATGCAACATTGGCTCGGCATTCTGAGTGTTGCCGCGCTGGCTGCCGGAGCGGGCGTGGCAGTAACGGGTTGCGCGCGCTCGACCATTGGTCTGCACAACTGCTGAAGAGTGTACGACGTGACCGATCAACCCAAAAGCAAGGAAGGGGCCACTGGGGCCGCCGACGCCAAGGCCGCTGGGCCCGGCGTGGGGTGGAACGGCAAGGTGGTCACCCATCCCGCGAAGCCACTGCCCGAGTTGCGACCCCTGCTCGAGGACGCGAACCACAATGGCATTCCCGATCCGGTCGAGCAGGGCGTGACTCATCCGATAATCATCAACGGCAAGCCATACCGCTCGGTCGATGAGGTACCCGAGGCTTTCCGGGCCGAAGTGGAGAAGGCGCTCGCGGCCCGCCGCGCCGGAGGCACGCCTGCGCCCTCCGTCGTAGTCCGCCAGAGTTTCAACATCAATGGCCAGCGCTATGCCAGCCTCGACGAGGTGCCCGCCGAGCTGCGCGAGCGGATCCGCCAGGCGATGTCCAAGATGGCCGGCGACAAGCCGCAGCCGCCACCACCGGGGCGCGCTCCATCGAACGAGATGGAGTTTCCCTGGGCAGTCCCGGAAAGCCCGCCGGCCAGCGCGGTCAAGCCGCGAGGCAACGTCGTTCCCTGGCTCATTCTGGCGGCCGCAGCCGGCGCAGGCTTGACCTACCTGCTCACCCGCTAGACCATTGTCCTCCGTGACGACCAGGAATCCCACCACGGTTGGGCTTGGTGCCCTGCAGAGCGGGCGTCTTGCCGCCACACCCGTCGACATTCAGAAAGTGGAACGGATTCCTTTCCCAGGCAAATACCACATAGTTGTCCATTTCCACTAGCCGCAAAGATCCCTCAAGCAGATCTGGCTGTGCCTTGCGCGCCTCATCCTTTGTCAACAGCAGGAAGGTCTTCCCCGGGTGGCAGCTCCTGTCGTAGTACCGATCGACCGTTAGCCAGAGAGCCGCATCTTTTGCCGGTGTCGCATCGATGTTGGCTATCTCGATCTCTCCATTGGCCAATATTTCCAACAAAGCCGCGCGCCAAAACGTCGCATAGCCAAATCTCAAGTCATTCTTCTCCAGATACTCGATGATGCGTTTTTCCGCGACATGGCCACTCATTTGGCGCGTTGCCCTATACGTAACCGTATATTGCCCCAATAGAATTGAGGTCACCACCAGTGTGGCCAGAAGCCAATACTTTGTCGTCCCAACCCCAGCTTCCATGATCTCCATGGCAATGAATGGCATCAGCAAAAACACGCTGATGAGGTGATATCTAGGCGCAATGACCACGGTAGAAAACAGCAACAGGAACAGATTCACGAATGAAGATATCCAGAAGAAAGCAATGAATTCCTTCTGCCTCAACGGCAAATCGGCCCACCTTCTCGAGCGTCGAAACGCAAGCGAGAGAGCCCAGAAAAGCGCGGCTATCTTGGACAGACCCGCAATCCCAGCGGCACTCACCATGTCCACTCTCTGCAATCCCCCAATATAGGTGAGCAGCGTAACAACCACCTCTCGCACCCGATTCGGGAACCCAACATCGTCTGCCAGCGCTCCACCGGCATAGTCGGAGTAGTGAATAGCACCGCGGGCAACAAGAACGCGATTGGTTGCCATTCCCACGATGCAGGCAGCGAGGAAGCAAAGCGCCGTTGCTACCCGCTTGTTGCCGAACAGCATCTTCACGAAGGCGAGGGCTAGCCGGTCATGGGGTTTGGCTGCTATGAACAGCTCCGCCAGCAGCACTGGCAGAAACAACATCGCAACATAGCGGGTTCCCGAAAGGCCGGTCAGCAGGGCAGCGAAAGCCAACAAGCTTGGCTCGACAAATCGTCGTTTGCCGGAGCTATCCGCCCTTCCCATGAAGAGCAGATAGACAAAGATAGCGATCAGATAGGGAGTGTAGAAGGAACCCATGAACAGCATGTCGAGCGTGTGCGCAGAAAGTGGAGTCAGCGAGAGGGCGACCGTCATCGCCGAGATGGGTCTTGATACGCCCAGGGAGCGAAGATAGAGAAAGAAGATCCACCCCAATAGCGTCGCCACGCCGATGTTGGCGATCGAGCGAGAGAGGAGCATGTTTCCGGTTATGGCCAGGATTGGAGCCACCCCGAGCACGGTGTGCAGGGTTCTGACTTCGCTTGAGCCGTACCATGACGAGGGAATGACGCTTCGGGCGTGAAGCATTTCCTTGGCCAGCAACACCTCCGACGCATTGTCGGAGTCCATCCATGCATCCATTTTGAACAAGATCGTGTGGAGGAGGGGAATGGCCACAATGGACAACAGCAAGACGGTCAAGACACCGCTTTGGGCCGTTCGGGCAATCCATCGTACGCTCATAGTGGACTCCGCCAACAATAGGGGAAGTGGTGCGCTGCTACTCGATCCGTTCCTGCCGATCCGGCCTCGGCTCCCGGATCACACCCGGAACAGATCGGTGCTCAAGTACTTCTCGCCCCGATCAGGGAAAATGGTCACGATCACGCCTGATTCGATTTCCTGCGCGATGGTGCGGGCGGCGTATAGGGCGGCGCCACTGCTCATGCCGACCAGGATCCCCTCGGCCCGCGCCGTCTGGCGCGCCAAATCGAAGGCGTCCTCGCTTTCGATCATGATGTGCCGGTCGATGTTTTCCGCCGAGTAGATGGCGGGCACGATCGCCTCCTCCAGGTTCTTGAGGCCCTGAATATAGTGGCCGCGCACCGGGTGGGCGCTGACGATCTTGACGTTGGCCATCTTCTCTTTGAGCGCCAGGCCCACACCCATGAGCGTGCCGCTGGTCCCCAGCGCTGATACGAAGTAGTCGAGCCGGCCGCCGGTCTGGGTCAGGATCTCCTGCGCGGTGGTCTCGTAGTGAGCGAGCTGGTTGTAGTGGTTGGAGAACTGGTCGGGCATGAAGTACTTGGCGGGAAATTCGCGCACAAGCTGGCGCGCCTTCAGGATAGCCCCGTCGGTGCCCAAGCTGGCCTCGGTGAGGGTCACCTCGGCGCCAAATGCCTGGATCATCTTGCGACGCTCGATGGACACCGCCTCGCTCATCACGATCATGAGCGAATAGCCCTTGACCGCGGCGATCATAGCCAGAGCGATGCCGGTGTTGCCGCTGGTCGGCTCCAGGATGGTCTTGCCGGGCGAAAGAGCGCCCTCGCGCTCGGCCTGCTCGATCATCTTGAGCGCGATGCGATCCTTGATGCTGCCGGTGGGATTGAAGCCCTCCAGCTTGGCCAAAATCTTCACCCGCGGGTTGGGGTTGAGACGGCGAATCTCCACCATCGGCGTGCGGCCGACGAGGTCGAGGATGCTGGCAGCGGGCAGGTCAAGCGGTGGTCGGTCGGACATGGGGTGGGCTGGATGCAAAGATGGTCGAGTGGCGATGATATCTCAAGACTATCCAGGCCGGTAGCCGAAGAACCCACGCCGCTTGATGACCTCCGCGATTTCCGGCGGCACCATGTCCTCCCAACTCGCGTCGCCGCTCTTGATGCGGCGAAGAACATCGGGGGTGAAGATGTGGAGAATCCGCGGATCATAGTTCTCCAGTTGCACGATGGCGCCGCGGTCCACCAGAAAGCCAAAAAGCTTGCGCAACTCAGGGGCCACATCCAGGTTCGCCACGGTATTGAGCTTTCGGCTGGCCGGATCGAGCCACGGATACACGTAGACGGTCAGGTTCTTCTGGAAGAGTTGGCCGAAAGCTTCCAGGATGCCGCCGCCCAGACTGGTGTAGTACTTCTCGTCGAGCAGCGGAATCAGGCCGCCCGCGCCCAACACGATGGCGATAGCCTCCGGGGTGCAGCGGCGCAGGTAGGTGGCCAGGCGGTAGTACTCGAAGTAGTCCGAGATGAGCACCGTCTTGCCTGCGGCCGCCAACACATCGGCGCGCGCCAGAAAATCCCGCGGATCGATCTCACCCTCCTCGGTCAGGAGATTGCGCATGGTGATCTCCGCCAATTCGACGATGGTGCCGTCGGGCTGGCCCAGGGCCTGGGCAAAACTAGCGCGCGCGCAATCCAACATGTTGATGTTGACCTTAGTCACCGGACGGAAGGTGCCGCGCTCCACCAGCACCGGCTTCTTGTGCAGGACCTCGCTGGGCTGCAACACCTCGCCTTTGGCGCTGAACATCGCCGCTTGCGACAGCCCGAGCTGCACCAGCTTCAGGCTCATCAGGCGGTTGTCGACATGACGAAACTCGATGCCCGAGAATTCGATCATGTCGATCTCGACACGCCGGGTGGACAGGTTGTCGAGCAACGACTCAACCAAGAGCTCGGACTCGTGGTGCAGGAAGAATGCGCCGTAGAGCAGGTTGACGCCCACCACGCCCAGTGCCTCCTGCTGCAGTTGCGCTTCCCCGTCCAGCATACGCACGTGCAGCACGATCTGGCTCTCCTGGTCGCGCGGATGACTCTGGAACTTCAGCCCCATCCAGCCGTGGCAGTCTTTGTCGTTGCGGAAGCTCTTGGCTGCCACGGTGTCGGCGAACACGAAAAACGCGGTGCTGTCACCGCGGGCCGCGCTCAAGCGGGTCAGGTTCTTTTCATGTTCATAGTCGAGCATGCGCTGCAGCCGCTCGCGCGACACGTAGCGC
>PMJO01000043.1 GCA_003158455.1 Myxococcales bacterium | reverse complement strand
TGGTGTTCGCGCTGTTCGCGGGGCGGACCTTCTGCGCCGGGGTCTGCCCGCATGGGGCGCTGCAGGATCTGGTGCTGCTGAAGCCGGTGAAGGTGCCACCTTGGCTGGAGCAGCCGCTGAGTGTATTACCTTATATCTACCTGGGTGCGGGGGTGCTGTTCGCCGCCACGGGCAGCGCGTTCATCATCTGCCAATACGATCCGTTCGTGCCCATCTTTCGGATGAGCGGCCGGAGTCTGATGGTGCTGAGCGGCGCGGCGCTGCTCCTGCTCGGAGTGTTCGTGGGGCGGCCCTACTGCCGATTTCTCTGTCCCTATGGCGCCTTGCTCAAGCTGGGCTCCATTGTCGCGAAATGGCGCGTCCGCGTAACCCCTGACTACTGCACGCAATGCCGGCTGTGCGAAGCGTCGTGCCCGTTCGGCGCGATGCGCGAGCCACAAGCGAACCCAGCCGACGCGCAAGCTCTGGCCAAAGACCGCCGGCGTTTAGCATGGCTGCTGGCGCTCCTGCCTGCGCTCTTGGTCGGCGGCGGCTGGCTGGGACATCAATTCAGCGCGCCGGCGTCGCGGCTCCATCCGACGGTCAGCCTGGCCGACCAATTGGTGCGCGCAGAGGGAACTGCTCCCAAATTCAGCGCCCTGTCACCAGATGACCTGGCGCTCGAACGCGCGCGCCAGACGCCGAAGGAGATTCTGAGCGAGGCAGCGGGCATCCGGCACAAGTTTGACATAGGGGGCTGGATCTTCGGCGCGTGGGTCGGCTTGGTGATTGGCGCAAAGCTGATCAGCCTGTCCATTCGCAGGAAGCGGACGGATTACGAGCCGGACCGCGGCGACTGTTTTGCGTGCGCCCGCTGCTTCGAATACTGCCCAAACGAACTGGTCCGACGCGGCTTGATGCCGGCAGCGGCGCCGGCTTTGGGTGGGGTGACCAACCCGAGTCTGCGAGGTTCGTGAGAGAGTGGACCTGTGTTGATCGCACCCCAAACTACACCCACAGCAGCATCGCCACAGCGTGGCGCGATGGAGGCTCGCCGCAACTGGCGAATGACGGCTTGGGTGGCGGGCGTTTTCTCGGTCCTGGTCGGCCTCACGATGATCTTTGGACGCCTCAGCATCAGGGCGGAAGATCCCTTGAAGTCGCCGCAGCTCAAGGAATACAAGGAGCAGCTCAGGCTCAACCCATCCGACGAGCAAATCAAAAAGCGTGTCCGCCAGCTCGACTTGCGGCTTCGCCAGCGTTACTTCCGCCAGTTGGCACAGATGGAGTCAGGAGTCTATTTGCTGCTCGCCGGGGTGGTTGTATTCGTCCTTGCGATCAAGCAAGGCGCGCGCTGCCAAAGACCACTGCCAATGCCCCAGCCCAAGCCGGACGCCTCAGAGCAAGCCACGCGCTCGGCGGCCAGCGCGCGCTGGTCAGTGGCGGCAGGCGGTGCGGCTATCGGCGTGTTTCTCTTTATCCTGAGCCTCGGCCTGAGCGCAGCCCTGCCCAAGCGGACGGCAGAGGTGGAGAGCTTGCTTGGCGCGGACGAAGCGAGCGGCGCCGGGGATTTGCATCCCACTACTCAGGCAAAGGCCAACGATGCTGCGACACTCCAGGAACTCAGGCAGAACTGGCCTCGCTTCCGGGGCGCGGATGGCAGCGGCTTCTCATTGCTGACGAATGTGCCCGTGACGTGGGACACAAAGACCGGCGCGGGCATTGCGTGGAAGGCGCCGGTGCCCGCCAGCGGCTTCAATTCTCCAATCATCTGGGGCGACCAGGTCTTCTTGTCTGGCGGCGACGCGGGCAAGCGCGAAGTCTTCTGTCTCGACACCAAGACGGGTCAGACTCTTTGGCGGCAACCCGTGGTGGTTGCTCCCAGTGGGACGGGGCCGGCAGCGGAGGTCCCGGAGTCCACCGGGTATGCGGCTTCGACCATGGCAACGGATGGTCGGCGCGTCTATGTGATTTTCGCGAACGGCGACTGCGCGGCGTTCACACTGAAAGGAAAACCTGTCTGGTCTAAGAGTTTTGGCGCGCTGAAAAACCCCTATGGCCACGCAACCTCATTGGCCACCTGGCAGGACCGGCTGATCGTGCAACTCGATCAGGGGGACGCCGAAGACAACAAATCCAGACTCTACGCCTTGGACGGGCGCACCGGCCAGATCGTTTGGCAGCGCCCGCGCAAGGTGGGAGCTTCCTGGGCGACCCCCATCGTC
Source organism: Myxococcales bacterium (assembly GCA_003158455.1). GTDB lineage: Bacteria > Myxococcota_A > Polyangia > Fen-1088 > Fen-1088 > Fen-1137. The sequence continues at coordinate 2,315 of PMJO01000043.1, read as the reverse complement.
ATCGAGGCTGCCGGAAAGACGCAGGTCATCACGCTGGCCGTTCCATGTGTCATCTCCTACGCGGCGAGTGATGGCGCGGAACTTTGGCGCGTGGAATGCCTCAACGGTGAGATCACACCCTCGCCCGAGTTCGCCGGCGGCTTGCTGTTCGTGGCCAGCCCGTCGGAGAAGTTGCTGGCGATTCGTCCGGACGGGCAGGGCGATGTGACCAAGACCCATGTCGTTTGGACCAACGAAGACAACGTGCCGGACGTCACCAGCCCGACCAGCAACGGTGAACTGGTCTTTGCGGTAACCACCTCGGGCATGTTGACGTGCCTCGACGCGAAGGACGGCAAGAAGCAATGGGAGCATGATTTCGACATGGAGTGCCATGCGTCGCCGAGCCTGGCCGCGGACCGGCTTTACCTGTTCAGCCAGAAGGGAACCGCGGTGGTGATCGAAGCCGCGCGGCAGTTTAAGGAATTATTCCGCACCGAGATGGGCGACGGCTTCCATGCCAGTCCGGCGTTCGCGCAGGACAGGATCTTGATGCGCGGGCTGACAAATATGTGGTGTTTGGGCGCGGCGGCAGCGCAGGAGAAGAAGGCCGGGCAACCATGAGATCATGAGCCTTGACCTGAAATACGTGGATGAGGCAGTGGACCGCATCGGGCGCGCGCCCGATGCGGTTATCCCGATTCTTCAGGCCCTGCAGGATCATTACGGCTTCCTGCCGGAGGAGGTTTTGCAGCGCGTCAGCGCTGCCACGCAAATAACCCCGGCGGCGATTAGCGGGGTCTCGACCTTCTACGACATGTTCCGGCATGAACCGAGCGGCAAGCACATCGTCCATGTTTGTCACGGCACGGCCTGCCATGTGGGCGGGGCCGAGCGGGTCGAGGAAGCGCTGCGCCGCCATCTGCGCATTCCCGCGGGCTCGGACACCGACGCGGACCGGCGATTCACAATCGAGCGCGTCGCGTGTCTCGGTTGCTGCACACTCGCCCCAGTGGTGCGGATCGAGGAGGAGACGATCGGCTATGCGGCGGCCGAGAAGGTGCCGGGCGCAATTCGCGATTTCCTGGCAAGCCGGCTAAACGCGGCTGCCGCCAAGCTAGCGGGCAGCAGCCCCCCACAACGAAACGGGGGTGCCGAGATCAAGGTCTGCCTCGACTCATGCTGCCTCGCGAAAGGAACAGATCGGGTCTTTAATGCCTTGAAGCAGAGCCTCGCGCTGAGCGGCGCGAACGCAACAGTCAAGCGCGTTGGATGCGTCGGGGCGTGCTATAAGACACCAATGGTCGAGGTCGCCGTGCCCGGCAAGTCGAGTGTGACTTATGCAGGGCTGACCCAGACCCAGGCTGGCGAACTCGTGCAATCGCACTTCCGCCCGCGTGGCCTTGTGCACCGTATGTCACAGCTTTGGACGAAGGCGGTGGACGGTTTGCTAGTGGAAGATGACGCTGCGGCCCCACAAGTCGGACGCTTGACGGTTGACCGGCATGATCCTGGCCTGCGGGCGTTCTTCGACGGACAGGTCCACATCGCCATGGAACACTACGGGCGGCTCGATCCCTTGGACCTCGAGGAGTATTTGGCACACGATGGCTTTGTCGCACTGGCCGGGTGCCTGGGGGTGGGAAGTCCAAAGTCCAAAGTCCAAAGTTCAGAGTGCGCTGCGCTTCCGCCCGAACAGATCATCGCGGCCATCGAACGCTCCGGCCTGCGCGGGCGCGGGGGTGCGGGGTTTTCCACCGGCCAGAAATGGCGCATGGTGCGGCAGCAGCCTGGCGCAACCAAATACGTGATCTGCAACGGCGATGAAGGCGNNTTCATGGACCGGATGATCCTCGAATCGTTTCCTTATCGGGTCATTGAGGGGCTGGCCATTGCCGCGGTAGCGGTCGGCGCCCACGAAGCCGTTTTCTACGTCCGCCACGAGTATCCGCAGGCTTTGCGGCGGGTGAAAGCGGCACTGGCCGAGTGCGAGCAGCGCGCCTGGCTGGGTGATCACCTGCTGGGGAGCGATTACCCGTTGGGTATCTCTATCAAGGAAGGCGCGGGCGCCTTCGTCTGCGGTGAAGAGACGGCCTTGATCGCGTCGGTAGAAGGCCGCCGGGGAATGCCGCGCTTGCGCCCGCCGTTCCCCGCGCAGTCCGGCCTGTGGGGCAAACCTACCCTCATTAACAACGTCGAGACGCTGGCGATGGTGCCGTGGATCATTCGCCATGGCGGGGAGGAGTTTGCTAGCATCGGGACCAAGACCAGCAAAGGCACGAAGGTGTTCTCCCTGGCGGGCAAGGTCCAGAGGGCCGGGCTGATCGAAATCCCCA
>PMJO01000048.1:9292-57898 GCA_003158455.1 Myxococcales bacterium | reverse complement strand
CGGCACCTTCATCCATCCCAACGGCGAGGTCCGCCGCACCATCGTCTTCGGGCACCAGACCACTGGCCAGCGCATGATGGTGAACCTGTCCGACACTCACGCCTCGATTGCCAGTTTGCAGGACCTTGCCAATCCGAAGTTGCAGTCGATCATCGAAGTCGCGCCCTACTACAATCAGATCTATCAATTTGGCAGTTACTTGGTGGCGCAGGTTCAGTCGCAGCCAGGCTACTATTACAACACCAACCAGGATCTCTCGCAGTTCAGGGTGTTTGTGGCCGGCGGCGATCTCGACGGTGCAACTCCGGTGGCCAGCTTCTCGGTTGGGCAGGTGCAACAAGCGATGAAGCATGGCAACCAGTTGCTGCTCTTCCGCTACCTTCCCTACGACAAGAGCACAGGGAACAACTACTATCAGCAGCAAACCCAGGTTCTGGTCTACGACTTGACCGACCCCACCCATCCGCGGCGGGCGGGCTCTACCGTCTTGCCGAGTAGCGTAATTCCGTACTACCCGTATTGGTGCGGTTGGGACGGCTACTGGGGCGGCTATTGGTTCAACGGATACGGCAACTGGAGCGAGGTCGAAAGTGGGCTGGTGACGGTCGACGAGGAATACAACTATGACTACACGACCCAGGTCGGTGCGTACACGGCGAGCCTGGTGTACCTGGATCTGACCAGTTCCGACGCCCCGACTGTGGGCCAGGTGCCTCTGCCCAGTTCCAACACGAACTGGAACGCGTATACCCTGGTCGGCGATCCAGTAGACCCGACCGGATTCTATCTGGGCCTGCGCGAGGCAGCGGGCCAGCGAACGGACAGTAGTGGCAGCACCTTCAGCGAATACAAGTACTACGCCCAGCGCTGGAACAGATCCGGCAGCAGCTTTGTGGCCGCCGAGAGGATCAACATCCCGGGTCCGCTGGTGCGCACCTGGGCGCCGGCCGCGGGCAGCCGGTACTTCATGACGGAAGACCAACTCTATGTCTACATCCCGCCCACGGGAACCAGCACCTACGGATACTATCGACCTGACACCCGATTGAACTTGCTGCGCCAGGTTGACGTCGGCGGACGGCCGGCCGCTGAGTTACTGAGCACCAAGACCTTCAGCAACATGTATCTGGAAGGACTGACCGTCGAGGGCAACACCATGTACGTGACGAGCGAGCAGAACTACTACTACGGCTACGGGAACTACGGAGGCGGCATCGCAGTCCCGGCCGGCGGGGGCGTCGCCGGCTCGGGTAGTTCCAGCACCCCAGACTGGCAGACCACGTCTGACCGACTGATGATCTTCGACTTGAGCAACGACACATTCGCCACGCTCTACGACCAGCCGACCAAGGCGTACAACCTGCAGATCATGGGCGCGAAACGTGGCCGCTTGTTCCTAAACTTGTCGGGCGATGGCGTCCTGGCGGTGGACGTGTCCACTCCGACCCAGCCCACCGGGGTCAACTTCCTGCGTACCCTGGGATGGGCCAGCTCCATGCAGGCGTTCGGCGATGACCTCTACGTGGCGTCCGGCTATTTCGGCCTCAATCACATGAGCCTGACGGCGCCCGCGGCGATTCCGCAGAATTGATCGCGTAGCAGCGCGGTCGGACGAAGCCTTCTGGGGTTCAGCCCTTTCAAGGTTTTGAGGAAGTCCATCTCTGAAGCTCTCTCCCCGACGGGGAGAGGGCTGGTTGAGGGGCCAGACCTGCAGAAGAAGCCGCCTGCGCTGAATGCGAGCGACCCTCACCCGCCGCCGCGGACGTCGGCGGCCTTTCCCCGTCGGGGAGAGGCTGGACACAGGCCTTTGCGAATACCTTGAAAGGGATGCCTCTAAGGTTCTTCGCCCCGAGGGCCGATGTTGACATCAACGGCCATGGCTGCGATCTCGCGTCCCGCGCTTCAGGAGCGTTTCATATCTACAGCAAAGGAATTGGTTTCCCGTGACCTAGGGCGAGTCGGCAAGGCGGGCGAGGTTTGGGACCTTGCCGGCGACTTGCACAAGCTGGGGGGAGAGGCCGCCATGGTCAATCTGCCGGAGGTGGCCCACGCGGCCCGTGAGGGCGAAGAAACGGCGCGCCTGCTCGGCACCGCATCGGATCGGCAGGCACGGGTTACCTGCGGCCGTTTGCTGCGCAAACTGAGCTATCTGCTGCAAGAGCTTTCCGGCAAGCGCTCCACCCCGGTGTTTGCTGAGACGTCGCGCGCGACGGGTGGCGGCCGCCGCGTTTTGGTGGTGGACGACAGCCCGGTGGCGGCACAAGCGCTGGCCGATGTCCTAGAGGTGCGGGGCTACGAGGTACGCAGTGCCACTTCGCTCGGAGCCGTCATGACGATGTGCGCGTCGTTTTCCCCAGCGGTGCTGGTTGCGGACGTGCAGATGCCAAATCTAGATGTGGCCGAGCTGTGCCAGCGTTTCCGTGAGGTGACGCGTGGCCAGCGTACGGCAGTCCTGCTGATCTCCGGCCGCTCCGAGGCTGAATTGCGCGACCGCCTGGACGCCATTCGACCTGAGGCGTTCGTGTCCAAGTTGGCAGGCGCCGACACGGTGGTCAGCCGCGTGGCTACTCTCTTCCAGGATCTTCAGAAATGAGTCGCAGCGGTGTGCCATTGCCCGAATCGTTGTCGGCGTCGCCCAGTCGCGTGGGGAGCCCGCCGGAGCCAGGGCGCGGGAGGGAATGGGAACCCTCCCAGGGTTCCCATGTAAATACAGCGCTCATGCTCGTGCGCGTGGGCGGACGTTGGTTCGCCATCGATGCGCGCATGATTCAGGAGGTGGCGGTCAAGAGCGCCATCACACGGGTACCCACGGCCGCCCGCCACGTGCTGGGCGTGACTGGCCTGCGTGGCAGTTTGGTGCCGGTCATCAGTCTGGAACAAATGGTCGGGACGGTGGGGTCCGCGGCGACGGAGGCGGCTACGACTCGGCCACGCCTAGTGGTGGTGCGCGCCGATGATTGCGACATCGCTCTCGTGGTTGACGAGATTTGCGGCATCATCGACGACATTCCGGCGCCAGTCACGGATCGAGCCAGCGGCGCAGAACGGCCGTCTTTCCTGCGCAACGAGTTTGACTGGCAGGGCAAGCTCGTATCTTTGCTGGACGTGCCCCAGCTTGTCGCGACGGCGGCCGGGCGGAGCCAAGGGGGCGCCTGATGGCGGAACCAACTCGCAAGGGTGGCCAGGCATGAGCACGCTGGTTCTGCGCGTGAAATTGATCCTGGCGTTCACCTTGGTGATAGCCATCGTCACCCTTTGTTTCGCCGGGTACCTGCTGGTGCAGCAGGAACGGATTGCCAGCGCGGCCCTGGTTACGCGCGCCACCGGCATCACCGGCGTGTTGGCCAAGTTGGTCACTCCGGCGGTGGAGACTGACAACCGACGAGAGGTTAGCAATTCTCTGGCCGCGGTCCGCGGTCATGCGGATCTGCGCTACGTGGTGGTGATGAAGGCCAGCGGCGAGGTCTATGCGAGGCAGAGTGCGGGCGAGCTGGCCTCCGGCGAGGAGTTGCACGACAACAGCCAACAGGAACGGGTCGTGCAGGCGCGCGGCGGGTTGCTCCACGTACTTCAGCCTATTGCTAGCGGCAGCAACCACTTGGGGACGCTGGTGGCGGGCTTCTCGCGCCAGTCCATCGACGATGCCATCCGCTCCAGCCAAATCGCCTTGCTGGGTGGGGCACTGGTCATTCTGTTCATCGGCGCGAGCGTGGCCTGGTTCGTGTCGGGCAATATCGCGCGTCCGATTCGCGCAGTGGCCAAGCGACTGACTTGGCTGGCGCAGGATCTGGTGGATTCGGCGCGCAGCCAGGAAAGCGCAGGCATGCAGCAAGCTTCTGGTATCGAGCAAACCCGGCGCACCATGGAGCTAGTGTTGGCCTCGGCACAACAGATTGCCGAAAACTCCAGCACGGTATTGGGGAACGCCGAGCGGACAGTGGCGGGGAACCGGGATGTGGCATTGCGGATCAAGGAGCTCGACAGCCATGCCGAGAAAGCCGTCGAGATTCTGGCCGCCATCATGCAGGTGGCAGACCGCACCGACCTTCTGGCTCTCAACGCCGCGCTGGAGGGCACCAAGGCGGGCGAGGCTGGGCGCGGTTTTACCCTGGTGGCGGCAGAAATGCGTCGACTGGCCGAGAGCGTGATGGAGTCAGTCGCCGGCATCCGGCGCTTGATGAACGACATGCGGGCCGCCTCGCAGGTTGCGGTTCAGGCCGGGCAGGAGGGCATCGCCCTTTCCGAGGAGACCACACGTTCAGCCCGCGATATAGCCCAGGTCACCCAGCAGCAGCGCAAGGCGACCGAGCAGGTGGGGCAGAGCATGGACGACATGGCGGCGACGGTCACCGATGCCATGGTGAGAACCCGCCAGACCACTGCCAACGCGGCGGAGTTGGCTGCGGCCGCGCTCCAACTCGGCACCCTGGTGGACAGTGGGCGGATGACCCCACCACCGGTTCTCGTCGTCGATCCCGCGCCGTGCTCCGCGAGCGCAACGGCCCATGCAAGCAGCCGGTGAGGTCGTGGCGATCATCCAGGAAGCCCGACAGCAGCGACTGGAAATGTTCCGCCAGGTGGCGAGCGAACGCATCGGTCGCCTGAATCTGGCGTGGATCGACTTTGAAACCAAAGGCGTAGCCCCGGATGGGTTCTTGCGCGAAAGCCACACCCTAAAGGGCGAAGCCAGCCTCACCGGCTTTGTTGAGGTGTCGCGCCTGGTGCATCTGGTCGAGGGTTTCGTGAAGCTGGTGCGTGATCAGCATGGTCGTCCCGACCAGCACGCCGGTGATCTGGTCCTGCGCGGGTTGGATCTGGTCTCCGAGCTGGTGCAAAGCCAGCCCGGCGCTCGGTCCTCCGAGACAGAGGCGCTTGCCACCGAGGTGCAGGCACGGTTGTCCCAGGCGGAAACCGGCGCGAATGCGATCCCCGATTTGCCCGCAGCAGCCGCTCCCCCCACGGCGTCCAATCGAGCAGGCCCCGCGCGGCGCGAGGCCTCGGTTCGCATCGCCTCGGAGAAGATCGATCGACTGCGCGGCGTGGTCTCGGACATGTTGCTGTCGCACGTGCGCTGCCGCCAGCTCGTGCGCGAGTTGCATCAAGTTCGCGAGACCGCAGCCGACGCGCAGGAGGCCTTCCGATTGTTCGAGGACGAACACCGGGCACACAAGTGCGGGAGTTTGGTGGAGAGCTTGGCCGGGATAGAGTCCCGGCTGCGCGAGGAGGCGTACGGGCTATCGCGGGTGGTGGCGGAATTAGACAACGCCACACGCGAGCTGCGCATGACGCCGCTGTGGACGCTGCTGGAGCGATTCCCCGTGCCCCTGCGCACGCTGGCGCGCTCGCTTGCGCGCCAGGTGCGCCTGGACACCGAGGGCGAGCAGGTCGAGGTGGACAAGGCGTTGCTCGAAATGCTGGAGGAGCCGCTCTTGCACCTCTTGCGCAATGCCGTCGATCACGGGATCGAGGATGCAGAAACGCGCAAGCGGCTGGGCAAGCCAGCGGAAGCCACGGTGCGAGTTGCGGCCACTGTCGTGGGCCAGCGCTTGCACCTGCGGGTATCCGACGACGGAGCCGGGATCGATCCGGCGACCGTACGACGGCGGGCAGTCGAGATGAACCTGCTGGGCGCGGCGGAAGCGGACTCGGCCCAGGACGCGCAGATCATCCGCACCATCTTTGCCACTGGTTTCACGACGCGACGTCAAGTCACTGAGCTATCAGGCCGGGGCATCGGGCTCAATGTGGTGCTTGACGTGGTGGAAGGTCTAGGCGGGACGGTGGACGTGCAAAGCAGGGTTGGGCAGGGGACGACCTTCGACATCTACGTGCCTATCACCGTCGCCATCTCGCGCGTGGTTCTGTTTCGGGTGGGCATGGGCACATACGGCCTGCCCGCAACCTCGGTGCGCGCCTTGGTGGAGGCGCGTTCGGTAGAGACAGTGGAAAGCTTCGACGGACCGGCAATCCGCTACAACGATTTGCTGCTGCCCCTGCTCGATTTGGGCAAGGCGTTGGACGAAACCCGGGGCACCGGCGCCGACACGCGCATTATCGTCGCCCAAAGTGGCGCGGACCTGGTGGCCTTGCGGGGCAGCAGCGAGCACCTGGAGCGTGAGGTCGTCCTGAAGCCCATGGTGAAATTCTTTGAGCGCCAGCCCCTGGTCACTTCTGCGGTGACTTTGGAGGATGGGACGCTCGCGGTGGTGCTCAAAGCGACCGAGCTGGTGTTGTTGGCGCGCAGCCAGCAAGCCAAGGCGCGTGCGGCAACTGCGGATCCATCAGCCCTGGGCGGGGCCGGTCGCTTGGCGTTGGTGGTCGACGATTCGCCCATCGTGCGTGACATCATCGCCGAGGCGCTGCGCTGCTATGGTCTGCAGGTATTGGTCGCCAACGATGGCGAGGAGGCAATGGCGGTATTGGCGGCCGAGCCGGGGGTGGACATCGTGCTGACCGATATGGACATGCCGCGGCTCGACGGGCTGGGCCTGCTGCGTGCTATTCGTAGCCGTGGCAAGGGCAACGACATTCCGGTGGTGGCCATCTCCATGCGTGGCAACGAGAGCGACAGAAAACTCGCCTTGGAGGCAGGGGTGCAGGCCTACATTGACAAGAGCGACTTCACGCAAGCCCTGCTATGGCGGACCGTGAGTCCCTTCGTGGTGCGGCCGTGAAGACGCGAGTGCTGGTGGTCGATGATTCCCCGCTCATTCGGGCGGTGCTGAGCGAAGGCTTCGCGGCGACCACGGATATCGAGGTGGTGGGCGAAGCGGGCGACGGCAGAGCCGCGGTTGAACTGGCCGCAAAGCTGCGGCCCGACGTCATCACCATGGATGTGCTCATGCCCGTGATGGACGGGTTGGAAGCCGCAGAAAGGATCATGCGTGAATGCCCCACCGCCATCGTGGTGGTGGCACGCGACGGTGGCGATGTGCGCATGCTGGCGATGGAGGCATTGGCTCGGGGCGCTCTCGAAGTATTCCCCAAGCCGACCACAGGCTTCGACGTGACGGCGGCAGCGGCACTGGCTGCGACTGTGCGCCGCATGGCGCGCGCGCGGGATTCGACTCGCGGCCATGCCGAGGGCAGGGGAACTGCGGCCAGCGCGACCGGCCAGCCCGCGCGCATCCGCGTGCTAATTGTCGACGACTCGCCGGTAGTGCGTGAGGTCTTGCGCGCAGGATTTTCTCGCGAACCCGACCTGGAGGTAGTGGGCGAGGCAGGCGACGGGTCGCAGGCGGTCAGGCTAGCCACCGATTTGCGGCCCGATCTGATCACCATGGACCTGCTGATGCCGATCATGGGCGGGACCGACGCCGCCCTGCGCATCATGCGCGACTGCCCCTGTCCGATCCTGGTGCTGGCGAGCGCGCCGGGCTCCTCCGACCAGCTAGCCCAGGACGCGCTGGTGGGTGAAGGGTTGGAGGTTTTTCACAAGCCCAGCGAAGGATTTGACGACAAGAGCCTGCCGCGACTGGTGGGAACCATCCGTCGCATGGTGCAAGTGGCGCGCGCGCGTGCCCTGGCTCAGCCGGTGATTCGTCGCTCGCTCTCGCTTCGTCCCGGTGAAGTCGGGGTGGTGGGGGTGGTCGGCTCGACGGGAGCGCCGCGCGTACTGCGTGATCTGCTGAGCGGCCTGCCCGCCGACTTTCCCGCGCCCATCGTGGTCGTGCAACACACCGAACGGGGATTCGCAAATGCCTTGGTGTCGTGGTTGGCGGCGGCGACCAAACTCTCGGTGAAGCTAGCGTGCGAGGGAGACAGTGCACGGCCCGGCCAGGTGGTGGTGGCAGGTGACGATGCACATGTGGAACTGACCATCGACGGGCGGGTGCGCCTGCAGCGGGGCGATGTGGTCGACGGCTTTCGGCCATCGGGCACGGTCTTGCTGTCGTCGCTGGCCGCGGCCTTTGGCCGGCGTGCGCTGGGCATCGTCCTGTCGGGCATGGGCGCTGACGGGGCCGATGGCCTGGGCGCAATCTACGCTGCGGGCGGCACCGCGGTGGTGGAAGATCCTGAAAGCGCGGTCGTGGCAGGCATGCCCCAGCGAGCCCTGGCGCGCGCGACCGGTGCCTTCGTCGAGCGTGGCGAACGACTGGCGTGGCTGGTCAACGAATTAGCGGGAAACTAGCTCCGAATCTACTGGCTCGCGAGATCCTTCAGGAAGGCGTCGACCTCGGTGAGGTTTAGCCATTCCTTTCGGTGCGCATCCAGGGCTGGGTAATTCAGCTCGGCCGGCAGCTTCACTTTGCTCTGCTTGCCGCGGGTGATCACCCCGCAGCCGCCATCGAAGTTGACCACGATCATCTTCAGGTCATCGTGGCTGGCCCTGAGCTTGACCCAAGCCTTCCACATATCGCTGGCTGCCGAACTGGGATTGCAGTCACGCATGACGATGGTTCCATTCTTGCTGAGGACCTTCATGGAACTCAGCACCGCTTTCTCGACCTGGGCAGCATCGTGCAGGCCGTTGATGAAGATGAGATCAAAGACTTGCTTGTTCTGCGCGAAGAATTCATCGGGCGACATCTGGAAGGCGGCGTTCGACTTGCGATCCTGGTCAACCCCAATCTTGATCTTGCTGTCAATCGCGTCGAAATTCTCCGCGCGGGCACCCTGGCCGATCTCCAAATAGGATTGATAGTCGCGTCTTGACCTGATGAGGTTGATGAGATCGGTTCGGTTCTTCGGATAGCTGACGGCATTGAGCGGGCCCTTCCCCGCGGGGGGCCAGCAGAGAAAGTTGTCGTTCCAGGTGTGCGGGTCTGAGGGCTCGTTGATCTGCAGGCATTGCATGCCCTCGATGGGGTCCCAATTCGACCACCGGAAACCATAGTCTCGTGGGGCGCAAAGATAGTTGTCGCTCCATCCGTCGGGATCGGACTTCTCTTCGAACCGGGTACAAACCATTCCGGCGATGGGCCCCAGGCTCGACCAGCGCAGGCCAAGATCGTGGCTTGCACAGAGAAAGTTGTCGTCCCATCCGTGCGGGTCGGTCGGCTCGTCGAGCTTCGTGCAAAACATTCCGGGAATCCATTTCGAATACGACCAGCGCAAGATTTCCAGTTGCCCGAGCGCCGCCGGTGGCGCCGGCTTCTTCGCCGCCGGGAGCGCCGGCTTCGCCGCCGCGTATGCCGGTCCGTAGCCGCAAACGAGTATGGTGACAACTAGCCATGCTCTATGGAATCGGTTCATTGGTTTTCCTTTCCTGAAGATGTGCAATCCGCCTCGACGTAGGAACCCATCTTATGGATTGCGCAAAGCAAACGCAACCTTCGCCCTGCGCTGCTCACGGGTTGTCCACCATTTTCCGATATCGCTCGCAGTTCTTTTCGATCTCCGCGCTATGGCGCAGAAGATCTCCGCCCACCAGGAAGATGACTTCGTTGCCGTAGAATGCCCGCAGCTCCGGGATGCGCTGCAGGCTCATGCCGCCCCCGGGCGCGGGGAATATGCTGCGCAAGTCCCCGAGAGGCGCTTGGGTCCCGTCCGCCACCTCGCGACAGTCCTGCAGCGAAAACCCGAAGCGTCCGCCCGAATGCGGGAAGATGACGGCATCCGCCCCCGCCAGGCGCATCATCTGGCCGAACAAAGCGTAGTGTGAGATGCCGTTTTCCGAGCTGGTCACGAAGCTTCCCAAGAAGGCAGGGTGGGCCAGGATGGGCAATTGCAGGGTGTCGTCGTCGGCCAAAGTCCGCATGGCATCGAACCCGGTGAGCCCAGGACACACCAGCAAGGCGCCCGCGCCGATCCGTTTGGCGAAGTCGGCGCGCTTGCGCAGTTCGTCCGCGGGCGCGGTCACGTTCGGGGCATAGAGGGACTGGCGGCCAGTTTGCGCCGAACCCTTGCGCACAGCTTCGGCGCAGCGCTCGGCGCGCTCGGCAAAGGTTGCGAAGGGTTGGTTGCACAGGCCGTGGTCGTCCTTGACGAGGTCGATTCCGCCCGCGGCAAAACGTCCGGCCAACTGAGCCAGTTGCTCCGGCGGGAGCCCCATGGGTTTGACTGCGGTGGAAAGCAGCGGCCGACTGGGCACGCCCAATAGCGCGCGCAGCCCCGCGCGCCCGAAACGCGGACCCCTAAAACGGCTCCAGAAGGGGAAACAATCTTTCACGCGTTCCAGGCGGAACCCCTGTTTGAGGCTGATGTTGCCGTAGAGGACGTTCAAGAGCTGGGGCAGTTCGCCGCCGGTCACGTCGTCCGGAAACGAAACCAGCGCCCGGTACGCGCCGCCATCCGTTCGCGCAAGGGCCTCCAGGCGTCCCACAACTTGGTCCTTGATGAACCCCTCCGGAAGGATCGCGGCGGGACACTCGACGGTCTGCTCCAGGCAAAGGTCCGCGGCCTTTGCCCGCGCCTCGGCTTCGTCGCCGCGCAAAAGGTACCAGACCGCAAAACGGTCACAGCTGTGGCAAGGAGCCTCTTGGCAGGGTTTCCCGTGTTCCATCAGAGGTCCTCGGGCTTGGCTTCGCTCGGCACCGTCTCGACTCGCATCTGGGCAAGATCCTCAGCACGGATGTTGAGATCTGTCTTGACCGCCTGCTCGGCGGCCCGCACCAGGGCGAGAGCATCCAGCCCGTATTCGCGCATCAGGTAGCCCTTGGACGCGCCGTGGGCGAAGGTGTCCTGAAGTCCCAGACGGCACAGTTTCACGCCCAAGCCGTTCTCGGCGATCTTCTCGGCCGCGATCGATCCGAGCCCACCCGTCACCAAATGATTCTCCAAAGTCAGGACCCCATACTTCGGCTGGGCCAGGGCCTGCAGGATTGCGGGGTGGTTGCACGGCTTCAGCGTGGAAAGGTGCAGGTGCTCCACCGCCACCCCACGCGACTTGAGCAGGGCGACGGCCGGCAAAGCCTCTTCGGTGCACAGTCCGCTCGACAGGATAGTCAGATCCTTCCCGCGCGAAAGCACCCGGGGCTGGTCGAGGCGAAGCGGTTCCGCGGCGGGGAAAAGCCGCGGCAACTCGCCGCGAAGCATGCGCACGTAGACCGGCCCCGGAACCGAGGCCGCCACGTCCAGAACGCTTTCCACTTCGGTGGCGTCGCCGGTCTCCAGCACCGTCATGTTGGGGAGCGTGCGCATGAGCGCCACATCCTCCACCGCTTGGTGGGTGGCACCGCCCGGCGTGGTGATGCCAGGTAGAAATCCGAACATCTTCACCGGAAGGTTTGCGTAGGCCACGCTCATGGCCACCTGGTCGAAGGCGCGGCGGTAGATGAAGACCGCGAAGGTGTGCACCAGAGGCAGGAAGCCCTCGCGCGCCAATCCGGCCGCGAAGGACAACATGTTCTGCTCGGCGACCCCCATGGAAAAGAAGCGGTCGGGAAAGGCGTCGCGGAAAGCGTCAGCCTCACATGAGCTGGTGAGGTCTGCCGACAGGACGACCGCCTTGGGTTTGTCCCTAGCCCAGGCCACCAGGCTCCGTGCGTGCACACGCGAGAGAGTTTCCACTACATCGCCTCCAGAACCCGGCGAAAAGCATCGCGCTCGTCGGGGTTTTTGAAGCGAAGGTAGTGCAGCTTGGGGGCATTGGCGCGCAACAGTTGCAGACCGTGGCAGGGATCGGTGTCGCACAACACCGCCAAAGGGCGTCCGTCGGCTGCCTGCGCCGCGGGGGCAGCGAGCGCACCGGGGTCGTGGCCGTCCACCCGAACCACGCGCCATCCAAAGGATTCCAGGCGCTGGTGCAGGGGCTCGAGTTGCATCACGTTCGCCACCAGTCCGTCGCATTGTTGCCGGTTGACGTCCACGTAGACCGCAAGCCGGTCGAGGCGATGAAATGCGACCGCCGCAATCGCCTCCCAGGTTTGGCCAATCTGAAACTCGCCGTCGCTCATGAAGACCCAGACCTTGCCCTGATCCCCGTTGATCCGCCGCGCCAGCGCGATCCCGGCAGCCTGGGACAGACATTGACCGAGCGAACCGGATGTCACCTCCATACCGGGTGAGTGTTCCGCGCCGATCATCTCCACCGACGATCCGTCGCGGTTGAAGTCCTCCAAACCAGTGGGATCCATGCGCCCGGTTTCGATGAGGATTGCGTACAGTACCAACGCATAGTGGGCGGGGGAGAGGAAGAATCTATCTTGGTGCGCTAGCGGGCGCCCGTTGAATTCAGCGCCAGTGCGGTAGATGCGGTTGCTGCGTGAAGGAACGCCAGGGAAGGGCCGCGGGCGTAGGGGCTTGTCCAGCGGCGCGAGGTTCATCACCTTGCAGTACAGGGTGGAGAGGATTTCGGCTGACGAGCAGGCCTGGCTCATGTAGCCGCCGTTGTGCCTGAGGGTGTGTTCCAGCACCCGGCGCCGCACGCGCTTCGCGATCTGCCGAACCTCGTTCACCCAAGTAGGTTCACTCATGTTTCTGGACCCCTCTAAGGGGGCACGTGAAAGGGTTTGAGACAAGTTTCGGATGCGCAACGCCCAGGCAAGGATCTGGATGACGCTTAGAATCCGGCCGACAAGCCGGCCCGAGGGCAAGGAGGGCCGACTTGCGACGGACCACCCCGCCACCCACCCCGCGGCTGCGCCGCNNCTGATGTACTTGAGGACCGGAAGCGGAGGCCCGACGCCGCCATCGGACCGATCCGCGTGGGCGCAGGCGAGCTTTGCTCGCCGAAGCCCGTCGCGGGAGGTGCGGAACCCTTCCAGGGTTCTGCAGTGTATCGTCGGCCGTCCGCCACTCGGCGGTTTGAGGCATCGCTTTTCTAGTGTCGCTCGCCATGCTTGTAGGCGGGATCATAGCGGCCGTTGTTGTTCACGTCGAAGAAGATGGGATTGCTGAGCGCCAGCGGGTAGACACCGAAGGTCTTTCGGTCGCCAACCACGGGCGCCAACAGTTCGTTGCCGTCGACTCGCACCAAGGCGTAGCCGTCGGCGGCTAGGGTGATTTCGTGGCTGGCGCGAAAACGCGCCACATTTTGACCGCTTGGCACGGGCCAGCGCTGGGCTTCCTTGCCGTTCACATAGAGGATCACCCGGTCGACCGACACCCACGGCGCGGCATCGACTTCGATGTCCACGCGAGCGTGACCACTGGGCGCGGCAACCAAGTCGCCGATGTCGGCCTGGCCCGCGTGCATACGGACAAAAGGACCGGTGGTGAAGAAGACATGGTGGGCGCGCACCGCCTGGGCAACGTCTTGTGCGGTGACGTGCCCGATGCGGTCGTCTGGAACGCGCAGGTAGTTGCGGGGATAGCCGCCCATGTTGAAGGTGAGGTGATGGGTATCCGAGTTCCCGGTGGCGGTGGCCAGATGCCCGTGGTTGAGCAAGCCCAGGTAGTCGTCGATCATACGGTCCACGCTGCGGCGGGCCGGGTCCTGATAGCCGTTGAGCACCTCGATGGCATCGAAATCGAAGGAAAAGCCCTTCTTGCCCGCGCGGTCCACGTGCGGGTCGAATTCGCCGATGGTGAAGTAGCCGATGGTCGGATCGATGCGCGGGTGGTGCACGTCGATGACTGCGCCCGGCACATGGGTGTGCACCTCCTCGAAGATGGCTTTGGGGGTGCGGCCGTGGGCGAGCACCGCTCCCTGACCGGCCCGGGCCAGGTCTTGCGGCAGCGGGAAGGCGCCGAAATGACCCCACGAGGCGGTGGTGATCTCGTCCCCGATGATAGTGCTGATGAGGTGGCCCACTCCCAGGGCTTTGATGGTGGGACCGTAGTCGGTGACGATGTTGTGGTCGGTGGAGGTCAAAAGGTCGATGCCGTCGGCGATGAATTCGATCACCCGGTGGGGCAGGGGCACGATGGAATCCGGCGAGGGGGCTGCGTGTACGTGAAAGTCGGCCGAATACCAGCCGCGTGAGTCGATCACATGGTGCAACTGGGCGACCAAATCAGCGCCTTCCGGCGTGACTTTGAGCCTGCGAACCACCGCCACGTCCCATTCCAGGCCGCGGCTGACGTAGACGTCGTAGGTCCCGGGTGGCACCCGTACCGCCCCGTCGCCTGCGGCGGAGAACACGCGATGGTAGGCAGCGATGGCCAAGTCGCCCTCGGGCTTGCCGATGTCGTTGTGGGTGAACTCCGGCTCGTGAGTGCCCTCGACGCCGACGAAGGTCAGCTTGCACGGGATGGGCGCGCCGGTGTCGGCATCGCGCACCTCCCAAGTGAGCAGACCCTCATAGTGGCGGGCTGGACGCGGTTTGGCCGCCGGGGCAGGGGGCTCACCGCCGGGGCCGGCGGCGAAAAGCGCGGTCGTGATGAGAATGGCGGCGAAAAAGGCTATGGTCGTGGTCGTGCGCATGCTGGATGCAATGCTACGACAACCCGAAGAAAGGCGGGAGGCGATATACTGCGTCGGCAAAGAATAGCCGCCATGCTCAACCGCTTCCTTCGCCTTGTCATCCGCAGCCTCCTCTGGTTGCGCTACCGCATCCGCGTGCGCGGTCTGGATCGCATCGCTTCTCCTGATGGTCGCGGGGTGCTCTTTCTCGCCAACCACCCGGCACTCATCGATCCCATCATGTTGATGGCTGTGCTTTGGCCGCGCTTCCGGCCGCGCGTGCTGGCCGACCGCGCCCAGGCTCGCCGGTTTGGCATTCATTTTCTGGCGCGCCGGGCGCGAGCCCTCGAGATCGCGGACATGACCCGCGATGGGCGGGGCGCGCGCGAGCAGGTGGAATCCATGATCGAGGCCAGCGCCGCAGCCTTGCGCCAGGGCGAATCCCTGTTGCTCTATCCCGCGGGCCGCATCTATCGCCAGCGACGGGAAGACCTGGGCGGCAACAGTGCGGTCGAGCAGTTGCTGCGCGCGGTGCCTGACGTGCGGGTGGTGTTGGTGCGCACCGCCGGGTTGTGGGGTTCCAGCTTCGGTCGCGCCTCGGGCAAGCCGCCCGAGGTCCTGCCCGCCTTGCGCAAGGGCCTGTGGGGCTTGTTCAAGAGCGGCCTTGTGCTCGCGCCTCGCCGCCACGTGGCCATCGATGTGGTCGAACCCGACGACCTGCCGCGCGCCGCGGACCGAGTCGTGCTCAATCGTTACCTCGAGGACTTCTACAACCGCAACGCGGGCGGAAGCACCTACGTGCCCTATTCGCTGTGGGAGGGTGGCGGTGTGCGCTGGCTGCCCGAGCCGGTCAGCAGTGCCGAGCCCGGGGTGGCCCGACGGATCCCGCCCGCCACCCGCGACACCGTGCTGGAGTATTTGCGCCGGATCACCGGCGTGCGCGAGATCCACGAGAGCCAGCGTTTGGCCCACGACCTGGGGTTGGACAGCCTGGTGCGGGTGGAGATCCAGGCCTGGGTAGAGAGTGAATTCGGCTTTCCCCAGCCCGAGGTCGACGCCATCGAGACCGTGGGGGACGTCATGCGCGCCGCGGTGGGTGAAACCGTGGGCAAGGCTGCAGCCGAGCCCCAGCCCGTGGCCCCCGCCTGGTCGGCCGCGGCCGAGGAGGCCAAAACGCCGCCGGCCATGCCGGTCGGCGACAGCCTGACCGGCATCTTTCTGGAAATGGCCCGCCGGCATCCCCGCCAAGTGGTGATCGCCGACCAGCAGAGCGGGGTGCGCAGCTACCGGGACCTCGTCACCGCTCTCTTGCTTCTGCGGCCGGTTTTCGCGCGCATGCCTGGGCCATATGTCGGAATCATGTTGCCTGCCTCGGTCGCCGCCAGCGTGGCCACCTTGGCTGCGCTTTTTGCGGGCAAGACGCCGGTCATGATCAACTGGACCACCGGGCCGCGCGGCGTGCTGCACGGGATGGATCTGCTCGACATCCGTTGCGTGGTGACAGCACGCCGGCTGCTCAGTCGTCTGGAAGCGGAAGGCTTCGCCAGCACGCCGGGGTTCCTGCAGCGCCTCATCTACCTGGAGGATGTAGCCAAGCGATTCTCGGCGCTGCGCAAGTTGCTGGCAGCGCTGCGCGCGCGAGCAGGGGCTGTCGGTGCGCTGGCCGAGGCGCGCGCGCCCGAAGTGGCCGCCGTGCTCTTCACCAGCGGCTCGGAGAGCGTGCCCAAGGCAGTTCCCCTGACCCAGACCAATCTGCTGACCAATATCCGCGACGCGCTCGCCGTCATTTCGCTTCGCCCCGACGAGGCTCTCTTGGGCATCTTGCCGCCCTTCCATTCCTTCGGGCTGACCGTCGACATGCTGCTGCCGCTGCTGTGCGGTTTGCGCACCGTCTACCACGTCAACCCCAACGACGGCGCCACCCTGGCCTCGCTCATCGAGGCGTATCGGGCCACCCTGTTGGTCGGGACGCCCACTTTTCTGGCTGGCATCGTGCGGGCCGCCCAGCCCGGGCAGCTGGCTAGCCTGCGTTTGGCGATTGCCGGCGCCGAGAAGTGCCCGCCTCACGTGTACGATGCCTTGGCGCGTGCGTGTCCCGCGATGGTGGTCGTCGAAGGCTACGGCATCACCGAGTGCGCGCCGGTGGTGTCGGTCAACCGTCCCGAGCGGCCGCGGCGCGAGACCATCGGTCTGCCGCTGCCGTCGGTGGAGCACGCCATCGTCGACGCCGAGTGTGGCAAGCCCACGCCCTGCGGTCAGCGCGGCATGCTTCTCGTGCGTGGGCCCAGCATCTTTCGCGGCTATCTCAAATACGACGGCCCGTCGCCCTTCGTCTCGTTTGCCGGCAAGGAATGGTACCGCACCGGCGATCTGGTGTCGGAAGACACCGACGGCGTTCTCACCTTCTGCGGTCGGCTCAAGCGTTTTGTGAAGATTGGCGGCGAGATGATCCCATTGGTCGCGGTGGAGGCCGCCCTGGAGGCCAAGTGGATGACCCCTGATCGCAACGAGGGTCCGTGCCTGGCAGTGGAGTGCACGCCAGACGAGGAACACCCCGAATTGGTTCTCTTCACGACTTTGGACATCGATCGCGAGACTGCCAACCGCTGCCTGCGCGAAGCCGGGCTTTCACCCCTGCACAACATTCGGCGGGTGGTGCGGCTGGAGGCGCTGCCCGTGCTCGGCACCGGCAAGGCCGACTATCGCTCGCTCAAAGCGACGCTCAGCTAAGCCGCGCCGATGACTGTCCTGCCCGAGGCCCGCTTCCGAAGGCTCGTCCCGCCAATCGCGGTCTTTGTCTGCGCCCTGGTTGTGCGTCTTGCCTATCTCGCCCAGGATGCCGCCAGCCCATTCTTCTGGCACCGTCTGATCGACGCCAGCCACTACCACGTACTGGGGCTTCGCTTCGCAAGCCACGCATGGCCCGGCCCGGAGGCGCTCTTCCGTCCACCCCTGTACCCACTTTTTCTCGGCGCAATCTACCGCGTTCTCGGTGACGACATCGTCACCCTGAAGTCGCTTCAGGCGACGATCGGCGCGCTTAGCTGTCTGCTGGTCTATTGCATCGGCCGGCTCGCATTCGAGCGTCGCTTCGTAGCGGTGGCGGCGGCGTTCCTCTGTGCTTTTTGCGGGACTCTCATCTACTACGACCTCGAGCCACTTTCCGCCAATCTGGAAGTCTTTCTGCTGTTGCTTTCGGTGCTTGCGGTTCTTCGTGCAGCGCGGGGAACGAGTTTGTGGAATTGGGCGTTTGCCGGCGCGGTCATTGGCCTTGCGGCGCTCAATCGCGGCGGCACACTGCTCTTGCTGCCGTTCGCCCTGGCTTGGCTGTGGCTGCGCCAGCGGCGGTCGGGCCAGGACGGGGTCGGCGCAAGGGACTCGCTCAAAAGGGTTGCGCTGCTGTTGCTCTCGCTGGGCGCAGTGATCGCGCCGCTCGCCTGGCACAACGCCCGCTACGACGAACTGCCAGAGAGGGCATTTGCCCACGCAATCCTGCCGCCGCCGGGAGGCTCCACTTCGGTAGCAAGCACCGCCCGGCGCATCGTCGCCGGTCGCTTCAGCCCGCTGGGATGGGCCGACGGCATCAACGTCTACGTCGGCAATATTCCCGAACTGCAGGAAATCAACCGCGACGATCATGTCCAGCACTTCGCGTGGTTCGGCCAGATCCTTGCCGAACCCTGGCAGGCCGGGGTACGCAGCGCCTCGGGGCACAGTCGCTACTTTCTGCGCAAGACCGCCGCATATGTTCGTGCCCACCCCATCGCCTCGCTCCGGCTGCTCGTGCGCAAGGCCCTTGAGATCGTCAACGGAACCGAGGTGCCGCGCGGAAGGAGGCTGTACGCGGAACGCCTGCACTCGTCGCTGCTGCGGGTGCTGCTATGGCGCCGGGGGATCGCCTTTCCTTCCGGACTCCTCATCCCGCTCGGCCTTCTCGGACTGTGGCTCGCCCGCGCCTCGTGGCGACGCCACGGGCTGCTCGCCGGCGCTCTCGCCGCGCAGTTCATCTATCTGCTCGGGTTCTTCGTCACCGCCCGCTACCGCGCTCCCATTCTTCCGCTGGTTGCCATCTACGCCGCTTGCGCCCTGGAGCGCGCGGTCGATCTCATCAGGGATTGGCGAGCCGGCATGCGCGCCGCAGCGGTTCTCGTGGGGTTGCTCGTCGTGGGCAACCTCCCGCTCGATCGGGTCGACGAAACCCCGTCCATCGTGGAGGAGTACGACCTGGCCACCGAGCTGGAGCAGCAGCACCGATTGGATGAGGCGATCGTCCACTACCAGGCGGCCCTGCACGCGGCGGCCGTGCGCAGCGAGCCCGACCTGGTCGGCATACCCAACACCGTCGCCCCCATCCACTACAACCTCGGCACGGCGCTGCACCGGCTGGGCCGGCTCGACGAAGCGATCGCCAGCTATCGGGCCGCACTTTGGCTGCAGCCCGACAACATCGGATTCCAGAACGCCCTCGCGCAGGCCCTTGCCGATGCCAACTAGCTAACTTCGGTAGTCCGCGTTCTCGCTCACATATTCGTGGCTCAGGTCGGCGCCGATCACGGTGGTGCTCGCATTTCCCGCGCCTAGATCGATCTCGACCTCCACGCAGCGTTCGTGCGGGGGGTAGTCGATGGGTGGCCGGAACACGCCGTCGATAGGTGCAGCGCTGGCGTAAAGCTCGGCCTGCTTGAGGTGCGCGGCCAAAGCCGCTTCGAGCTTGGCATCCAGATGGAAGCTGCCGGCTTCGAAGATCGGCAGCCCGCCCATGCGAATGCGCAGGTTGCGCAGATCCAGGTTGGGCGCAGCTGGGCCGAGATACTTGCCAATGGCGCACGCCAGGCGGCCCACGTTCGGGTCATTGCCGCACACTGCACACTTGAAGAGGGGCGAGTTGACCGCTGCCTTGCCCACGCCGCG
This sequence comes from Myxococcales bacterium, assembly GCA_003158455.1. Classification (GTDB taxonomy): domain Bacteria; phylum Myxococcota_A; class Polyangia; order Fen-1088; family Fen-1088; genus Fen-1137. The sequence continues at coordinate 38,760 of PMJO01000048.1, read as the reverse complement.
GGCCAGAGCCTGGTTGGGTGCGCCGCTGACCCGAACGCGCAGCACGTGGTGGACGCCCTCGCCGTTGCGGGGCATGTCTTCCGCAAGATCCTGGCAGACTTGGGCCAGCGCCGATTCAAAAGCAGCTGGGTCAGGGCAGGGCAGGGCGCCCGAAGAAAGCAGCAGCACGGTGTCCGATGTGCTGGTGTCCGAGTCGATGCTCATGCAATTGAAACTACCGTCAACCGCCGGGATCAGCATGCGGCGCAGATCGGCGCGCGGGATCGCGAGATCGGTGAGCAGAAAGACCAACATGGTGGCCAGGTTGGGTTCGATCATGCCGGCGCCCTTGGCAAAGCCCACCAGGCTGCCCTGGCCAACCTTCGCGCGGCGGACCTTGGGGTAAAGGTCGGTAGTCATGATGGCGCTCGCGGCGTCGAGCAAGGATCGCTGTCCCAGCGAGGCCACGGCGTCGGGCAGAGCAGCAAGCATGGCTTCCACCGGCATGCGCCAGCCGATGACGCCGGTCGAATTGGGCAGCACCTGGCGGCCTTGCAAGCCAAGCGCGCCTGCCACTGCCTCGCACCAGCGCTCGGTGATCGCGACACCGTTGGGTGCGCACGCGATCGAAACCTTGTTGTTCACCATCAGCGCCCCGACCGTCGCCTCGTCGAGCCTCCGCCGCCCGATGATCACCGGTGCGCCCGGGAAGGCGTTGCGGGTGAAGACCGCAGCGAAATCCGGGGTGGGCCGATCGAGCGCGACCAGGGTCAGGTTCATCTTGGCGGGTTTGGGCGTCTCGGCCGGAATGAACGACAGAGAAGTGGTGCCCACGCGAAAACCCGCGGGCAAAATGGCCTGGGTATCCAGCCAGGCCCGGTGCGCGGCGTGCGACGAGAAGCTCAGGTTGGTGCTGGACATGGCCTACTTGTATGCCTCGACCGGCGGGCAGGCGCAGACGAACTGACGGTCGCCCAGCACATTGTTCAGTCGGCCCACCGAGGGCCAGAACTTGCGGCCGCGCAGCCAGGGCAGGGGATAGGCAGCACGCTCACGCGCATAGGGGTGCGTCCACTCGGTGGCAACCAGCGATTCCGCAGTGTGGGGCGCGTTCTTGAGCAGGTTGTCTTCGCGTGGCTGCGCACCCGACTCGATCTCGCGGATCTCCTGCCGGATGGCGATCATTGCCTCGCAGAATCGGTCGAGTTCCGCGCGTGACTCACTCTCCGTGGGCTCGATCATCAGGGTTCCCGCGATGGGGAAAGACATGGTCGGGGCGTGGAATCCGTAGTCCATCAGGCGCTTGGCCACGTCCTCGGCTTCGACGCCCGCGCACTTCTTGAGCGGTCGCAGGTCAACGATACATTCATGCGCCACGCGGCCGTTCTTGCCCCGATACACAACCGGATAGTGCGGCTGCAGGCGTTCGGCGATGTAGTTGGCGTTGAGGATGGCGAATTCGGTGGCGCGTTTCAGTCCGGCCGCGCCCATCATGCGGGCATACGCCCACGCGATGAGCAGGATGTTGGCGCTGCCCCAGGGCGCCGCTGCCACGGCGCCGATGGCGTCGCGCCCGCCCACTGGGACCACCGGGTGGCCGGGAAGAAACTCGACCAGGTGGCTGGCCACTGCAATTGGACCCATGCCTGGGCCGCCTCCGCCGTGGGGACTGGCAAAGGTCTTGTGCAGGTTGATGTGACAGACATCGGCGCCAATCTCGGCGGGCCGACAAAGCCCGACCTGGCCGTTCATGTTGGCGCCGTCCATATACACTTGGCCGCCGTTCTCGTGCACGATCGCGCACAAACGCTTGACGTTTTCCTCGAACACGCCGTGGGTGGAAGGATAGGTGAGCATGAGCGCGGCCAGGCGATCCTTGTGCTCGACGGCGCGGGCCGCTAGATCGGCCTCATCGACGTTGCCCCCGGCATCACAGGTAACCCCCACCACCTTAAACCCGGCCATGGTCGCGGACGCCGGGTTGGTGCCGTGGGCGGAGGCGGGAATCAGACAAATGTCGCGATGGCCCTGGCCGCGCCGGGTGTGATAGCGGCGAATCACCAGCAGGCCGGCGTATTCGCCCTGCGAGCCCGCGTTGGGCTGCAGCGACACGCCCCGAAAGCCGGTGACAGTGGCCAGCATATGTTCCAACTCGCGAAACACGGCCTGGTAGCCCTCGGCTTGGCTGGCTGGTACAAAGGGGTGCAGGCGGCTCCATTCCGGCCAGCTAACCGGCAACATCTCGGCCGTGGCGTTCAGCTTCATGGTGCACGAGCCGAGCGGAATCATGGAGTGCGCCAGCGACAGATCACGCGCCTCCAGCCGCCGGATGTAGCGCAACATCTCGGTCTCGGAATGGTACTGGGAGAAAATCGGGTGTTGCAGGTACGCGCTCTTGCGCAGAAGCGCGTCGGGAATGGGTGGCTCCGCTTCCTTGGCCAGAGCCACCACGTCGGGAAGCTGGCGGTCCATCGGCGCCAGCACCGCCAGAATGTCGGCAAGGTCGGCTTCGCTGGTGGTCTCGTCGAGAGAAATCGTGATGGCCGCCGGACCCAGGGGCCGGAAGTTCATCCCCGCCGCCTCGGCACGGTCGTGCCAGAATCTTACCTCAGCGGCCGGACCTTCCACGCGAACTGTGTCGAAAAACGGCCCCCGCCACACGCGCAGGCCGAGACGCGCCAGACCCTCGGCCAGCACCGCGGTCAGCCGGGCGACCCGCTCAGCGATGGCGCGAATCCCGCGCGGCCCGTGGTACACGGCGTACATGCTTGCCATCACCGCGAGCAGGACCTGTGACGTGCAGATGTTGCTGGTGGCCTTCTCGCGCCGAATGTGCTGCTCGCGGGTCTGCAGGGCCATGCGCAGAGCGGTGCGGCCGTGGGCATCGACGGAAACCCCGATGAGCCGCCCAGGCATCTTGCGCACAAACTCCTTGCGGGTCGCGAAAAACGCCGCGTGAGGGCCGCCATAACCAAGCGGCGTGCCGAAGCGCTGCGCGCTTCCCAATGCCACGTCCGCGCCAAATTCTCCTGGGGGCAAGAGCAGGGCCAGACTGAGTAGGTCCGCCGCCACGGCCACGCGCGCGCCGGCGGCGTGTGCGCGCTCGCAGAAAGCGCGGTAGTCGACCACGCTGCCGTCGGTGGTGGGGTACTGCACCAGGGCTCCGAAAACGCGATTGTCAAAGGCGAAGCGCTCGTGGTTGCCCACCACCACCTCGATGCCACGCGCCTCGGCCCGGGTTGCAACCACCGCCAAAGTCTGCGGGTGGCACAGCTCCGAAACGAAAAACAGGTTGGCATCATCGCGCTCGGCCATACCGGCAAACATATGCATGGCCTCGGCCGCGGCCGTAGCCTCGTCCAGCAGGGACGCGCCCGCAACCTCCATGGCAGTCAGATCCATGATCATGGTCTGAAAATTGAGCAGCGCCTCCAACCGACCTTGCGAGATCTCCGCCTGGTAGGGCGTGTACGCCGTGTACCAACCGGGGTTCTCCAGGATGTTGCGCTTGATTACCGACGGGACAATGCAGTCGTGGTAGCCCACGCCGATGTACGAACGGAACACTCGGTTGTGGCTGGCCAACCGACGGGCCTCGGCCAGAAGTTGGTGCTCGGAAAGCGGCGGCGGCAGGTCGAGCGGCGTGGTCGCGCGGATGGATGCTGGGACGGTCTGGCTGACCAGCTCGTCGAGCGAGCGGGTGCCCACCACCTTGAGCATCGCGCCCAACTCGGCGTCGTCAGGACCGATGTGGCGCTGGGAAAAGAGATCTGTTGGTTCGCTGGAGGACGGCATCTAGCCTTCGTGGTCCTTGAGGAACTCCTCGTAGGCAGCGCTCGACATCAGCCCCTTGATCTCATCGGGGCTGGATAGCTCGATCTGGGCCATCCAGCCGCCGTCGTAGGGTTCCTCGTTGACGTATTCAGGGGAATCCTGCAGCGGGGAGTTGACCTTGACCACCTTGCCAGATACCGGAGCGTAGACGTCGGACACCGCTTTCACCGATTCCACGGAGCCCAACACCTCGTGCCGCTTCAGCACTTCGCCCTCGTTGGGCAGATCCACTTGCGTGACATCGCCGAGTTGATCCACGGCGAACTGGGTGATGCCTACGGTGACCAGGTTGCCTTCCTGGCGAGCCCACTCGTGGTCCTCGGTGTAGAGCAGGTCATTGGGAACATTGTCGCTCATGTCGATCGGTCTCCTTCGCTGGCGGAATTGTACTGCAGGCTAGTGTCGATAGAACGGGCCTTCTACCACCTCGGCCTCGATATGTTTGCCGCGACAGTCGACAAGCAGGCGCGCCCCGGCCCGGTAAAGCGGCGCCGGTACATAGCCGAGCCCGATGTTCTTGCCCACGGTCGGCCCGACCGTGCCAGATGTCACTTCGCCCACCTTGGCTCTGGTCGACGGATCGTGGATAGGGTAGCCATGGCGGGCAATCCCTCGGCCGAGCATGACAAAGCCCGCCAGCTTGCGCGGCAGCCCCGCGTCCCGTTGCCGCAGCAGCGCCGCGCGGCCGATGAAGTCGCCCGCGTCGAATTTCACCACCCAGCCGAGGCCGGCTTCGAGAGGCGTCGTCTCGTCATTCAGATCGTTGCCGTACAGGGAGAGACGCGCTTCCAGTCGGAGGGTATCGCGTGCGCCCAGACCGACCGGCTTGCCGCCCACGCCCGCGCACGCATCAAGCATGGCCTGCCAGAGCGGCTCGGCGTCGCGAGCCGCGCAGAAGATTTCGAAGCCGTCTTCTCCTGTGTAGCCGGTGCGCGCAATCCACGCCGGACGACCCGCCACCTCGACCTCCGGGAAGAAGTGAAACGGCTTGAGGGTGGCCAGCGGAGCGCGAGTGAGCGGCGCCAGGCAAGCCTGGGCCTGCGGCCCCTGGAACGAAATGAGCCCGGTTTCGTCCGAGGCGTTGCGAATCTCGCACCAAGTTCCGACCTGCTCGACGAAGTGGCCATAGTCTTTCGCGATGTTGGCGGCGTTGACCACTATGAGCAAGTGGTCGGGCTTCACCCGGTAGACGATAAGATCGTCCACGATGCCGCCCTTGGGGTTGCACGCCACCGTGTACATGGCGCGGCCGTCGTAGAGCTTGCCCACGCTATTGGTGACTAGCCGTTGCACCGCCTCGGCCGCGCGGGCGCCGCGAAAATGCACCTCGCCCATGTGGCACACGTCGAACACGCCGACCGCGGTGCGTGTGGCCTTGTGCTCGTCGAGAATGCCCGAAGGGTAGTTGACTGGCATCAGCCAACCGCCAAAGTCGATCATTTTGGCGCCCAGCTTTCGGTGCGCCTGGCAGAGTGGTGTCGTGCGCGGTTCGGTGGTGGTGGCAGCGTTCATCGCGGCGGAATCTTGGCGGAAAGCGTGGGCGGGGACAAGAGGATCCGGCTACCGCTTCCCCAGCAACGTCGGATCGAGAAACCCGACCAGCAGTTCGGTGATCTGGTCTTGCAGGCCGCGCGCTTCCACCGGCGAGCGCACGTCGTTCATGAGCAAGGAGAACACCAACGGCTTCTGGCCGGGCGCGCCGGCCACACCCGACAGGCAACTTACCTTGGCCAGGGTACCGGTCTTGGCCCGCACGTAGCGCTCGGCCGCGCTGCCGGTCATGCGGTTGGCCAGGGTTCCGTCAGCCCCGCTCACCGCCAGCGAGGCGAGGAACTCGCCGGAGATGCGGAAGTCTCGCATGGCTGAACGGACGACGGTGGCGATCTGCTCGGCAGAAAAGCGGTTCGAGTCGTACAGCCCGGAACCGTTCCGCATGGTGTAGCTGCCTTTGCCGATGCCCATGCCTTCAAGGTAGCGCGCCACCGCATCCAGGCCCTTCTGCCAGGTGCCGGGCCGGCCCATGACCTCGCCCCCCAGGGTGCGCAGCACTTGCTCGGCGACGAAGTTGTTCGAACGCTTGCCCAGTTCGTGCACGACCACCGCCAGGGTGGGCGAGTCGTGGGTGGCCAAAGTGCGCAGCCCGTCCTTGGGTGCGGCCGCGACACGCACCGGCTTGTCGATGGTGATGCCACGTTTCTGCAGAATCTGCTTGAAGGTTTGGCCGAGAAAAAGATCCGGCTGAACGATCCGGCGCAGAAGGATGCGTGGCTCGCTGCCCAGCAGAATGCGGCCCGACACAATCACGCGGGTTTGACCGTTGCCCACGTCGCTGGTTTGCACGATGGGCGCGGCCGGCCCCTTGGCTGCGGTGATCACTCGGCCGGCCAGAACCAGGTTGGCCGACGGCGGGTCCAAGACCACGCGGGCCGGCGCGCCCGCGCTTGGCCCAGGTGTGATGGTCACCGCGACCGCGTTGCCGTTCAGCGAAGCAGCCGACGAGGGTGCGCGAAATGCAGCCGATTCGTCCTTTTCATCGTAGGACGGCCCCACGGTGGCGCTGTCAAAGGCGCTGGCATCGACCAGCAAGCCTCCGTGAACCCTGCGCAGACCGATGGCTCCAAGCTCGCTGGCCAGCTCGGCCAGATCTTGGGTGGTGAGGGTTGGGTCGCCCGCGGCGCGCAGGAAGAGATCTCCTTGCAGCTCGCCGGCGGGGTTGACCGCGCGCCCACCCTCGGCTGGCACCAGGCCGAGAACGGCCGTCTTCCAGCGAAACTCGGGACCTAGTAAGGCGAGCGCGGCCGCGCTGGTCACCAGCTTCACATTGGAAGCAGCGTTCAGCCCGTTCTTCTCGTTGCGGATGTAGACGGCCTTGCCGCTCTCCGCGTCCAGCACCATTATTGAAACCTTGGCCCCAGCCAGGGCAGGAGAGGTCAAGATCCCATCCAGCCGTGCCTTGAGCCAAGCTGATCGTTCCGTCGGGTTGGCAGGGGGCGGCGAGGAAGCGAGCGAACGTGGCCCTGCGGCGCCACTATCGTTCGCGGGCTGCGCCGCCACCGTGAAGGAGGTGGCGCAGAGGGCGCAGATCAGCGGGAAGGAATGGCGCAACATCGGGTCTTGGCTGCCGGTCTACCGTAAAGAGGACCGGCACTGCAACCAGGGGGAGATTTTCGAGAAGGCACCGGATATGTAGGTGGGGAGCGACCGCGACGCTTGGTGCGAGCCGCCCTTTTTGCTTGACTGACGCGCTGAACCACACTTATTATCAAAAGACTTACGTCTATGCCGCATGGTGCAGTTGCACTTCTTAACCTTGGCCCTGGTTCCAGATGCAAGACCTTTCCCGAGTGTCTGAGATTTCTCAGGTATTCGTGGAAGCTTCGCGAGCTTGGTGCTTGGCCACGCCTTGATGGAATGCGGACAGACGCGGTAGTCAACTGAAAGGAGAATTGTCGATGAAAGCATGGACGCGATGTGTTGTGTCAGCGACTGGATTTCTTGGGCTAGCGCTGGGAGCAGCTTTGGCAATCAGTTCCGGGTGCGGAAGCAGCGGATCGAACTGCACGCTCGGCAGCGAGAAGTGCGCATGCTTCAGCAACGGGAGTTGCAACTCGGGCCTCACGTGCGCGTCTAATATTTGCGTGGCCTCGGGCGGCGGCGGGGGCGGCGGGCTCTCTGGCGCGACATGCGAGTCTTCGGGCGTAACCTGCGCGGCGACGGGAGGCACCATCGAAGCGTGCTGCAACTCCACGGCGTGTGAGTACGAAGTCGGCAATTCGTCTTTCCCGTGCGCCGGCACCGATTGCTCGACCGAGGCAGGGGTCGTAGTGAACTACTGCAACGGCACCGGTGGTGGTGGCGGCGGGACGACGACCGGGTGTAGCGGAGGAACGGGCTTTTCGTGCCCAGCCGGCTCTTCCACCTGCGTGTGCGAAGATAGCGGCATTGCTTGCGGAAGCACCGGATCCAATCTCCAAGCGTGCTGCACCTCCACAGCGTGTGAGTACGTCGTCGGCAGCACGTACTACCCGTGCGGCGGCACCAGCTGTTCGAACGAGGCGCAGGTAGTTATTAACTGCTGCGGGCTTTGAGGGAAGACCTCTTCTCCCACGCCGCAGGCAAGGAACGGCTCGGCCAGCCGCTGGCCGAGCGTATGCGGCCCGTTTCCCTGGCTGAGTTCGTAGGTCAGGATCACTTGCTAAGTCCGGGGCGCTGGCTTCGACGCGCCCTGGACGGCAAGGACCTGACCTCGCTTATTCTCTGGGGACCCCCGGGCACGGGCAAGACCACGCTGGGGCGGCTTCTGGCCGCGGAAACCAACGCCAGCTTCGTGTCAGTCTCCGCGGTGATGGCCGGAGTAAAAGAGGTGCGCGAGGCGGTGGCCGAGGCAGCCGAACGGCGGGACATGCGCGGGCAGAGAACCCTGCTGTTCATCGACGAGATCCACCGCTTCAACAAGGCCCAGCAAGACGCTCTTCTGCCCCATGTAGAGGCAGGCACGGTCATCCTGGTGGGCGCCACGACGGAGAATCCCTCCTTCGAGGTGAATGCGCCCCTGCTTTCGCGCGCCAAGGTGGTGGTACTGAAGCCGCTCTCGCAGGACGACCTGCGCATCATCATTGACCGCGCCCTGGCTGATCCCAGGCGGGGTCTGGGTGCTGACGCCATCGAGTGTTCGGATGCCACACGCGATCTGGTGGCGGCGCAGGCTGGCGGCGATGCGCGTCGGGCCTTGGCCACGCTGGAGGCAGCCGCAGCGACTGCGCAGCCTGACCTGGATGGCCGCAAGCACATCGACGGCAAGACCATCGAGGAGGCCTTGCAGCGACGCGCATTGCCCTACGACAAGGCGGGCGACCAGCACTACGAAGTGGTGAGCGCCTTCATCAAGAGCATGCGCGGCAGCGACCCNNGACATCGGCAACGCGGATCCCAATGCCTTGCGCGTGGCCATGGCAGCGACCGACGCGCTCCGTTTCGTGGGCATGCCCGAGGGCCACCTCCCGCTCACGCAAGCCGCGGTGTACCTAGCGGTCGCACCCAAGAGCAACAGCGCGGTGACGACCTACGCGGCGGCCAAAGCCGACGTGGAAGAGCACGGCGCGCTGGCGGTACCGCTGCATCTGCGCAACCCAAGCTCGGCGCTGGGCCGGTCCATGGGTCTTGGCAAGGACTACAAGTACCCGCACAACTACGAAGGCCACTTTGTGGTCGAGAACTACTTGCCCGACGAGTTGAAGGGGCGGCACTACTACCAGCCGTCGGAGAACGGCCGCGAGCGCGACATCGCGGAGCGCCTAGCGACCCTGCGAAAGCAGAAATCAGTCTAGGCAAACATCGCGGCTAACGCACGCGCGAAGATGGGGTCGCGTGCAAGTACATCGCCACGTCGAGCCCGGCGCCATAGGTCGCCCGCGCTTCTTCGTAGGGCTACGCTCCAAGGTATTTTCGCGCTCGCCGAGGTGCCCGGAACCTCATGTGTGGGGGCGCTACGGCTTGACTCCTTCGAGGACAAAGGTCTCATAGGCATTGAGCTTGGCCTCATCCCAGGTCGCGCGCACCTCGACGTTGCGCAGTCCCGGGTCGTCGCTCTCGCCCACAGCGTATTCCTTGATGTCGACAAAGCCCGCTTCCACAAGGCGGGCCCGCAGGAGCTTGGGCGTGTAGAGGAACCTGTGCCCGAACTCGCGCATCTGGTGATTGACCAGAAAACAACCCGGGTCGGCCGTCTGCGGATACTTGTGCCATACCGCCTTCCCGGCGACGTATTCGGCCGCCGCGGGCGTCGGTGGATCCTGGAGCACCGCGACGACCTTGACGAGGGAGGGCGTCGCGATGCGCACCCGCCCCCCGTGGTCGAGCACCCGGAAGCTCTCCTTGAGCATCACCTGTCCACCGTCAAAGGTCAGGTGCTCGATGACGTGCTCACTGTGCACGTAGTGCATGCATTGGTCGGGTAGCGGAAAGGGCTTGGAGGCGTCGAGGAAAGCCTCTTTCGCTCTCGGCTCGATGTCGGTATTGAGCCATCCGTCCTTTTCGCTATCTCCGGCGCCGATCTGCAGCATGTGTACCGCCTTCGTTGCCAGGTAGGCGTTGATTATCCCCCGCGAGGTATGCCTCCGCAGCAAGGGGGGTATGAAGATGACGCCCAGGAGCACAATGCAGAGCGCGATGGAAGCCCTGGTGGCGATGAGTCGCTTTCGGTTGGGGGTCTGAAGTTTCATGATCATCCTTGAGGCGAGCGAGGGATTGCTGCGAACGTCTACTTGAACTTGAACCAGTTTAGATTGCCGGCGCCTTTATAGACCAAATAGAGGTCATGCACACCGGTAGCGCCCGTGGCGGGGCTGTTGACCGTCTGCCACGTCTGCCACCCGCCGGTGCTGGGCACCGAGATGGTGGAGATGAGGGTTCCCGCCGCGCTATCGAGACGGCACTCGATGGCGGTGGCCGCGGTACCGGCCACACGCGCATCCAGAGAGGTCAGGCCCGTTCCGAAGTCAATGTTCTTGAAGGAGGCGACGCTAGTGTTGCTGGCATAGGCGAGGTCGTAGCCACCCTCCGAATCGCTGGTGGTCTCCGTCGCAAGATTGATGACATCGCTGTAGCTGGAGGCTTGGATCTGGGCATTTGCGGCCATCGTGTAGCTGCCGCTCTGGGTACCGCTCCAAGTGAAGGTCGCACCGGACCTGGAAGGCAGCGAACAGGCGAAGACCTGGCTACCCCACTGCACCTGGAACGTACGGGTGGTCCTGGTCTCGTTGTAGACGACCAGCACCTTGGATCCATCCGTGTTGAGAAAGGCCGCGTTCACGAGACCCGGAGCATTGTTCGAATAGATACGAATCGCTCCGTGGTGCACGTACTTGCTGAAGTGGCCCATGGTGTAGTACTCGATGGTGTACGAGACCGCGCCGCTGGAGGAATTCACGGTTACGAGGGGCGTCCACGTCCCGGTGCCTCCGCAACGAGGTCCAAGATTCTGATCCAGGGCCAGGCTCCACTTGACGTATGACTTGGCCCAATTCCGCATGGTGTGGATGATCTCCTCGAAATCGTTATGAACCTGATCGCTGACCCGGGTTCCCCCGGAATGCTCGGTCACGTACTGGCCCATGGCGGGATGCTGGTCATGCAGCGTCGTCATCACCCCGGGTGTGCCTCTGTATCCGTGCCAAGACACACCGGCCACCTGTGCGGAACCCTGGATGGCCGTATCGGACAAAACCGTCTCGGGATAGGCGCGGTCATCCCAGTTGTGATCCCAGACTAGCACCTTGGTGTTCAGCGAATTGTTGGCGAGAGCCGGAATCACGTAGTCCCTGATGACCGCGGTCTGCTCAGCAGGGTGCATGATCATGCCGGCGTAGTCACTGGGGTTGTACGTGGGCTCGTTCTGGATGGAGATGTAGTCGATGGCAATCGATGGGGATTGTGCCGCGTAGGCTTGGATGTATGTCACGAAGTAGTTGGCGAAGGAGGTGTAGTTTTCCGCCGTAGCGATCAATGAAGAATCCCTACCCCCGAATTCTCCAAACAGCGAGTTCGTCGTCTTCATCCACGCAGGCGGACTCCAGGGAGTGGCCATGATCCTCAGAGCGCTGTTGAAACTCTTGGCCTGCTGGACCAAGGGGACGATATCCTCGAGATCGTGAGCGATGGAGAAACTGGTCAGGCTCAGATCCGTACCTGAAGTTAGATCATCGTAGGAATACAGGTACCGGGCGATATCCGTCCCCCCCATGGGATTGCGGATGAAGCTGAGGCCGATGCCATTGGCGGGACTGAAGAGATCCCGCATGACCGTGTCCCGGTCGGTCGGAGTGGCCTTCTCGTTGAGCAGGTAGGCCGCCGAATCCGTGAACGAGGCTCCGAAGCCTTCAATCTCTTGGTATGTCTGGGTCTCGTCCACATAAATCACATTGGTGCTTCCGGTGCCCAAGATGAAGCTGACGCCCGAAATGGCATCCATCTTGTGGGCCCTATCATCCGTGGTCACCAGGGAAGTGACCACTGTCCCTGCGATTCCGGGGACGATGGTGTAATCACTCGAAGCCACGCTGCTCGCGTCGTCGCACAAGGACGTGGCCAGGGCCTTGACCGTCGTGTTTGCAGAAACAGTGATGGGTGCCGAATATACCGGGGAAGATTCGGTCGGCGTGCTCCCATCAGTCGTGTAGTAGATCGTTGCGCCGGCAGTCACGTCGCGGATGGCCACCTGGAGCGTGCCGGAATAGGTGCCTGCTACCGGCCAGAAGGTCAGGGTGGAGGTGTTTCGCCCACCGCCACAGTTCATCGTTGAACCGGCCACGAGGACGGCCGTGAAGACACCGAAAAGGCCGCCTGGCGGAAGGCTTCTTCCGGGATTCTTCCCTGGGCAGCGATCGGGTATCACGCGGGGGCTCCTCCGAGACGTCTGGCTCCAATGATAGACCCTTGCGCAAGCCGTGAAGCCAAAGTTTGTCAACCCTCCGTTGACCCGCGAATAGCTAAGTCAGATCTCGGCGAACGTAATGGCTAGCGCACGCACGACGATGGCGGTCGTGTGCAGGTACATCGCCACATCGAGCCTGGCGCCATAGGTCGCGCGCGCTTCTTCGTAGGCGCCCCAGCTTCCATCGGGATTCTCGGACTGGAGAAGGTTGTCCATGGCCTCCCGGAACACGGCCAAGTCGATGAATCCCAAGTACGCCATGGAGATGGCCAATTCGCCGACCAGATCGCGGTTGTCTGCCATGAGATAGCGCACGGTCAGACGGTCGAGCGCCCAGCGAAGGTAGGCCAGGTCGGCCACAAGAAAAGCCCCCTCCGGTGGCTTGTCCTCGCGCTCGTACCGGGCTCCTACTTCATGCATCAGATCGTAGACCTCGTTCTGCGTCAGCTTGTACGGGCTCAGTCGCTTGGGAATCACACCGGCAGTCGCCGCTTCCAGCAACCGATAGGGTTCCTTGAGCCCGAAGTGCTGATAGTAGTTGTGAAACACCATCTGCTGGTGAATGCCTCGGGTGGGCATGTTCTGGTTGAGACGTTGGTGGATGCCCTGGATCTGCTTGCGATAGAAGGTGGTGTCCAGCCCGGCGCGCTCCATGACGACCGCGATGCGAAGATAGGACGTCGAATCGCGCTTGAAGGTTGCGTCGTCGACCCTGCCCATGTCGTGGTACCAGGGCTCGGCCGTGATGGCAGCGATGCTCTCCAGGCGGGCCCGGATCGCGGCGCGGTCGGGCACATTGGCTGTCTGGTAGAGGTCAACATAAGCACCCAGTAGCTCCCCCAACTTGCGCTTGCCGGGAATGCCATTCCGGTCCAGGTCCCGCACATCGAGTGTGATCTTGTCGAGCCAGGCCCGGGCGCGATCTCGTGCCGCATGGGCGAGTGGCGCATTGGCGGCCAGCCAGGCGGCGGTAGCCGAGCTGCCCGGTCCCTCGCATACGCTGGCGGGAAGGGAAGCTCGAACCCGCGGCCGCGGTTTGCAGGTCGGGGCCGCGAGCAAGCACAAGAAAGCCAGCGATCCAGCTCGACGGAAAACGGAACGCGGAATTCGACAAGTGGAGGCGATTCGGGCTGCAGGCACGGCAAGCAGTGTACCCCGCGCAAAGATCGCCGACGAGGGCACTACTCTGCGGCTCTTCGGCAAGTAGACTCTCGCGCGGCGGCCGCGCCGGCTTTCCTGCCAGGTCGCAGGACAAGCCACCCCAAGACACACAAGCCGGCGAGAGAAAACGCCAAACCAGAGAGCAGTCCCGGTGGCGAGAAGGTGAGCGTGACCGAGTGTGCGCCGGGCGGCACCGGGACGCCCCTCATCAGAGTGTTCACCGTCAGCAGGGGAGCTGGAGCGCCATCGACGAGGGCCGACCACCCGTCCAATTGCTGTTCTACGAACACCGCCATGGCCGGCTGCCCGGCCACGCAGCGAGCGGACAGGCGCGTGGTCGCATAGGTCTCGATGGCGCAAGGAACTGGTTCTGCTTTGCCGGCGGGCAGAGCGAGATCCGGGCTCGACTCGTCCAGGAGAATCACCCGTCCTGTGGTCACGTCTTCTTCGAGCAAGCGGGATTGAAGTTGGTTGGCGGACAATCTCTCGGCCCGAAAGCTGAGAAATACCCGCGGCAAGCTGCCCGCGACACCGAACAGACGCACCCCGGAAACCGAGGACGCAAGCGCACGCAGACCCGGTGGCGGAGTGCTGTCGCTGCCGCGTTCGGAAAGCAGGGCGTAGTCGATGCTCAAGAGTCCAAGCACTTCGCGGCGGCCGCGACTGAGCAGACCGCCCAAAGCCGGAGGCACGGCCACCTCGTATCCCGGCAGGATGGCGATGCCGAAGGGAACACTGATGTCATCGCGGAGCGTGTCCAGGGCCAGTCGATGAGTAGGTGGCTGGCCCGCGCGGGCAGCGCTTTCCTGCACCATGCTGCCACGAAAAAGGCGCGGTGAAGGCCGCCCAGCCCTTCGAAAATCGTGGAGAATCGTGCCGGCCAGCGACGGTGGCGTGGTGAGCAGCGACGGTTCTCCAAAACGGAGAAGGAAACCTGAACCGAGCGCCAGGTCGGTTGCCACGAGCAGAACCACGGCTATCCCGGCGACACGGCCGAGGCGTGTGCGCAACTCCGCGAGCGCCAAAATACCGGCTGCCGCGGCCGCGGCGTGCAGCGAGCCAGCGCGTACGAATCTACCAAGATTCGCCTCCAACACTAGCGGAGCTAACATGGCGGTCGCGAGCAAGAAAGCAAGCAAGAACCCGACTGGCAAACGAAAGCGCTCAGCGGCACCGGAAAGCAAGCGCTGGGCACCAAAACCGGCCAAGAGTGCCAGACAGGGCACCAGCATCAGCAGGCACTTCTCGGGCGCGCGCATGTAGAGCAGGGGGGGGAACAAAGCCCGCGCTATGGCGTAGACCGGCGTGTGTCGGCCCAAGGCAAGCAGCAGCGATAGCAGAGCGAGCACAGCCACCCCTCGCACCACGTGGCGCGAGCGGTCGTCTGGCCGGAGAGAGGCGAGCAAAACGAGAGCCAGGACACTGCCGCCCAGGTAGAGGCTCATGCTCAGCGGACGACCGTCGAGGAGGGTTTGCACCCAGGGCGCATCCGAGGCCACCTCCCATGCCTTGCCGGTTGCTCCGGCGGCCACAAAATCGATGAGGCGGCCGATGTGCAACGACCCACTCTCTGCCACCGCAGCAGCAAGCCCACCGCGACGCTCGGTGCCCGCGATTGCGAGTGCAGCAGGCAGCAGAGCCACGGCCGCCAACGCCAAGCCGCTGAAGCCGGCGCTGCTGATTGCGATGGCAAAGCGCCGGACCACCCCAGTGGCCGGCTGCTCCGAGCCTCCGTCGCGGAACTGCGCCCGGAGCCACACCAGCGCCATCCCCAACCCCAACGGTATGCCCATGGCGGCGACGAACATGTCGCCGGAGAGAAAGGCGGCACCGATGGCAGCGGCGAGTCCCGCTGCCGCTCGCCTCCACGGTTGTGCTATTGCCACGCGACCTGCCAAGTGGACGAAGGCGAGAGCTAGCCACGGGATCCAGGCCGCGCTGGGCAGCCGACACCCGTTGGTCCAAAGCGATGCCACGTAGCCCGACAAAGCCCAGGACAGCCCCGCCACCAGGGTGGCTTCTCGGCGTAGCCCGAAACTGCGGCCGAGCAGCGCCATGCCCAGGGCGCCGCCCAAGAGATGCAGGAGCATGACCAGCATCACAGCGACCGGTAGCGGGCCGACGAGATGAAGCAGGTTGGGTGGATAGAACAGTCCGTATTGCGGATCGGCCAAGGTAGAGAAGCCAAGCCCGATGTCCGGGTTCCACCAAGGCCACTGGCCGCGCAGGATGCAATCACGCACGAACCAGCGACTGGGATACACGAAGCGCGCCACATCCCGGTGGTAGATAACCCGGCCGGCTAGAAGAGGCGCGTACACCGTCATCAGGACGACGGCCAAGATCCACAGCGACTTCACCGGACGAGTTTCGCACGAGCCGCCTGGCAGCCACAACCCACGAGGATGCTCTGACGACGCTGCACGCCCTTGTCCACGGTCGTCGTGAAGAGGAGGCGTCACAGCCGACTCAGCTTGCGCAATTCAGGAACCCGCCAGGCGGTGACCGCGACCACCACAAGCGTGATGCAGGCGCCGAAGATCACGCTGGGCACCAGGCCGAACAAGCGCGCGGCCACACCTGACTCGAAAGCGCCCAGCTCGTTGCTGCTGCCGATGAAGAAGCCGTTGATGGCCTGCACCCGTCCCATCATCTCGGGCGGAGTCTTCATCTGCACCAGGGTGGCGCGCAGGACGACACTGACGTTGTCGAAGGCACCGCCGGCGGCTAGCAACGCCCACGAGAGTACGAAGCTGGTCGACCAAGCGAAGCCAATCCAGGTCAAACCGAAGGCTGCTACACAGTACAGCAGCGTCTTGCCCGTGTTGCGCGACTGGGGCCAATGCGCCAGCACGATGGACATCAACACCCCGCCCAACGCAGGCGCCGCGCGCAACAGGCCGAGGCCACGCGGCCCCACATGCAAGACGTCGTTGGCAAATGCCGGCAAGAGTGCGACCGCGCCGCCGAAGAGCACGGCGAACAAATCGAGGGACAGGGTCGAGAGAATCAGGCGGTGAGAGAACACGAAACCCACGCCCTCAACCAGGCTGCGGGTAAACGAGGTCTCGGGGACCGCTGGACGGTGTCTTCGCCGGACCCGGCCCATGGCAAAGAGACTGAATCCGATGAACCCGGCCTCGGTGCCGTAGGCAAGCAGTGGCCCGCCGAAGCTGTAGAGCAATCCACCCAGCGCCGGACCGACCACCGTGGCGGAGAAGAAGACCGAGCTGCGCCAGGTGACCGCGTTCTGATAGGACTCGCGCGGGATAAGTTGGGTGCTCAAAGCATGCGATGCTGGCCGGTAGAAAGCACGCGCGAAGCCCGCCAGCGCCTGCACCCAATAGAACGGCCAGACGAAAAGCGGCCCCTGTCTCAGGTTGAGCAGCAGCAGAACGATTGCGCCGACCAGCAGGACGGCCATGGAAATCAGCGCGAGATTGCGCCGCTCCCAGCGATCCGCGGCCCACCCGCCCACGAGCGACACACCCAAGAAGGGCAGGGCTTCGGCCAGACCGATGAGTCCAAGCGACAGTGGGTCGTGCGTGATCTCGTAGACCTGCCAGCCCATGACCAGACTTTGGATCTGCGCGGCCATGAACAAGGGCACGGAGCCGAGGAGAAACCAGCGGTATTCGCGATGGCGAAGGGCTTGATAGGGATCGTGCTGCTCAGTCATGGCAACGGCCAGCGACGGCCGCCGCGAAGTGTAGCTAGCTTTTGCTCACCGAGCGCGCAGAGAATCCGGAGAACCGCTGTGGGCTCCGTGTGAAAGAGCCAACCGACTTCGTCACGGCCACGGGCGCCGCAACGCCGACAGGGCAAGGCGCGCGGCCCAGGGTTTGGCGGGCAGGCGTCCCAGCTTAGGCCCGCGCAGATAACCGGAAATGGCGTGAATGGCGCCGCCTGGACTTCGGACGCACCGGAAAGGGTGATGGCACCGGCCTTGCGCGCCAGCATCGGGCGCGGCGCCAGCCGAGCGGAGTCGCAGAAACCAGCAGGATAACAAGGGGAATATGCGCGCCATGAACGGGTCGAGAACCTATCGCGCAAGAACAACCGCGGTTCGAGGCCGACGCAGCCGTGTCCGTTGTCGCACGCGAGCCACCTGCGCCACTGCTTTGGGCGCCACCGGTCGCGGTCACGCCCCCGCCGGCCGCGGTGGTGCCGCCCGCCGAGGGCGCGCCACCGCTGGACGTTGCTCCACCCGAGGCAACCGTGCCACCCGAGCTGCTCTGCCCACCGGCCCCAGCGGTCCCCGTCGCGCCGCCCGTCGTGGAGGCGCCGCCAGAACCTGAGCGCCCGCCACTGCCGGAGTTTCCACCCGTGCCGCCGGCGCCAGCCGCGCCCCCGCCGCCGCTAGCGCCGCCATTGCCGCTAGTGACGCCACCGCCGCTGATGCCGCCGTCGCTGCTGCTGCCGCCTTTGCCGCCGACTCCACCACTTCCGGTCATGACGGTACTGCGAGTGCCGCCGTTCCCGCCAGTCGCACCGCCGCTCCCGGGTGCGCCGCCACCTCCGCCGATTCCACCAGCACCCGTGTGGCCACCGGCGCCGGCGCTGCCGCTGCCACCGTCGCTGCCGCTCCCTCCACCGATCCCGGTTTCGGCGTCGAAAGTCACGCCGTCGAACTGCATGACGAGGACCTTGCTCCCGTGGTTGGAGTTAGCCGTGATCTGGTTGTTCTTGTCCACGTCCGAGACGGCGAAGGTGAAATGGGTGATGTGGCCGTTCTCCATGACCACTCCCGGCCGCTCCATTTTGTACCAGTTGTCGACCGTCCCGTCCGTGGTGCTGAAGAGCTGTTTGGCCATCCTCGGATCGAACGCGAACCCCTGGTCCGTCCAGTTGTGGATGCCGTCGGTCGACGTCAGGTGGTACCCGACGCGATCATCCGGGTAGTCGTAAAGGACGTGGTATTGCCCCCCGCTGTACCAGATCACCGGATCCTCCGCCAAAACGTAGGTGCTCTCGATGGATGACGGTGCATAGGAGTCATCCGAAGAATGCTTCTGCCGGTTGGGATAGACGCTGGGCAGGCCCGATGGAGGCTGCTGGTTTGCGGGATACGTATTGCTGGGCTGCTGCACTTTGTACGGACCGCATATCCCGGCTGTGCTGAGCGCGATGACCCCGTGCCGTTGAATGACCTCGAAGTTGCCGTCGGGGCGCACCACGAGGCTGACGTTGGAATCCATGTGGCTGTCACCACCCGGAACAAAATTCACCGTCACGCCATTCGTTTGGATCAACTCCCCGGTCGGATTCGGACACGGAGTCCACGGCCCGGCGAGCGAGGTCGACGTGAATATCGTGAACGGCACGATTTCGTTGACATAGAGGCAGTAGGTGCCATCCAGGAGCACGCACGCCGATGCATTGTGGCCCTTGTGACGGTCCCCCGAGTCAGGCCCATTGTCGAACGCGTACCCTTTGTCCGTGTACGGCCCGAGCAGCGCGTCGCTGACGGCGTAGATCGTCTCAGAGTTTCCCCAGTTGCCGAATCCCGTCGAGCCAGCCCAGCGGTCGGCGAACATGTAGAACTTGCCGTCCGGAGATGGAATGATTTTGCCGTCCCAATAGTAGTATGCGGGCGGAATGTTGGTGTTCTCCAGCCCATTGCAGGTGTCGCGCGAAAGCACGCCCGAGACGCCCCACGTCTTGGAAGTGACCGGGCAGACGGTGGGCGTCGGCTGGAAGTAGCTGATGAAAGTCTTGGCGGCTCCGGCGCTTGGCAGCGCCGTAGCCGCAACGAAAAACACAGCGGCGAGACGGCCGGAGATCCCCCTTCGCGCGGTCGTGGAAGTACCACAGCCGTCACGATTTTTTGCAGCAGAAAGCCGGACCTTCATCAACTCTCCTTTGCTAGACCCTTCACTGACTGTCTCACCCCTCTTCGGTCGAATCTGCAGAGGACGGTGCGCCTGCGGTTCGCGAACTCATGCCAGCGAAGAGAGTGACTCGATATCATGTATGCCGCCTGGGCTTCGTTCTCGTTACTTCCGGGGAAGGTATTGTCGCTTCGTCGCCATTCTTGTGTCGAAAAAGTGCGCTTGCGGAAGGCTGATCCGCTCGCCAAAACTCCTGCGTCGGCGGCGTAGGGGCGCGCACGAGCAGGTGGCGCGGATGGAAATCGTCGAGAGGCGAGAATCAGCGACCGAAACCCGCAGCGACAATGTTGACCCGCACGGCGGCATCGGTGACATCCGAGGGATTGCCGGTGGTTGTGCCGTCGGTCGGGGGCAGCGCGGTGTCGGGCGACGGGCCGTCCAAGGCGAGCGGTGGACCGTCGGGGGCTGGGACTCGCGCGTCCTAGCCAACTTCGTTACGGCCACAGGCGCCGCAACGCCGACAGGTCAAGGCGCGCGGCCCAGCGTTTGGCGGCGCGGGCCAGGATCTTGGCCTTGTCGCGCTTGCCGATCACCGGGCGATGGGTGAATACGTCGAAGTCGGCCTCCTCAATCTTGTCGAGTATGGCCATGCCGGCCAGCCAAATCAGCGCCAGCTCGAACTTGAGGTCGTTGCCAAGCTTGCCCAGCAAGGGGCGGCCGCGCTCAAACAGGGAACGGGTGCGCGCAACCTCGAAACGCATCAACTCACGGACGGGCGATGTGGTCCGCAGCGCCTTGATGTCGGCCTCGCTAACGCCGAAAAAGTGCAAATCCTCGCCGGGAATGTAGATGTGGTCGCGGGCGGCGTCGGCGGCCGCGTCCTGCCAGTAGTTGGTAAGCTGTACCGCGGTTGAGACTTCGTCGGCGAAGCGGACGAAATCGGGGTTGTGATAGCCGAATAGCCCCAGCAGCAGGCGCCCCACCGGCTCGGCCGAGCGCGCGGTGTAGGCCCGCAAGGAAGAGAAGGTCGCGTAGCGCGTGACTTCGAGATCAGCGCGAAAAGCCCACAGCAGATCCTCGAAGGGCGGCAGGGTCAAGCTGCGCTTTGCGATGGTGTCGTGCAGGGCCACGAATACTGGGTGACGGGGCTCGCCGTGGAAACACCGGTGCAATTCCTCTTGCCAGGCATCCAACGCTTGGCTGCGGTGGCCGTCGTATTGTGGCTCGTCGGCGAAGTCGTCGGCCGCGCGGGCAAAGGCGTAGAGCGCGACCACATGGGGCCGCAGGGCCGCAGGCACAAAACGGGAGGCCACGGGAAAGTTCTCGTGGTGGGCGCGCGCGAACTCCTCGCAGTAGTGGTAGGCGCGTTCCACCGGCCAAGGTCCGGCGGGCGGATCCAGCCAGGGCAGAGGGGACCGGGCCTCGCCGAGTACGGATTCTCTGCCCTGGTCGCCGCCAGATCCGCCGGCCAAACGCCGGCGACCGCTGCGCAAGATCGACCGGATCACGACCGCGTTCCCTTGGGGTCGGGCGCCGGGGCGCCCACCGCGCGCTTGTGCAGATTCATGTGACCGCGCTGAATGCCTTCCGTAGCTAGGGCACGCAGGGCGGCCAGGTTCTGTCCCAGGCCCGTGGCGCCGATCACCATGCCCAGTTCCTCGGAAGACGAGACGCGCAGGATGCGCAGGGCGAGTCGCGCCGCTGCGTGCACCTGCAAGGTTCCGCCGACCGTGCCCACCGCCATGGGCATCTCCAGCCGTCCCACCAGGCTCTCACCCTCGACCTTCCAGGTGGCGAGAGGACGATAGCGGCCGTCGCGCGCGGCATAGGCGTGCGCGCCCGCTTCCACGCCGCGCCAGTCGTTGCCCGTGGCCATCACCACCGCATCCACGCCATTCATGATGCCCTTGTTGTGGGTTGCCGTGCGATAGGGATCGTCCTCGGCGAAACGCGAGGCAGCCGCAATGCCCTCCGCCACTTGGCGGCCAGCGCCGGCGGCGCCCTTGTCCGACGCCAGCGCCGCAAAAGGCACCCGGGCACTCACGCGCACCAGGCGCCGGTCGGCCAGATTGGAGAGAATGCGCAGACCGACCCGACCGCCAGAAAGCTCGGCCAGGCGAGGGGCCACGGTCTCCGCCATAGTGTTGACCGAGTTGGCGCCCATGGCGTCGCGACAGTTCACGTGCAGGTGAACCACGAGTCGGCTCTGCGTCGAGCCGGTCACCTGTCGCACTTCCAAATCGCGCGCGCCACCTCCGACGGAGACCAGCACGGCCTGGCAGCTATCGGCCAGCGCTAGGATCTCCGCACGCGCGGCCTCGATGCAGACTCGGGCCGAAGTCGGATCGTCGACATCGCGCAGCTCGATCTGAGCGATCATCACCGGCAAATCGGCGGTGGCGGAAAAACCACCACCGGCGCGCACCATGCGGGCGGCGTAGGAAGCGGCCGCGATGACCGACGGCTCCTCCACCGCCATGGGGACCAGGTAGTCGCGCTGGTTGACTTGGAAATTGAGCGCCACGCCCAGGGGCAGGGCATAGATACCTACGGCGTTTTCAACCATGCGATCCGCGTCCGTCGCGGCGATTCCGCCGGTGTCGAGCAACGCGAGATCATCGCTGCCCAGCCCCGTCCGTTCCGCCAATTCGCGCCGCCGAGCGGCGAGTGACCAGCGACGGAACTCGGGAATACGTGAGCTATGCGACATGAAAGGGCTCCCGTACTGCGACCGGCGGTTCTTCACCAGAGCGGCGGTGGACTCCGGCGTGGGCCAGGGAAACGTCTAGCACTGAAAGTGCGGGCTGGCACGCGCGGGCGAAAAGTGCCGCGGCCTCGGGCGTGGCGAACAGAGCCACGCCGACGTCGCCGCCTCCGGCCCCCGAGGGTTTGGCATCGCCGCCCAGCTCACGGGCCAAAGCAGCCGCTCGTTCAAAGGCCTCGGTGACGATCTTAACCCCCGCGGCCTTGCCCAGTTCGGCCAGTTGCCGACCATAGCGGCCGGCGGCCACCACGGCGCCGGTGGCGCGGCCCGCGCCTAGCTCGCCTACGAATCGTTCGCCGGTGGTGCGGAGCGCGCCCATCAGCATGCGATAGGACGACGGCGCCATCCTGGCGTAGGCGCGCACCGATTCCACCAGCTCGCGTGTGTCAGCAGATTCTCCCGTCCAAAACACCACCAGGTGCAGCCCGGCCGGCACAACCACAGGTTCGATAACGGGGGAACCCTCAGCGGGCCGCACGAACTTGATGAAGCCGCCGTAGACAGCGGCGGCCACGTCAGCCCCCGAGCCCACACCGCCCTGGGCCGCCCGATGGGCAGCATCGGCAGTGGCAAAGACCTGATGCTGCATGCCCTCGACGGACAGGCCAGCCGACTCGAACACGGCGCCCACCGTGGCGACAGCGGTGGCGGCACTGGAACCCAGCCCGACCTTGAACCTGCCCTGGCAGAACGCGTCCGTGTCCACCATCACGGAGCCGGCCGGCAAAGCAGCCGAGGCTTCCCCAATCGCCGCCAGCGAACCCTGTACGGCTTGGTCGACCACGGCAGACTGTGGCTCGGTCCCGGGCACGTACTGCGCGACCGCGTAGCGCGACACCGCTGCCAGCACGGCCACGCCGCCGTCGAGCACGGCGTACTCGCCCACCAAGAAGATCTTGCCCGGGGCGACGACCACCGGCGTGCCCACCAGGGTGGTGCGCGCGCTCATCGACGCTCCTCGCGCACGACCTCGGCGCCGGGCCCGGGAGCCAGCACCAATGTGCGCAGAACCCCAGGCGTCGCCGCTAGGGCTGGCTCCACCTTGGTGGCGTCACCTGCCGCGCACAAAACCTTGACGTGTGGTCCCGCGTCGATGGTGAAGAAGGCTTCTGTGCCGGCCGCACGCAGGCGCCGCACGGTTTCGATCGCGGCAAGGGTGGCGCCGTTCCAGTAGAGGATGGGGGGATCGGCCGCCATGGCACAAGCGTGCATGCGCATGGCACTGCGCTCGGCCACGCGGCCCAGCCCCGCCAAGTCCTTCGCGACCACCGCGGCGCGGGCAGCTGTCAGATCCTGCGGCACTTTTTGCAGCCAGCCAGGGTAGTAGGGCGAAGTCTTTGCAGTNNTTGCAGTCAGCTCCATGGCCTCGCTCGATGCAATGGCTTTTGGCCCCTCGGCGGTGATCGCTACCAGCAGACGCACATCCCAGGCAGCGGCAGGCAGAAGCGGCTGCGCGCACGCGTCGCTGCCGTCAGGAAGCTTGCCCGCCGCCATCTCGACGAAGCCGCCGAAGATCGAACGCGCAGCTGAACCCGAGCCCTGGCGGGCCAGGGCCGAAAGCTCGGGCGGTGGCAGCTTCATGCCTGCGGCGCGCGAGGCGGCCAGCGCCAGAGCCGCAAAGCCGGCAGCAGAGGAAGCCAGTCCGGCCGCCGTAGGCACGCTATTGCGAGTGGCGACCGCGGCGGGCAGGCCGACGCGCGCCTCCTGGCGAATCAGAGCGAGAAAGCGGCGCACCCGCTCGGCGAAAGGCGGTGGCGCGGGCGCCCCGTCCAGGGTGATGAGATCACCGCCCTCGGCAGCCGCGGCATCAGGCGCGAAGCGCACCGTAGTTTCGCTGCCGAAGTCTGCCAGGGTCAGGGACAGGCTGCCGGTGGCAGGCAGATTCAAGATCGGGTCGCGTTTGCCCCAGTACTTGACCAGAGCGATGTTGGTTCCAGCCCGTGCGGTAACCGACAGGGGAAGACTGTAGATACTCATTTGCCTACCAGAGTAAGGAAGCCATAGCAGCCCATGCTGCGCCAGCGTTTCAACACTTCTTCGGCGCGGTCAGGCGCCAACGCGATCACCGCGCCACCGCCGCCCGCGCCAGTCAGTTTGGCACCCAAAGCGCCGGCGGTACGCGCGGCGCGAACCAAGGCGTCCAGCTCGGGCGTGGACACGCCCAGGCCGGAAAGCAGACCGTGGGCCATGTTGAACCCATGCCCAAGCGCCTCGCTATCGCCGCTGGCCAGGGCATCCATTCCCGCGCGGGCCAAGTCTCCCAGGGTATCGATGAGACGACGCGCGACCGGCACACGCTGGCAAAGCCGGGCCACGCCACTAACCAGATCGCTGGTCTGGCGCGTCTGTCCCGAAAGGCCCACGCAAAGCTCGATCGGCCGGTTGAGCGGGATCGCCTGCCAGCCTGTGTCCCGATCGAAACGGCCCACGCCGCCCCGGCTGGCCACCGCGGCGTCGATCCCCGAGGGCGTCTCGTGGAAGACCGCTTCAGCCGCTGCCGCCGCGGCCAGCACATCATCCTCGCCTGCGCCGGTGCGGGCCGCCACCGCACGCGCGATCGCAACCGCCATGGCCGCTGAGCTCCCCAGGCCCGCGCGGGACGGAACCTCGGCTTCCAGCCAGAAATCCAGGCTGCGCCCGGCGACGCCCAGTCGTTGGCACAACCGATCGATCGCGGTAGCAACCGGCGAGTCGTCGCCCAGCTGCAGGTCGAGTTGCCAGGCCGGGGCGCGCACGCTGCCTGCGCCCGCGCTCGCATGGGCGCGCACTCCGACCTGCATGCCCGCCGCGATCGCCGGCTGACCATAGACGACCGCGTGCTCGCCCAGCAGGATCACCTTGCCGTGACCAAATCCGGCAGTCGCGTTCTCCGTCATGCCGGCCTTTGCGCAAGCCACTGGCCAAGCTCGCCGGTGATCACGCGTGGGGCGTGGGCAAGGTCGGCCGCGTTTCGCTGGCCTGCAAGCAGACAAACCCGGCGCAGACCGTCGACGACTCCGGACAGATAGGCCATTGCGCCTCGCTCGCCGCCCCGGCAAACCGCAACCAGGGCCGGCTGGGCCAACGCCACCGCGCGTGCCCCGAGAGCGAGCGCCCGCGCGGCATCGAGACCGGTGCGCACGCCGCCGGAAGCCACGATTTCGGCGCGCACGCCCGCTGCCGCCAGCCAGCCCACGCTGGCCGCGGTGGGAACGCCCCATTCACGCAGCTCACGGCCGCGCGCCGCTTGCTCGCCGCGCGCGCGCAGGGACTCGATGGCGATCCACGAGGTGCCACCCGCGCCCGACACATCGATGGCGGCTACCCCAGCGTTTTCCAAAGCGCGCGCCACTGCCGGCGAGATACCGCAGCCGGTCTCCTTGACCAGCAAGGGCCGCCCCAGATCGGCGCACAAACGGCTGATGGTGGCAAGACCACCGCGGAAGTCACAATCGCCGCCGGGCTGGGCCAACTCCTGTCCGGCGTTGAGGTGAACGCAGAGCGCGTCTGCCGCCACGCGATCCATGGCCTCGCCCACCTCGCTGGTCTTCATATGCCGGAGCTGGGCCAGACCCAGATTTGCGAAGAGGAAGACCGAAGGCGCCAGCTTCCGCACCGCAAAGGTGGCCGCCAGCGCGGGCCGGTCCAGCATCGGGCGCAGACTGCCCAACCCGAACGCGATGCCGAGTTTGTCGGCGGCGGAAGCCAAGATTCGGTTGATCCTCTCGCCTTCCTTGGTGCCGCCGGTCATGCCCGCGATCATGAGCGGGGCGGCCAGCCGCCGGCCAAGCAATGTGGTGGAAAGATTGATCTCGTCGAGAGCCAACTCGGGCAGCGCTACATGAACGAGCTGCACACATTCCAACAGATTCGAGCGCGCAAAGCCGCCCGCGCCCGAGGCTGCGATATGCAGGTGGTCGGCCTTGCGTTGCGCGATGTCAGTCGGAGCAGGGCGGGGCATGGCGGCCCGCTATTTGACCACAGCCGGCGCGAATCGCACAGAGAATGAGACCAGTTTTGGGGATCCCGGCCTGATTCTAACCGGCGACCCTGGCCGCTGAAAGAGGTCTTCGGGCACCCGCTATGGGGCGCACCATGCCTCCGCAGGGGCTGACCCGGGTTCAGTCTGGCAGGTCGAGAACCCGACCGAGCCGCAGTCGAGGGTGGTCATTCCGGTCGGGCCGCAGTAGGTGACGGTCCCGGAAGCGCAGTTCTCGGGTATGGAAGCGCAGGGAAAACCGCAGCGGGGTTGGGTGGAGCCGGCATCGAGTCGGCAAGTCGCGCCCCAGCTTGTGCAATCCGCCGCCGCCTCCTGGCCCCCGATGCAGGTGACCAACAGGTCTCCATCGCAGCCCACGACGAAGGTGCTTGGGTCGCACGCGGTGGAGCGTTTGCCACGGCAGTAGGGCGGCCCGTCCGCGGACAGGTCGTAGTTGCCTGGGACGCACGCGGCACCAAGATAGTTGCAATCGAAATTGTACTCGCCGTTTCCGACTCTGAAGCTGGCTTCGTCGCCCTGGCAGGTCACCTGTATGGTTGTGTCCAACGGCTGGCTGCCCGCGACAGGGCGAGCGCAAGCGGCAAAGCTTTTGTCCGCGGGAACCACCGTGTTTTCGACGCAGCCGAGACCGAGCTTGCTACAGTCGAACGTGGCCCCGACGCCGGCGCTACAGCCACGCATATGATCGCCGTCGCTGCAACGCCGCCAACGCGGATAATCCTCGGGCGGTGTGCAAGTAGCCTGGGCTTGGCCCTGATTCACGCAAGCGAGGATTGCCGAACAGTCCGCGGCGCCTTGCACGCAGTCCATGTTCTGCATCAGCGACAGGTGCAAAAGCCAGTCGTAGTCGTCGTCGTAGAAGGACATCAAGGATGTCTGTTGCGTCAGATCGAGGGCGCCCATCTGGGTCAGGACGGCCACGCAATGGCCAACTCCATAGGCAATGCCGGGTACAGCGTTGCTTGCGCAGGCCAAGACCTTGGCGCAGCCCTTCGCTACTGTCTCGGCTGGAAATTGTAGGGTAGGGGAACCGTCAGCCGGCGACGGCAAGGCGCTGGCATCGGCGGACGATGCGCGCTTGTGGCTGTCACACGAAGTGGCCAACAGAGTCAGGAATAGGGGCAGAAGAAATGCAAGGCAGGTTGGTCGCATACCAGTTCCTTCCTGGCCAGAGTGGACTCGGTGCATTGGAGTTGCAACCGAGAATTCCGAGTGTGACGGTGACTCACGAAATGTCCGGCCAACCGGGGCGTCGCGACCTGCTATCTGACCACAGCCGGCGCGAATCTCATGGAGAATGAGACCATTTTTGGTGACCCCGGCCTGATTCGAACAGGCGACCTACGGTTTAGGAAACCGCCGCTCTATCCACCTGAGCTACGGGGCCATGGGAACGATGCTAGGGCAAGATGCGAGGCGAATGTATGCCGCGTGGCTTGATACCAAGTCAAGGGCACCCGTCCGCACGTTTTGAGGGCCTCGGCCAGACGGCGCGACACGATGAAGCGCCGGAGCAAGGCGGTCCGCTGGGTGCCGCTAGTGTCCCCCGGAAGAAGGCTTTGGCCCTTGCGCCAGCGTTCCGGCCGTTCCGTTGCGACCGATGCGCGAGCTTGTGAACCTGCCTACCGCGCCGCTCTCGGCCATTCGCACGCGATTGTTTGCGCCTCGGAAAGTTTTGCCCGCGCGTTGTCGGCCCTTTCAGAACGAACGCGAACTGACGATGGTATGGGTCATGTTGCGGTCTTCGATCCGCGTTGCGCGGCTTTGCCTTGTCGCGTTGCCGATCCTCGTAGGCTGCTCGGTTGACTTGAGCAGACTACGAGTTCCGATCCACAAGGACGCAGCCAGCTCACCGGATCTCCTCTTGCCCTTCAGCGATACGGGTGGCGGGGTCGGTGATGTCCCAGATAGGCTCGATGAGCGTTTCTCGGCGGGGGAGGCAGCCACGCCAGACGGCGCACCCTCCATCAGCTTTGACGGCTCCCGTGATGAACTTGCCTTGGGAGGCAGTGGTGGTTCGGTGGACAGCGCGGATGGAAACGGCGGAACGGACACAGACGGCAAGGCCGGTACGGGCGGCGTCTCTGGCGCGGGCGGCAGCGTGGACGGGGGTGAGGGCGGAGGAACCGGCGGAAGCGAAGAAACACGGGTGGACGTCGGAACAGATGTCACCAACGATATTCCCGCCGCAACCAGCGTCGAGGTCGGCGCTGACCGAGGGCAGGGTGGCGTGGCGGAGGACGCCGACGACAGCGCCGCCGCAATCCGCGACGGCACGGGAGGCAGTGGCGATGGAGCCGACGGCGCAGCAGATGTCCCAGAAATTGGCGCGGCCGAGGTGGCTGACCTCGGCACTTATGGATACGAAATCGGAGGCGGCGCGGTCGACAGCCCTGCAGCTCTCGACACCGCTCCTGACGCGGCCGCCCCCGATGCCCAGGGCATTCTGACCTGCCCAACCACGGTCAACGGATCGCTCGACCCGACCGACGGAACGCAGATCGGACGTCTTTCCCGCTTCTCACCAGGCTCAACTTGCGGATTTGTGAAACCCTATGGTGACAGCCTGGCCGATATCGGCAATCCCCATCTCTACGACGTCCACCATTTTGTCAATTCAAGCCGGGCATCCGTCTGCTTCAACTTCACCCTGACCTACCCCGGAGACCAACTCTATGCCGCGGCCTATTCCTCCTTCGATCCGGCGGACATCGGTTCCGGCTACCTGGGCGACGTCGGTGGCACGCTCACTTCTCCACAGACCATGGGAATCAACGTGGCCGCCGGTGTCAGCATCTACGTGGTGGTCTCTGCGGTTGCCATCGGGACCGCTGCCGCCGGTTCGTACACATTGAGCTGTTCCGCTTACTAACCACCCGGGAACCGACTCCTCACGAGGGATTGGCCGCCACGCACTTCCCGTTCATGCATGCAGGAACCATGCGCTCACATTGAACTGCTGCCGGCTTCGGACAGGCTGCGCAGTATTGGGTTGCCTGGGAAGACAGATTGGACGGAAAACTGTCGGCCGCCGAACTTGGTAGCGCCACATTGCAGACGACACCGCAAGCATTGTTCTCTTGTATCAGCACGCAATCCGTACTGTTCTGGCACTTAACCGTTCCAACCTTATCCAGCAAGCTGGCGCGAAATGCTGCATAGTTCTGCTGGCCTTGCGTGCACGGATCAGGGGGATCAGTGACGCAGATGGGGCAACAAGCACCAACAGGGGTTTCTTTGTGTGTTCCAGTTGCGCACGTGATGTCGGCGCAGGGATCACAGCCCGTATCCGTGCAAATGGGGCAACAAGCACCCGGATCTTGGACGATCTTCTTGCAGGAAGCCGGCAGCGACGGGCAGGTCACCCCCACGCATGAAGTCACTCCGGTTGAGCCGCCGGCTGCCGAGACTCCGCCAGAGCCGCCGGTGGCGAGAGTTGTGGTACCTCCCGAGGGGATGGTCGTCGCACCGCCGACCGAGCCGCCGGTG
>PMJO01000048.1:0-9221 GCA_003158455.1 Myxococcales bacterium | reverse complement strand
ACCGCCGACCGAGCCGCCGGTGGCGAGAGTTGTGGTACCTCCCGAGGGGTTCGCTGTGATGCCGCCAGTGCCGCCGCTCGCGAGACCTGAGTGCCCGCCGCACCCGCTGTAGAGCAGGCAAGCACCACAAAGAAGGAATCGAATGGAGTCCAAAGAACTGTAGCTGGACATGAAGAGATTATGCTCAAACGCTGTCCAGAAATCGAGGAAGTCGCGCTCGGTGCCTAGGTCTTGCTCAGCTTGTCGGATGCGTCGAACGTTTCGCGAACGAACCCTTTCGTATCGCCGCAGCCGCATGGCCAACCCTTGTGCGCGAGGTCAGCCGGGGTATGGCAGTACCCCGCCCGCGTCGGCAAGCTTCTCGTGACCCCCGAGTGGGTCTTCGAGCCGCCGCGCCTCATGCGGTTCTCCGACGGCGGCGGCTGCCAAGGCGTCAGTGAAGCTCTGCCGCAGCCAAACAGGAAGGATCAAGCAGCTCGGGACGATACTCGAAGTGCATCGTATCGAAGTGGTACCAGCGACCGCCCCAGATGAAACCTTCCTGCTCGAAAGCGTCTACGATTGCTTGCGCCGGCAGGCGGCCGGATCGCGGGCGCAGGTCCTGACCCTGCCGCCAGCGCCAGTAGTCGGAGCGTTTGGGGTTGATGTCCAGGGCAATTCCGTAGGAATGGGCGCTGGCGCGGTCAGTGCCGGCGATGTTTCTTCGGGCGAAAGCACCGCCGAGCGGAAGGATGGTCTGGCGCAGTTCGGGCTGTACGGCAAGCAGCCGCCGCAGCCGTTCTTCGACGCGGGCCAAAGGGCCCACGATGTGCGAGTGGACCAAGATCTTCTGACCGAGAAATTCCACCCGGCGCAGGGCGGGGCGATTGCTCCCGTAGGTGAACTCGAATAACGGCTCGACGCGCATTCGGCCGGGATCGTCGTCTTCAAGATGAACGGCAGTTGTGGGGCCTCGGCGGTAGGGCAGGGAGAACATGTCCTGCAGATCGGGCCGGGCCAGTGCCTGCGCGAAGGTCTTCTTCCGCCCGTCGTCGTAGGGCAAAAGACGGCCACAATCAAGCCGTGCAAACCATTGGCCCATATCGAGCACCGGTTGCACGCCGTAATAGCGCTGCAAGCAGAGCAGCGGAGCCGGAGGCGCGTCGGATGGTGGTACTGCGGGGCTGGCGGCATAGAGGGCCAGCAGGGGAAAGCCCGCGAGAAAATGCACGCGCCTATGCTACCAGACAGGGACAAGACGCGACGAGGAGCGCGATGCCGAGCTTGCTGCAAGAGAGGACGCTAGCCAGGTTCATAGGTGGATTCCTTTCGCAGGTCGGAGTACCCCCCAGAGTAGCTGGTCGCACCAACCGCGCCGCTGTCTCAGGGTTCCGCCCTCGCACTATCTTGTCCGCCGATTTGGTGGCGGAAGGTCCACCGGAGGGTTGGGGGCCGCTTGATCGACGGGCGCCCCCAGGTCCACGGGCGCGGCTGGATTGGGTTCCAGATCGACAGGCGCGTCGCGATCCACGGGTGGTTCGCTCGTCGGGCTCGGCGTGACCGGCTGCGGAGCCAGCGGCCGAAGAGTCATTCTGTCCGCGGCGGACGCTGTCGCTGGCCGGGCAGGGTAGGGTGGTGAAGCAGGTTGAGCAAAGACGGTGGGCGCCACGGCCTGGCGAGGACCAGGCGTCGGCCCGCGCGTCGGGTGAGCAGTCCGCGGCGGTGGCGCCTGTGCCGGACGACCGAGCGGGCCTTGAATGCTCCCCGCGGGAAAGGAGCCCGGGGCTCCACCCGCCGTCGGGATTTCGATCGCGTCGCTGGTGGCAGCAGCGCCGGTGGCACGGGCAGCCGCGCCCAGGCTGGCGGATGGCCGCTGGCCGGCCGCGCTGGCTGTTCCTTGCGAGGTGGCCGGGGGCTTGTGCGACACAGTCAGGTAGGGTAGGGCGTCGTCTACCTGGCGTTCGAGCGCGCGCGAGGCGTGTTCCTGCCGTCGTTCCCACACCAGGTTGATGGTCATCTCGTGGACCTTGGCCTTGATCACGTGATACGGCCGCTCCACGCTGATTCCCCGCGCGGTCACGTGGATGACGTGATAGCCCTTGGGCACCTTCAGGGTGACATTGCCCTCCTTCGGCGTCGCCACCGCCTTGGCGCGATCCTGGTCGACCCACAAGCGAGCCCCATCGACCGGGCCGCTGTTGTCCATAACCACAATCTTGAACTCTGCCTCGGATGCCTCGAGGTTGAATGCGACAAAAGCGGTCTTGCGTGCAAGCACCTCGACCTGCTCGCAGGGCTCGCTCAACACCAGAACCTGGCGACCTCGCGTGTAGATTCCGTACAAGTGAACGAAATACTTGCCCTTGGGAATGCCCCGAAACGTCGTACTGCGCTCGACGTGCCAGGCCTCGAAGCGCCGCTTGCGTTGGCCCAGCCATTCCAGCTTTTTCTGGTAGGCCGTGGTGTTCTCGATCACCGGCGTCTTGTTGCTGCGTGAGATGAGGATCGAGAACAGCTCCTCCTTGGAATCGGGATCCCACTGCACCCGCACTACGATGGCGCCGCGGAAAGAGAGGATGACCACCCAAGCCACGGACCCCAGCAGGGCTAGCACGCACAGGCTGGCGACGAGGGGGTTGATCATCACCAGACCGGTGGAGCGGCCAATGAGCGAGCTGTTGGCTCGGAAAACCTTCTGTTTGGCAACGTCGAACAGGATCAACTCTACGTCCACCCAGGGGGCCAGCCCTGCCGGCTGGATGCGGTACATGAGCACAGCCTCGCCGCCCATGTCATGTGCCAGCACGGCAAGCGCGTCTTCCGTCGTCCGGTTGGCAGCAAGCTCCTCGGTGCGGATCTTCGAGCGCGAGGCGGAAAGCTCCCAGGGCGGGCGCATGAGCGCCTCCAGGAGCCCAGCGGAAAGCCTCTCAGGCCGAACCAAGAAAGGCCAGTAGAAGGGCTGCCCGCTTCCGGGCAAAGGCGCGATGGTCACCGCGGTCAGCGTGGGCTCGTAGAGCAGGTCGAACTTCTGCAAGAGCGGGTGCAAGTTGCGCGCGAGGGTCGAGGGCGGTCCCACGGGCTTTTCCGGCCCACGGGCCGCAGCGAGGGCCTGGGCCGATTCGTCTTGGCGTGACTTGATTTCCTGGCTTAGCGCCGCAGCCGCCGGGTCGGAGCCGCCGACCTTGTCCAGACGGGCGCCGACCGCCTTGACTTGCTCCGTGCTCAAGTCCTGAACCTTGATGAGCGGGGCCGCCTGACTGACCGCCGCGCCGCCGGCCAGAGCCCGGGTCGCCACGCTGGACGCCAGGCCTGGCTCTTGCGGCGCGAGCTTCTGCGCCGCCGCCAAGGCAGACGACTCTATCTGCGGTCCAAACGTCCCGGGTGGAGATGCGGCCAAGAGGGGCAGGGCCACCCGCCAGTCAGAAGCGGGCCGGCCCAGCAAGGGTGACAGCGCCTCGTCGCGCTTTTCCACGGGATCGCCCCGCTCGACGGCCAGTGCGGCCCGCGCTACCACCACTGCCGGCAGGTTGCGCGCACCCTTGAGCAAATCGAGTTCGCTTTGTGCGGCGTCAAAATCCCGCAAGGCGACCTTGGCCCGCACCTTGGCGGCACGCAGGGCGACGTTCTTGGGATCAGCCGCCAAGCCTTCGTCGGCCAACTCGACTGCAGCGGCCCAGTCGCCCATGAGCAGGCGCGCCTGCACGCGGGTTGGCTTGGGCAAACTGGGCTCTTCGGCTAGCGACTGGAGGACTTCAAGCACCGCGGGTAGCTGCGCGGCCACATTCGGCAACGCGACCTCAATGGCCCGCGCCGCCGCGGCTGCGTCGCCAACCAGCAACGCGGCCTGTGCCGCCACGAATGGGCGCAGGTCAGCCAGACCCACCGCCGGGCCATCGACCACGGTGGCGCCGATGGTCGGGGCCAGGCGCTCGGCGATCTGGCGAGCCATGGCGCTAAGCTCACCCACGGCCACACCCACCGAAATGCGGCCGACTCGCTTGCCCGCGGGACCATAGACCAGGCCGGTTGCCATCAGGCGCCTGGGCGACTGCTGCAACTGCGCGACTAGGATCCGGTCAGCACCCAGTTGCTCGGCAATCCGAGGTGCTAGGTCGTTGGACACGGTCAAGCTGCCGCGCGGAGCACGGCCGGTGAACGCCTCTATGGCAAGGGCCAGTTCGTGCCTCGGCACCAAAGGCCGGTCACCGGGCTTCACGTAGGAGTGGAGAAGCAGCGATACGGCAGCGGCTTCCACGCTGAGTTCCGGGGGGGAGCCAAGGTCGGGGAGGACTACCGCGCCTTGGGCCGCTGCGGGCCGCGCAGGTGACATGGCCCCCAGCAGGAGCGCGGTGAGAAGGGCCGGGGTTAGGCGGGCACGGAATACCAGCATCGCGAGAATCTGCACCTGATCTTCGTTGGGTTTGTTCGACAAAGCAATCAGGGGTTGAGCGACGTAGCGCGATCGCGTCAGAGGATGATAGAGTAGGGCGTGATGTCCCGACCCTGCTTCCGACTTGCCGCTCTTTTCGCCCTCGTGGAGCTGGGCGGCTGTCGCTCCGATCCCGACAAGCCGCTCGGGCCCGCCGATTCATACATCTTGTTCGCAGCGGTCGCGGGAAAGTCGGATGGCGCACTTCCGGTCGCGCGTCGCCTCAACATCAGAGACGAGGCTGTGCAACCGCTCCCCCAACTGCTTGAGTCCAGCTTTGCCTTCGAGATGCTGCGCACATCCTACCTGGCCAAGCAGTTCGTTCGCGAGGCCAGTGCCGACGGCCAACCTTTCACGGCAGCCGCCCGCCGCAATGCCGCGGAACCGACCTGTCTGGTCCTAGGGCTCGAACCCAACAAGCCCTACGGGCGCGGACTGGCCTTGCCCCAGACCTTCAGCGGCGTGCAGGAGCGTCCACTCTTGCCGTGGATCGGCCTACCTGCCGATCCCTCTGCCGACAAAGCCCTGGTACAAACCTTGGCCGGCCGCCTGGCAACCTATGTCGCGCATCTGGTTGGCACGGCTGGGGCTCTTTCTGACGCGGACGCGCCCTCGCCGGCGCTCGTCGGCGGCTATCGTATCGCCATGGAAGTAATCGCGCGCGAATGGCGCGTGGGCACCGGCCCAGCGGGCGTGATCCAGGTAGAAGAGGGCTCGACCGCACAACGTGAGATCTTCGCCAACGTGCGCGAGAACCGATATGTCCTGGGACAGGACGGAACTAGCCTGCGCGACGCGCATGAGCTGCTCGAGGATCCGGGCGTGGCAGCCACGGTCATCTATCGCATGGTCCAGTCGCGTGCCCTGGCCGGCCGGGTGGCGCCCGATGCCTTCTATGCACCCTTTGCCGGGGGACGGTTTCCCCCCGGCGTGAGTCCGGCCGCCGTGCTGGGTACGTTCAGGAACTTCCAGGCCAAGCTGCTCGGCACCTGGGCCACTGCGGTGCTGCGGGGCCATTCTCCACGGGACGTGATCGACTTGGTCGATCTCTATTGCGCCGCCTTCCCGACTGAGCGTTTCGAAGCCGTCCGCATCTTCGTGGTGACCACATTCGGGGCGACCATCAAGGCTGGGGGGGTATCGACCAAGCCCAAAGACGCCACCCGGACGCTGGCTGATCTGAACGGCTTGACAGGCGAGGTCGTAGCTGGCAAACGCTCGCTACGGGAAGCCCTGGCGGCCGGCGCCGCTGATGCCGGAGCAGAGATGGGCAAGCCATCCAGTCACGGACGGTGAGCTGGCGTAAACTGGCGTAGTTTAGAGATGTTGCGACATAAAACCTCAATTGGTTCATTCAAAAAGAAAGGGGCGCCATGAAGCGCGCGCTGATCACAGGAATCACCGGTCAGGACGGATCGTATTTGGCTGAGCTGCTGTTGCTCAAGGGCTACGAGGTCATCGGCGTCATCCGGCGTTCGAGTTCGTTCAACACCGAGCGCATCGATCCCATCTATCAGGATCCGCACAGCACCGACTACCGCCTGCGTCTGCTCTTTGGGGATCTGGACGACGCCAGTTCGATCAATCGCATCATCCAGGCCACCCAGCCGACTGAGATCTATAACCTGGGCGCGCAAAGCCACGTGCGGGTCAGCTTCGACGTGCCGGACTACACCGCCAACACCGTGGCAATGGGGACGTTGCGGCTGCTCGAGGCGGTGCGCGAAAGTGGGGCGCGTTGCCGACTGTATCAGGCTTCTTCCAGCGAGATGTTCGGCTCGTCGCCGCCACCGCAGAAGGAAGACACCCGGTTCCGGCCGCGCAGCCCCTATGCTTGCGCCAAGGTCTTTGCCCACCAGTTGTGCCAAAACTACCGCGACGCCTACGGCCTCTTCATCTGCTGCGGGATCCTGTTCAACCACGAGTCTCCCCGGCGCGGCATACCGTTCGTCACGCGCAAAATCACGCGCTCGGCAGCCCGCATCCTACATGGGCTCGACAAGAAGCTGTTTCTGGGCAACCTGGACGCGCAACGCGACTGGGGATTTGCCGGCGACTACGTCGAGGCCATGTGGCTGATGCTGCAGCAGGACCGGCCGGACGACTATGTCATCGCGACGGGTGAATCACACTCGGTGCGGGAGGTCTTGGACGTCGCCTTCGGCACGCTGGGTCTGGATTGGAAAAAGCACGTCGAGAGCGATCCTCGCTACCTGCGTCCGACCGAGGTGGACGCCCTGTGCGGAGACGCCAGCAAGGCAGCCGCCCGGCTAGGCTGGAAACCGCGCGTGCGGTTCCGCGAATTGATCGAAATGATGGTACGGTCTGACGAGGCCGACGTGCGGGCTGCGCTCGCCGGCCGTGCCCCGCAGACCTAGCGCAGAACCTTTATCCATCGAGACATATCTTGCCCAAAACCCTTATCGTCATTCCCACCTACAACGAGCGTGAATGCGTGGAACCCGTGGTGGCCGCCGTGCGGGCGGCGGTGCCCGATGCGACCATCGAGATAGTCGACGACAACTCGCCGGACGGGACGGGCGCGGTGGCCGACCAGATAGCAGCACGCGACCACCAGGTGCGCGTGCTGCACAGGACGCACAAGGCCGGCCTGGGTGCCGCGTACATCGATGCCTTTTCCGCGGCGTTGGCGGAGAGCTGGGACCGAATCGTGCAGATGGACGCGGATCTCTCCCACAATCCGGCCGATGTGCCGCGGCTGTTGCAGGCGCTGGACGACGGGGCCGACATGGCGGTGGGGTCGCGCTACGTGTCGGGTGGCGGCACTGAGAACTGGGGCCTGGGCCGCCGGATCATCAGCCGCGGGGGCGGGCTCTATGCGCGGATGGCTCTCGGGGTTGGGGTGCGCGATCTGACGGCGGGGTTCAAGGCATGGAAGGCCGCGACCCTGCACGGGATTGACATTGGGGCGGTCAATGCCCGCGGCTACGGGTTCCAGATCGAGATGACCTACCGGGCCCTGCGCGCCGGTTTCCAAGTGCGCGAGGTGCCGATCATGTTTGTCGACCGCCGCGTGGGCCTTTCCAAGATGTCAGGCTCGATCTTCTTCGAGGCGTTGACCCTGGTTTGGCAGCTTCGGTTCAGGGTCGCGCGAGAGAAGTCTCACTAGGGCAGGCATTCACCTCGACGGCCACCTGCCGCTGAGAACACGAAGGTGCGCAGAGCGGCCCGCAGAGCCGGAGAAGCTGGCAGTGGCGGGCCGTCGCCGCGCGCCGCTCAACAAGTCTCTCCGGCACCTGGTGCGCCGCGGGTTGCAGGTGTGCACGCAAAAGTCCAGAATGTCTTGGTTCGCGCCTGTGCTCCCACATTCGGCAGGCAAGGAGGCATTCATGACACCCATGCGTTTTGTCCATTCGATGGTGGCCGTGCTCGCAATTCTGGGGACTGCTTGTTCATCGGTCAGCTCGTCTTCTTCAGGAAGCGGCGGTAGCCATGACACCGGCGGAGTGCCCAGCCAAGGGGGAACAACGGCAAGCGCTGGCCAATCGGGAACGGGTGGAGCGGCTGGCACTGGGGGCGCGCCCAGCCAGGGGGGAACGCTGGGCAGCGGTGGAACGGCACAACCGGGAACCGGCGGAGTGAATGGTACTGGTGGGCGCACCGGCACGGGAAGTGGTGGCGCGGGCACGGGTGGTCGATTGGGCTCGGGAGGAGCCGGGGTGGGGGGCGCAGCGACCGGCACCGGAGGCACGCTGCCCGCCGCCTCGGGCGGTAGTGGAGCATTGGGCGGCGCGAGCAGCTCCGGTTTGGGCGGCGCAACCATGGGCGGCAGTTCTGGTTCGGGCGGCGCGACCGGCTCGGGTTCGGGTGGCAGATCCGGTTCGGGCGGCGCGAGCAGCTCCGGATCCGGCGGCACGACCAGCTCTGGTTCGGGCGGAAGTTCTGGCGGCTCTGGGGCGGACGGTGGCGTAGTACAAAGTGACGGGTGCGGAAAGACGCGGACGCTGCAGAACGGGACCATCACCATCAACTCGCGAAAGTACATTCTGCACGTGCCGGACGGCTACGATAACAAAACCCCCTATAGGATGGTCTTCGCCTTCGCCGAGTCCGGGTCATCGGCCCAGTCAGTTGCGGACAGGAAGTACTTCACAATGCAGACCCAGGACACAAAGAACACCACCATCTTCGCCGCGCCCGCCGCCGTGGGCGATGCCGGGTCCTGGAGCAATGCTGATGTGGCGTTCACTGATTCGATCCTCACTCAGCTCGAAGGCGATCTGTGCATCGACAAGACCCGCATCTTCGCGACCGGATTCAGCTTTGGCGGGGCCATGTCCATGGCCCTCGCTTGCACGCGGGCGACCGTCTTCCGCGCCGTCGCGTTCTTCTCGGGCGCGGATCTCACCGGTTCCTGCCCCGCGACCCTGAGCACGCCCATTGCGTACTATGCGTCGCAGGCGAGCCAGGACCGCGGTACTATGACTGGTCCCACGACCGGTGAAGAGAAGCAAGCCCAGTTCGCCGCGGTCAACGGATGCACGGCCGACGCCAATTCCACGAACTTCCCGGCCGCCGGCCAGCCGCACACCTGCACGATCTACAAGAACTGCTCCGCGGGCCACCCGACCAAATACTGCGTTTTCAACGGCGGTCACGGATGGGAGCCGGTGGATCCAGGTTCAACGACGAGCTGGGATCCCCCGGAGGCCTGGAATTTCATCACCCAGTTCTAGAGTTCGATTGGTGTTGGATTGCTGCCGTACCGACAAGGTGCAGGACTCAGCATGGCCGGTCGCTTCTAGTTTTGGGCCGTCTATCCGCCATCCGATGTCAGGCCCAAGTAGGAATG
>PMJO01000112.1:2079-3435 GCA_003158455.1 Myxococcales bacterium | reverse complement strand
ACGGATTCAGGTTGCCGTCGACACGGCTTGCAACGCAATGGGCGGTGTCGTTTCTCACGTAGTTCCACCGGCTGCTTCTCACGGATGTTCGTGATGGGCTGGACGCGGTTTCTCGATTTGGAAGGCACGGTGATTGGCGAGGGAGCGATGGTGTAAAGCGAAAGCCCCGACGCCGATGAGATCGGTGCCGGGGCCTTGGGTGGTGGGACCAATGACTACAGATCAGAAATGCAAATAGTCGCCTTCTGGTTCGGGGTGAAGGGCCAGCTGGCGGTAGTCTTTGATGGCGACGCGGAGGCCGTGGATCTGGACGCACAGGTGGTTGGCCTTGCAGGCCTCGGGAGACGGCAGGTCGCCGCGTGCGAGGGAATCAAGGCCAAGGTCTGGATGCTCGGCCATGAGCTGGTGGGCGGCCGTGGCCAGGGTGGCGTCGAGCGCGGCGAGGACGCCGAGTTCGGGCGCGAGGGCCAAGTCGTTCGGGGTGGGCCGCAGGAGCGGCTGGTTGTGCTCGGCGAGCCAGGTGGCTGTCATCACGACACCTCCGCGAGGGCAGCCTGCACGTGCTCGGCGGTCACCACCTTGGCGCGCGCCAAGGCAGCGGCGAGGAGCGCATGGTGGGCGAGCAAGTTCACCTTGCGCGGCAGGCCCTGGGTTGCTTGGAACACGGCCTCGACGGCGGCCGGTTCCAAGAGCGGCAACTCGGTGCCAGCCAAGCGCAGAAGATGCACCAGGTACGCTCCGATCTCGTCGCGGCCGAGACCAGCGAAGTGGTAACGGACGACGATACGCTGCGAGAGCGCCTCGTAGGCCGCCATGCCCAGGCGCCGCCGCAACTCGGCCTGCCCAACGAGCAGCAGGCAGAGCCGGTTCTCGGCGTCCATCTGGTAGTTGGTGAGCAGGCGCAGGTCCTCCAGCACTTCGGGCCGCAGATTGTGGGCCTCGTCGACGATCAGGATGGGCCGGCAGCGAGCCTCGGCACACAAGCGCGTGACCTCGTTCTTGATCTGGCGGTGCAGCGCCGCGCGACTGCGCTCGGTGGGCAGGCCCATCTCCCAGGCGATGGTCTTGTAAAGGTCCATCACATTGCCAGTGGAGAGGGACACGTAGACGACGCGGTACAGGCCGGCATGCAGAGCCGTCACGACTTTGCGACAGGCGCAGGTTTTGCCGCTGCCGCTCTCGCCGGTGATGAGGCCAATGCCACGCATCTCGATGAGATGGCCGAGCCGGGCCTCCAGCTCTTTGCCGGCGGCCGATGCAAAAAGGTCGTCGGGCTCGATCTCTTTGCCGAAGGGGTGGCGGGTGAGGCCGAAATGCTTGCGGTACATCAGCGACCTCCTTGCTTGGATTCATCAC
>PMJO01000112.1:0-1910 GCA_003158455.1 Myxococcales bacterium | reverse complement strand
ACCTGGGCCCAGCGATCGAGCGGCGTCTCGCCAGCTATACCCTTGTGCGGCCGATGGTGATACTCACCTTCGACCCAAGCCCACAGCCGGCGATTGAGCGCCTCCAGGCTTGCTGTGTCCTCGGCGCCGAGCAGCGGGAGAAACTGCATGCGGACCGTCCTGAAGAATCGCTCTATCTTTCCCCGCCCCTGCGGCACGTACGGCCGGCTGTGAATCAGGGTTATGCCGAGCTTGGCGCACACCAGTTCCAGGTGGTGCGAGCGGTACACGGCGCCGTTGTCCACGTACAGGCGCTTGCTCAATCCCCGACGGCGGATGGCTTGCTCCAGGATGGGAAGAAAGGCCGCCGTGTTTTCCGCAAGAGCGAAGGCCGCGAAAGGCACCACCCTCGTCGCATCGTCAATGAACGCGATCAAATACGTCTTGTGCCGCCGCTTTCCCTCGACGGTTACCGACACCGCGTGCATCACGTCGCTCATCCACAGCTCGTTCGCCTTCTCGAAGGCGAAGTGCCGCCGGTCTTTGCTCGTCGGCTCCTCGGGACGCTTCGCCATCAGCCCCTGCCGCGACAGCAGCCGGTGCACTGTCGCGGGCGCCAATTCGAGATCGGCTGGTACCTCACCCGTGGCCCGTGCGGCATC
Source organism: Myxococcales bacterium (assembly GCA_003158455.1). Classification (GTDB taxonomy): domain Bacteria; phylum Myxococcota_A; class Polyangia; order Fen-1088; family Fen-1088; genus Fen-1137. Next base: position 1,269 of record PMJO01000112.1, on the reverse strand, counting down.
GATCACCATCCGCACCGACAATTCCTGCTTGTCCTCCTTGAGCATACACAGAAGGTCGGACACCTCTTGCGGGATCGCCCGTGCCTGCCCCTGATCCGCACGCGGCTGCGGGCGCAGAGCCTCGAAACCGCCCTTGCGCCACGCGCGCAACCAGCCTCGCAGGGTCTCGGCTGCGACTCGGGTGCGGCGCGTGCCTGGGATCGCGTAGCTTTTCGCCGCCTTCTCCTTGAGCCGGGCGTACGTCCCCGCTTCGCCCGGCTCCATGTGGGTCAGATCGGCGATCAATCCGTAGCGGAAGAGCGCCACATCGTCACGTCGGTCGGTCGTTGCTTCGGTCTTCATGATTTTTCTCCCCGGACCCCGTGCTTGGGGCCACCCCAGACCACTACCGGCTTGTGCGTGGCGGGTCAGGGCCCGCTCCCTGTTGGCTGCGCCTTCGTTTTCGCCACCGCCGTTTGGGCCGGGGACCGAATCCGAAGGGCGGCGCCAGTGTCCCCAAATGCGCGGCCCCGATCTCGCGTAGCCGCAGAAGTGCCTGCTCTGTTCCAAGGACCTTCCGCACCGCCCCCAGGCGAGGCTCGCTTCCCAATTGCCCCGGCATCAGTGTCACCAGTGCCAGCAGCAACAGCCGAACGGATCCCAGCCGCAGCCGGACCCACCGCACAGCCCCAGGCAGATCGATATCTGGACGGATCTCCCCCGCAGCTTTCTCGATGCTCGATCCCGCCGCGATTTTTGCCTCGACGGAGGAGACCACCTCCTCGACCGCGTCGAGGGTCCCACCAAGTCGGCTCGTCAGGCAGTCCGGCAACAGGCTGAAGGTGATGTGTCCCGTCGGGCAATACCAGCGGGCGATGTGCATCCCGGCTGGCTCGACCCGCGTGTACGTCCCGTGCCGCTCGAAGCCACAGCCCCAGCGTGGATGTAGCGGGCAGCGAATCAAACTTGCCTGTTCCCAGCCTTTTTGCCTAACGTAGTCCTCGCTGGTGAGCGCCGTCGCGTGGCGCAGTTGCACCGGCCACCGGCCCGCACGGCTCCAACCGTGGCGGGCCTCTATTCCTGCTATGGGTGTTCTTACGGACGGGCACCATGCCCGTCACCCGCACCAGCTTCACCCAACCCGCGCTTCCCGCAAAAAATCCCCGCGTCGCCGTCCCGAATTTCGCCCCCGTCTCAGCAGAACCAACGCTGGCCCAATCCGCGATGCACCCGCCGGCGGATCACGAGACTACGTGAGGGCCAACAGGGGCAGACGCGCAGGGTGGCTAC
>PMJO01000340.1:3131-3256 GCA_003158455.1 Myxococcales bacterium | reverse complement strand
CCGCTCGGGAACCCCTCCGTGGTGGCGATGCAACGCGCGTCGATCGACCAACGCGCTTGCATCAAACCTGCTTTCATCGTGCCTCGTGTCGCTGGAATTGGGGAGCTGGCGATGGGAATCGAACC
>PMJO01000340.1:0-3092 GCA_003158455.1 Myxococcales bacterium | reverse complement strand
TCAAGCAGAATCCGGGCCGATCTCGATAGCGGTGCGTTATAGCCGACGGCCCCGCCGCCGTCAACCTTTCGGGCCAGCCAACCACGAATCTGAGTGAGGCGAACTACAACACCTGTCGTCCCACCGCGTTGGAATCCACCGGTTGGGTGCGGTCCGGGACATCTCCACGATGCGGTGGGGCCGGTGGAGTGGGCGGCGGTACCGCCGCCGGTGACTTCGGGGGCTCCGCAGCAGGAATCGGAACGTCCTCAGGGGCGCCCTGGATCTTCGGCTCCAGCAGCTTCAGCAACTTGGCGTAGGCCAACTTACTCTTCTCGGCCCAGTCTGTGTTTACTCCCAGGCGCTCGATCATGAGCAGATTCTCACGTTGCCAGCGCATGGACTTCTCCAGCAGCACGCGAATCTTCTTGTGCAACTCCTCCTGGTACACTTCCCGCGCTTCGCCCCGAAGCTCCGGCGGAATCGGGGCACGCATGAAGGAATCGTAGAGCTCCTCGTAGAGCGAGCCGACCTGGAAGCCAGCGGCGGATGCCCAGGCCGGGTTCCCGTACTTGATGGTTTCGATGTAGGAACGCTGGGCCTGGAGGAGCAGGCTGGCCTTCTGGTCGAGATCCTTGTCCATCTGCGCCTCAGGCAGGCGCAACTCCACCGCCTGGAAACGCTGGTGTGATATCTGCGCCAGATGATACTGCGAGAACGCCAGGTAGAAGTCCGTGGCCAGACGTTCCTCGTTCTCGATCTTCTGCCGGAAAGACAGGACCGAGCGGAAGGTCTTCTCGGCGGTGTCGAGGTCTCTCAGGTTGAATTGGGCAAAACCCCGACGCGCCAGAGCCTCAATGCGATCGTCGGCCGACAGGTCTGACCGCTCCAGAATGCGCGCGAACACCTCGGCCGATGCCGGCCAGTTCGCCTGCTCGGCGTAGCACGCGCCCACCTGGAACAGTGCGTCCTTGGCATCCGCGTGGGACGGGTACCTGTCGACAAGTCCCTTGAAGGCATCAACCGCCTCAGCCCAGTTCTTGTTGCCAATCTCGGCCAGACCCAGGTTGTAGAGCGATGGCCGCGCATAGGCGGAATCCGGAAAGCCCTTGAGCAGTTTGGCGTAGAGCTTGGCCGCCGCATCGAACCGCTTGTCGGACAGGGCCACCCCGGCCTGCTCGAACAGCTCCGGCGCATCGTATGCCTCGATCTGCATTCCGGCTGGACCCTTGGTGGCGTCGATGCGGATGGGGTCCATCTCATACTTGACCACCGGACCCGATTGGGGAGTGGCTACCCTACCTGATGTCGCGCACGCCCCTAGACTCGCAGCGCAAAGCGCCACACAGCAGGTATTCCACCAAGAACGCAAAAAAGCTGAAACGTACATGGCACTCCTTACAGATCGACAACCAATGTCGCGCCCCGGTTCCCACTGCCCTTCGATAAGAATAATAATAACCTCTAGCTGTGCAGCCACGACCACTCATCTCGACCCAAGACATCGCCGCACGCGTACCGGCCCTAGGCAGCGAAATCGCGACTCGGCTTGCCGACGGCCCCCTGACTGCGGTCGGCGTGTTACGCGGCGCCTTCATTTTCATGGCAGACTTGGTGCGAGCCATCCCGCGCGACGTACGTTGTGACTTTCTCGGTGTGCGCAGCTACGGCGCAGCCACCGAAACCTCCGGCGTTGTCCAGATCACAAGTGACCTCGGCCTGCCCATTTCCGGGCAGCATGTCCTTCTGGTTGAGGACATCGTGGATACGGGACTCACCCTGCGCTACCTGCTCGACCTCTTGCAGGCGCAGGGGCCCGCCAGCCTTCACGTCTGCACTTTGCTCAACAAGCCGTCGCGGCGGCGGGTCGAAGTGCCACTTCATTTTGTTGGTTTCGAGATTCCCGATCGCTTCGTGGTGGGCTACGGCCTGGACGCGGCCCAGAAGTACCGCAACCTGCCCTACGTTGCGGTCGTCGACGAGTAGCTACCGCTTACTTCTTCTCGTTGAGCAGCGCCTCGAGTTGCTGCTGAAGGCGGTGGCATCGCTGCAGAATCTCCAGATACTGAGTCTGGAAGATCTTGACGTGGCGTCGCTCGCGCGCCTTGCGGTGCAAGGCCTCGCGTACCTCGGAAAGCTGAGTCACCAGGTCGACTGCGCTCCTGAAACGCGGGATCAAGGTGTGCAGCCGACTTTGGTCGACCATCTTGATCTCGCCTTCCTGCCCCTCCGTGGGGGGCACGAACAGCAAGGCGACCAGGCTGGGCACACTCGCCTTGATGGTCTTGACCACCATGCTTCCCGTCAGATCAGGTAGCGAGTCTTTGGCCACGAGAACTTGCGGAGGGGTTTGGGTCGCGATGTCGAGCGCCTCTCCCCCGCTTTGCGCGTGCTGCAAGCGCCAGCCCTTGTCGGCAGGCAGACCCTTCTCCAGCGCCGCGAACAGGTCGGATTGGTCATCAACCACCAAGAGGTGAAGCTCACCCAGCCGACTTGCCGCGGAAGACGGTTCTCCGTCGCTGGCCAGGAGCTTGTCCTCCAACTCCGTCGCCCGCCCCGACAGCTCCATCAGCTTGCGCACGAGATCATCGTTGGCCTCGGCGAACTCGGCCAAGAGCTGATCACGCCCCAACGCCGTCTGGACGTCCCGGGCGGCCCTAACCACCCGGTCACGCAGGGAGAGAACCGAGTCGCGATTCTCCGGCATGACGTCTGCCGCGCCGGCGCGAAATGCCGGCGCCACCACGTCAAAACTGGTCCGCCGGCTCATGGCGATGACCACGGTCAAGGGTGACTTGTCGCGGACAAATCGTATGAACTTGATTGCCCCGTCAGGCGACGGCGTATCAAGATCGCAAAGCACGACAGAGAAGAAACGATTCAGGACTTGGTCAGAAGCGCGTTCAGGCGAAGTTAGGGTGGTGACGCTAAGTCCGGCCTCCAGCAACACGCTTTCGACCGCTCTCAGCACATTGACCTCGGCGTCGAGGACGAGTACCTCCTGGGCCGAAGATGTGGGGACCACCTGAACAGTCACCCCTATGAACCTAGGTGAGACACGGGCAAAGGTCAAAAACTGCTACTTGCGCGGGGAGCCCGCCGGCCTTCGGGAC
>PMJO01000345.1 GCA_003158455.1 Myxococcales bacterium | reverse complement strand
CGGCTTCGCCCCCACAACGACGGTTTGTCGCGCATCTGCTGGTCCCTGTGATCTGGCCGAGACCTGCACTGGCACCAACGCGGCCTGCCCACCGGATAGCTTCCTGCAAGCTTCGCTGGCATGTCGCCCGGCGGCCGGCCCCTGTGATGCCATAGAGGTTTGTTCTGGCACGAGCGCGGCCTGCCCGCCGGATGGATTTCTTCCTGCATCCACGGTCTGCCATGCATCGACTGGTCCTTGCGATCCTGCGGTGACTTGTAGTGGAAGCGGACCTACATGTCCAGCCAGCACAGGCCCGCAGCCACCGCCGTCCAGTCCGGCTAACCTCTCGGCGAGTTCTGGCCCTGGTCAAGTGGCCTTGAGTTGGAGTGCCTCACCCGGGGCGACCAGCTACAACGTCAAGCGCGGCACGACCAGCGGCGGGCCCTACACCACCATCGCTTCGAGCGTCACGGCTACGAAGTACACCGACACCGATCAGCCGAGCCCCACCAAGCTGTATGGTGCCACCGTCTACTACTACGTCGTCACTGCCTCCAACGCCTGTGGTGATTCGGGATCCTCCAACGAGGCTTCGGGGAACAGCGCCGTGCTCATGCCTCCTCGGTCTCTACCAGCTCCTCCCAAGGATATTGGATGTTATGTTTGGATACCCGGTGGTTGGACGGCTGTCGCTTGTACGCCTACCGCCCAGATGGACCCCAGATTCCTGTACCCGTACGTTGTGCCTGAGCCAACTGTCCAGTCCGTGCCCGTCGCAGGCACGACCATCCCATTCCACTTCGGGCAAATCGATGCTACAATAGTCACGTATACGCCGACGGAGCAGTCGCTAGCCACGAACAACACGCTGACTCTGCAACTCAACACGAACCATTTCGATGGCATCGGTGGGCACAACTACGAATATCAATTCGTACTGGCAACAATTGGGCAACCAATCGGCCAGATTAGATACGCACAAGGGAACGCGATCTGCATCTCACCTGTCGACCGTACTGTGGCCTGTCAGGGTTACGAGGCTGGCGCGCCCTGCCTCAACAATGCGGGGTACCACGTCGACGACTGGTGCGTCGGCGGTCGTACTGACTTCACTCCAACCATCGGAAGCCTCAGAGGGTTCCAGGCGTTCGACTTCGCGACGCTGGCCGTGTCGACGTTCACGGACAACGGCGTGGCCAAGATCGGGCTCGTAGCGCAGTTCAGCTGGTTCGATCCGAACAATGACGAAACCTCGAACGGCGACGGAAAGGGATTGTATGCCGCCGTCACAACGGATGACTTTGGGCTCGGGCTTCCAGGTAATTGGACAGAGATCAGTGGAACCCTGCTCGGTGCTGGCAACGGTGCCCAGGCAGTGTTTGCGGCTCCGAGCTCGGTCCTGACCCGCACGCTTGCGGGCTCATGCGTGATCCCCGGCACGGGACCCTTCCCCGGAATCGACTGGCCCGGGGCATGCCCGAATGGATCTACCTCTTTCCTTCCCTATACCCAAAACGTCATGGATGCTCTTACGGTAGAGAGCAACAATCTTTCCCTCGTCAGCGACCCTTCGCTACTGGTTTCCTACGAGCCCGACTTGGTCTTCACCGAGTACCTTGAAGCCACGGATGGAACCTGTCAGCCGGACAGCGGGCTCGCCTACGTGAAAGACTCGGCGGAAGATACGGGCGTGATTCCTACCAACACAGGCGGCCAGCCCTTCTGGGAAAGCCCTGACATCCTCTTCGCGCTGCCAGGGGAGAATGTCGATGAGAATACCACCGCTTCCGGATCCTTGCTTTCCTTCGGAGCGACTTACAACTTCTGGGTTCGGGTCCACAATGACTTAGGCTGCAGCGACGCCAAGGGAGTCAAGGCCAAGCTATTCGTGGCCAATCCATCCGGCCTCATGCAGGAATGGAACCCGATCACCAACGGCTATTCGGTCGGCCCGGGCCAGCCATCGGGAGGAATCACCGTGCCAGCCCGACAGGCTAGGACAATTGGTCCGTTTACATGGACGGCTCCCCAGGGGACAGGCACACTGCACCGGTGCCTGCTCGCAGCCATTGAGTCCGATAACCAAGGCGCACCGGACGCAGGGAATGCGCAGTTGCCCGAAGCGTATATGTCCAACCAAGTGGCACAACGCAATGTTCAGTTCGAGGACTGTTCGTGGCAGCTCCCATCGACCCAGCCTGGCAAGGTCAAGATCACCTTGACCGTGAATGGAGCCCAACCCCAACTGGCAGGCTCCGCAAACGACATCCGGGTCGTCTTCGACGATCCCAATGGTGCCTGGAACACCGGGTGGAATCCACCTCCGTCGAACAGCTACACTTCAAACTATGATGGCAACGGCAAGACCACGGTCAGACTCGGAACGTCACCTGTTGGTCTAGCCGCGGTACCCATCGCCGCGAACGCCAATCCAGTGGCAACCGTCACCATTACGGAGGTTCAGGAGACAACAAGCGTCGCTTTCAATGCATCACTGACCCTGGACAACACGGATGGCTCGACCCAACCTATCAAGCTGAACGGCAGCACGTGCACCTACATTTATGAAATTATACAGTGAAGATGAGAAACTACATCCGGGAGAAGGGAAGCGGGATGTATGGGCTCATGACTGAGCGCCTCTGCCTCGTGTTGGGGTGCCTTTGTTTCGCAATGCCCTGCGGTTGCAAGAGCGCAGTGCATGTCACCGACGGTTCAGTTGCCGACGCTGTGGTTGCGGGCCAGTCAGATGCCGAGATTTGCTGTTCAGCAGTTTTTCGTGGCGCATTCTCGTCCGCGGGCACCATGGCTGCACCAAGAGCTGGCCATGCTGCTACCCTGCTCGGCGATGGCAGGCTACTGATCGTCGGGGGTGACGACGTGACCAACAAGTCTCTCCGGGTGGGAAGCGCGGAGCTGTATGATAGCGGAACCGGTACCTTTACTGCGACAGGGAACCTTCTGGATATTAGGTCCTTTGCGACTGCGACGCTGCTGGGCAATCAGAAGGTGCTCGTCGCGGGTGGGGGCGACGGCTCCATCGCCGACGTATTGAGCGACGTACAGGCAGAGCTGTACGATGCCCTCACTGGAACATTTTCCGCGACGGGCAGCTTGACAGCGGGGCAACGAGTTTACAACACGGCTACACTATTGCTTGACGGGAGCGTGCTGGTCGCGGGCGGAATACCGATCATCTCTTTGGCACCCACCGATGGGCACGCAGACCTGTACGATGCGGAAGGCGGCACGTTCAGCGCAACAGGCAACATGGAGGTGACAAGGTTCCTGCATACTGGAACTTTGTTGGCGAATGGCAGGGTTCTTATCGCTGGCGGCTACAATGTAGACAGTGGGAATGCGAGCGCAGAACTCTTCGACCCGTCGGCTGGTGCGTTCGTGAGTACCGGGAGCATGACCGTGGCAAGATATGCCCACACGGCGACCCTGTTGGCCGATGGCCGCGTGCTGGTTGCAGGGGGCAGTGACAAGATCTCCGATGCGCTGGGGAGTGCCGAGCTATACGATCCGGCGACCGGAACCTTCACGACAACGGGCAGTATGATCGCGGGTAGATACGACCACTCAGCGACCCTTCTGTGCGATGGCAGGGTGCTTGTCGCTGGTGGACAGGATGGCAACGGCAGCGTACTGACAAGCGCAGAACTCTACGACCCAAGCAGTGGAACCTTCAGCGCCACCGATGCGCTTGCTGGTTCAGGCAGAGTTGGTCATACCGCCACGCGGCTATGCAATGGAAAGGTGCTGATGGCTGGCGGATGGGATGCCAGCGGGAATTTGCTCGCGACCGCGGAATTGTACGAATAGAGACGGGCATTCTACGGCAGTGGCTCGCCTGCCAGTGCGCTGGTCGTGGCGTCCGGAAATCGATCGCGGGATGCAAAAGCCCTATGCCGCGGCGGTGTCGGCGCTCGCGGTTTCTGCGCTGGCGAATAGCACCCCACCAACGTTGCCGTGGTGGATGCGGCGCCGGCAGTCCGGATGTGCCATGGCAACGAGGGTCGGTCGCATGGGCGCGCGCGGTTTTCGACGGATATCTGCCGTAAGTGTGGCAACGTTTGCACCGCAAAGGCAGACGCCGGTCCTGGCGAGGCGCCGCAAAGGAACCGGAATCCGTTCCTGATCAGCTCGGCGGCGCGGTGGCGCCCATCTCGGCGCACTTCACGCCGGCGAAGCGGCGCAGCCACCAGGTCCCAGCCGGATAGATGGCCTTGCGGCCAGCCAGGTGTTTGTCGCGGGCGGCTCGGTACTGGTCGATGAAGTCCTGATTGCGCTGGAGTGCCTCGACCCTCGCCCAGGTGTTCTTGCATGCCACGCGTGGCGAGAGCCCACGGCGCGGCTCGCGCGTGCCTGGATGCGAGTTCCAGGGTTGGCTGAGCACACCCCTGCGGCCGAGCAACTTGATCCCTTTCTCCCAGCGCTCAGTCGCGGCTTTCTCCTCAGCCTCGGCAACCTTGTCGCGCAGGAGATTGGAGTACTCCACGTGGCTCAGACGCTCGAAGCCTGGCGCCCGGCGGAAATGCAACTCGATGACATCGGGCAAGTCGCCGTTCTCGGGGTCGAAGAAGCGGACCGGCTTGCTGACGCGTAAGCGAAACAAGCGGGG
>PMJO01000218.1 GCA_003158455.1 Myxococcales bacterium | reverse complement strand
GCACGTGATGTGACCGCGCGCCCATGCGGCGTAGTGTCCTTTCGGTGCAGATGGAACTGCACGTCCGTTCCGCCCGCGCCCTCAATCGCTGGAGCGGGGTTATCAAACAGGTGGCCGGGGCACTGCTCGTGTTATCGGCGCTGGCTTTGCGCTATGACTGGCTGACCGATGGACAGGCGTGGCTGGCCGAACACACCTCATTCGGTGGTCGCGGTAGGGACGGCCCTTCGTCCATAAGAGAATCGGGCCGCCCCCTCACTCGGCTCTTGCCTTGGGTGGTGACGGCAAATCGCACCGTGATCCGCGAAAACCCCATACGCGCGGGAAATAGTGAGCATTCTGGCCGAGGTAGGATGGCGGCTCCATGCGCCTTCTCGTGTCCTTTCGGGTCACTTTGGGTCCCCTGGGCGAACCAAGCTGCCTCGGCCACTTTTCGGCGCTCGCGTAACCATCCTACGTCGACCCCCGCTAGCGAGTCTTGGCGCCTCCGGTGCACGGACCACCCCGGTTCACAGGCTCCTGGCAATTCGAATCGCCATAGCTAACTGGCAATCTACCCATCCAGCGCTACTCTCGGCCCAGTGAGCCCAAGACCTCACGAAGGAGTATCCCAAAAACGGCCTCCTCAGAGTGCTTCGAAAGGCGATAGTACTTGTGCTCGACGAGCTTTTGCTTGAGTTCTTTGCTCGGAGAAAGCGAAAAGGTCATCATCCCCGCCTGCGTATCGACGATGTCTGCACCACGCTTGGGTGATCGCTTTAGCCTGCCTCGTACTGGCTGAGCAATTGCGAAATGGCGCTCCGTGAGCTTCGTGCCCGATTCCGACGCGAGCTCAAGGTCGCATTCATAGGTGAACCGAGTTGTGCTCTCCGGCCCGTGGGCCTCATCTTCTACGTCGCCAGTGAAACCCCGAAGGCAAGCAAGGCGCACTTTGGATGCGCCCGACGTCTTGATGCCTTTCTGCTCAAGTCCCTTCTTCAACATTTTCTCTGCCTGGGCGGAAGGCGTGCTCTGGAGAAGACAAGTCTCGTTTGCCGGCATCGCTCCACGAAAACCGCCTGTCTGTTTCATCTCCTTCTCGGCGGCATCGTAGTCGAAGCACGGCTGGCTGGTGACCTCCAGCCGGAGATCGATCCCCTGCGCGATGGCATCTCGGATGGATTGCCGCTGCTTGAGACAATCTCCATTGCACGGCGGCACGGTCGTGATCCCAGCACCATCTCCGGTAGCTGGTGTGCCTTTGGAGGCAGGGTTCCCGGCCGAGTTGCGCGGCAACGGCACGGCTAGAGGCTTCTCTTCGATCCGTTGCTGTGTGGAGGTGGCTTGCCGGTAAGCGAGATCCTCGGTCTTGTCCGTCTTGGCCTCGCCGCAGACTTTGATTTTGTCGACGACATCCTTGATCTGCTTGTTCAGGTCATCAAGTTGGCTCTGAAGCTTGGCATTCTCCTGCTTGAGCGCATCCTGCGCCTTGAGCGCCATGACGAGCTCTACCTCCTTTGCCTCGTAGGTTCCGGCGGTGACGCATGAGGTGGCAAGAATCGAACAGATCCATAGGGCCACTAGAAGCTTGGCGGTATTTCTCACTGTGATCTCCGTGGCGAACGAATGCGTAATGAAGTGGACCCAATCCTTCGGACCAAAGAGGACCGAGGTCAACGAGAAGTCTGCTTCCTTGGTTTTGGGTTGAACGTTGATGTCGAGGTCAAGCGTTCGGTCACGCCGATTGTTTCAGTTGTGCTGAGTAGATGGCATCGGGGGCGAGCTACTTGGCCTCCTCCTGACCATAGGCAGAACAAGCGCCGATTTCCTTTGCGACGCACAGAGATATGTTTGTCCGACAACATGCACTCCGTCAACCACGGCCCCGTAGGAGGCGGTTGTCATATCGGCACAATTACTACGCCCGATGCCTTGGCCGGCGTCGCGTCCGTGCCAGCGCGAGAAGCCCGAGCAGCGTCGCCGTACAGCCAACGCTGTACGCATTCCCTGCCCCACGGCCGGCGCCTACTGCACAGCCGCAGCCACTGCTGCCGGTGTTCGTGGTAGTCGCGCCACCTTGCGAGGTCACCCCACCGCGCGGGCCGTCACTCCCGCCAGCCGACACCGTGGTTCCACCTATGCCCTTGGCCCCGCCTAGGCCCGTCGTGCCACCGACCCCGGAGGCCCCCCCCGACGTTCCTCCCGCGGCCCCAGCAGCACCCCCGCTGCCCTTGCTGCCACCCGAACTCGTCACGCCGCCCGACGCCGATGTGCCTCCGGATCCAGGCGCACCGCCGATCCCATTGCTTCCGCCGGAGCCGGATGTTCCGCCGGCAGACAGATCTGACCCTTTGGCATCCACAGTAGCGAAGCCGCCGTCCCTGGCCTGCACGCCACCGTCCTGGTTGCCAAATGTGAGCGTGATGGCATAGCCGTCCGCGGCCTTGCTCCAGCTCAAGGGGACCGTGAGCGCGTTTCCTGTCACGGGCATTGAGCTATTGGAAACCACGGTCGGCGCGCTGACCGCGGCCGTCCCATCGGGCATGTTTTCAATCAGGACCTGCGCCGAACCGGATGTTTGCAGGTCCGCCGGAATGTTGGTGATCTTCACGCTCACCGTGCCCGTGACGCTGCCCTTGTTACCGACCACGATGATGGATTTCCGCGCTGCCGAATCGAGATAGGCCACAGCATCCGCCTGCGATCCGGCGGTGACGGTGGCCTGCAGACCGGTTTGGTCCGCGTATCGCTTGTAAATCCACCACTGGCCCTTGGGCTGCCAACTGTTCGTGACCATTCCGCCCATGGTTGCGTACAAGCCATTGCCTCCGCCCCAGTTCGAGCGCAGGCCATCCAAACCAGCCCGTTCGAATCGGGCTAGGTACCAAGCGGAGTGACCAGCGGTTTGGTCGCTGCTCGATCCGTACTCGCTGACATCCAGATTCGCGACGTTGATGCTTCGGCTCGACAGGGCTGATCTGGCACTCTTTCCGTCATTGACTGGGTCGCCGCCACCTGCTTCGTGCCAGCCAATATAGTCCGGAACGACATTGTTGGTCTTGACGTAGTCGAGGAAGGCCGTGAACCAACCGCCGACCCCTCCGGCCGTGCTGGGACCTTCCATGACTGCATCCGGAAGGGCCGCCCGTACTTGCTGGTAGCCGCGCTTCCACATTTCGAGCCATTGGGACTGCGTGCCCTTCCAGAATCCAGAATAGTCCGGCTCATTCCACAGCTCCCAGCGTACGTCCTTTCCCGTCATGCCAGCGGCCTTGAAATCGGTGATCAGCTGGTTGATGAAAGTGGTGTATGCGGTCCAGTCCCCGCCGTCCCCTGGGTAGCTCGGCACGTTGCAGGCGCCATCGGCGCCCCAGATGTCGTGCACGAGGACGAGCAGGGTTGCCCCGATGGCCTTGGCCTTGGCGTAGTAGGCCTTCACCGCGTTCCAGCGCGCGGCATATTGTCCGTTCACATAGCCACCGTTCGGGCATCCGATTTGGGCTCCACCGCAGCGCAAGTGGGTGATTCTGATGTCGGTCAGCGTGGCGTTGGGAGGTTGGCTTCCGTCCTGGGAAATGCCGTAGATGAATCCAGAGGCACGGCAAGTGGGCGCCCCGGCAAGCGAGCCCATGTCCACGGTGACCGTGTCGTCCGCAAAGGCCGTCGAAAGCGATTGCGTCAGCAGCAGCAACGAGACCGGAGCTGACAGCAGCAGCCATCGACGGGAAGCGGGGACGCACACGCAAGCGCGGGCAGAGATTGTCATCATGTCACTTATACTGTCCGAAGTGGCTCCTCCTTGTGACGAAAATGCAGTCGGGCCAATCGAATGCTCCGCCACCGTGCGGAAGACACCCGGTTCCTGGGTAGAGGGCTCTTGGTCTAGCTAGCGGAATGCGTCTTGTCGGACATTGGTTTGTGGATGCCATTCGGTGAAGAGAAAATGGCGCTTGTTCGGACTTCGCCGCAGGGAAGATCGTTGGCGGCCGGGTCGCGCAGGGCCTGCTCATAGACCCAAGCCAGGCAGCCCTACGAGAGACGCGCTCCATGGATTTCACCAATGGCGTCTGGGAGGTGGAGGGGTGTTGGTGCTCCACGAAGAAATACTGCGTTCTCGGCTGCAGGACCAACGCCGATTGCGCTTCGGGGCAGGCGTGCAATGCAATCAACAGGTGCGAGAATACCTGTGTTTCTGGCGACGGCACGTGTTTGGTGGACTTCACCTGTAGCGCAAGCGGATTTTGTCGACGGGATTCCTGCCAGCGTGACGGTCAACGCTCCGCCTTCTGCGTTAACGGCGGGTGCTACCAGTCACGCGGGGTCTGCCAGGTCATACCCGGCTAACTCAGGCGCTCCCCCAACTTCTCCCCGCCACGACCTTGATCCCAACCCCAGAAGCTCTTGTCCCATCTGCTCGTAGCCGTTCCTGGCAAGGGCTCTAGGCTGGTCAGGCCAAGCAACTGAGTCCCTGCTTGGAGCGTTCGTGTAGTGGCGTCAGACCGTCCTATTCTAGCTCCGCTTGGCCGGCTCAGCCGCTAATGCTGCCTTGGTCGACCGTCGCCCACCGTTCACCGGCGCCGCAAGTTCGATGCTGACCTTGAAGTGGGGCAGGCGTTTCGGCCTGACCGCGACGACAGTACGTGGGTTGCGACCGCCGTAGGCGCGGTACTGGCGCACAAAGAAACTGTAGAAGCCTCGAATTTCGATGCCCTACGGCGACCTGGTCGGGGCTCTGTGGCTCATGATACACTGCCCGACATGCGTGCGCTTGCGATGGCGCTTTTCGTTGCCGACGTAGCAATTTGGTCAATCGGCTGCGGCCGCACCGATCTTAGTCTCCGTGCAGTTGACGGAGGGACACGACATGGCAGCGGTACTTCGGCGGACTTCGTCAGTACGTTTCCTGGGGCCTGGTGTCAATACGAGGTGAATTGTCGCCTGAGCCCCAGCGTGGAGAGCTGCCTCGTCGACCACTTTGACTCTGGCCAGCCGTACCTAGCCGAGATGTCGAGGATGATCGACAGCGGACGACTGGTCTACGATTCTAGGCAGGGTGCTATCTGTGCCAATGCCTTCGCGACGGCCTCGTGCTCCATAGGGGAAGCCGCACCTGGAAGTCCGATCAGCTTGGCGTGCGCTGGCATGCTTGAAGGAACCGTCCCTCCTGGCGGCGACTGCGTCCAGTCTGATGAATGCGTAAGCCATAACTGCATTATCCCTCACTGCGGAACATCCTGCTGCCTTGGGACCTGCGCTGTCTCTGCCACTGTCGGTGCGAGTTGCACCGACCCGAGTGCGTGTTTTCCTGACAAGTACTGTACGGCCGGTCAAACCATGACCTCGAACGGCCCGTACCCCGACACGGGAATTTGCCAGACGTTTATGGCTCTTGGCCAGGACTGTGCGAATCCAAGTTCGACTTGTCAGTTCGGCCTGGACTGTGATGCTATGACATGGACCTGCCAGCCTTTCGTCAAGGACGGTCAGCCTTGCTGGCCCGATGGTCCTCACTGCGACAACCAGGCGAGCTACTGCAATGGTACGCCCGGCACATGCCAGCCGCGAGACGAGCCACGCGCGAGCTGCTGGTTTCCCTCGAGTGCAACTCATAGTTGCGTATTCTATTCCTACTGCCAGAACCAATCCTCAGACTCCAGCGTACCGATCACTGGCGTCTGCGTACCCTACCCCGGGATAGGAGAGACCTGTGATTCGATCGGCTCGGTCTACTGTTCATGCATAAACGGAACGTGCCAGTATTCGCCCGAATCTCCCTGCGCGGTCGAAACGGCGGTGCATCCAGACGCCGGCGTGCGCGACTAGGGGTTCGCGGCATGGACACCGAGACCGCGTCGGACACGTTGGGGGCCTGGCAGGACGATGCCGGACCACGAGGCGGGACCGGGATCAACCTCCTCACCCACGGCGAGAGCGTGGAGGCCATCCGGGCTGGCTACCTGGGTCTCGCAATTGGCGATGTTGATCTAGAAAGTGCAGGTGCCTTCAATGTACGAACCGACAAGGGAGCTTGAGCTTGTCGGCGATGATGGTGATGAGGTCGACTTTGGTCACGAATACGGTTTGGCTTCTACATCTTTCCGCGACCTTCACAAGGTGAACGGGCAGCGTCGGCGGCTACCAGGATTTCCTTTGCTCCTTTTCGATCCGGTGTTGGCTCCGCACTTGATCTCCCTGCGGCGGGTTTGTCTGCTGCAGCGGGTTCGGCAGCTCAAGGCCGGGGGAGAGCACGATGTTGGAGATACATCACGAGGGCTCCCGCAGCTCATTTTGCCTGTGCCGAACAGGTCCCCTGCTGGCAATGGTCTGAGTCGACGATTGCTCCGCCCGCTCCGTAGCCCGCTGAACGCTTGGCCGTTCAGCAGCAAGCCCGCCGCCAAGTTGCTACCCCGCGATTCTGCACGATTTCACTGCGCCTTCATCGTTTGGTTCGACGCCGCTTCCACGGACTCTTGCTGATCAGACTCGGTCCTGCGTCGGTCCACTCGTGATACCAGCACGTCGGCGGCCCAGATTCGTTGAGCATTCCGCATGAACGCAACAACCTACTGTCGCGCCTGAAAGTGAATCCGTAGTCGTCGTCATCGCCGACGTCAGCTGCCCACGAAACAACGCCATCGGGGAAGAAATGCACCTTGCCGTCGCGTCGGTCGACCAGGATAGGAAAGGCACAGGAGGTGCCGCACCCGATCCGCGAGACCGTGAAAACACCCGCGAAATTGATGGGCTCCTTGTTGCTTTCGCGAATGCGAGTCCGAAACTGGCGCGCACTTGGGTTGCTTGCCAGGTCTGCCTGCGCCAGCACCTTCGGCTCAGCGAATGCCGGGTAGTCGGCGAACGCCGGAACCTGCGATCCGGCCGTGGCGNNCCCCGAGGCGATGAGACTGGATAAGCCAATACAACCAGACAATCACGTCATCGACGTCTCGCATGTCTAATCCCGACTCCGGACGGCGACGTATCTGAAGCACCTGCCGGTTCGCCAATACCTCAGGTAGCGAACCTTCACCTACAAGGACCGGCAGAACCTGCTCTGGGAACTTGCCTACCACCTGCTCAATCTCGCGCTGAACCCAAACACTATGGGCAGTATTGATCGTCAAGAAGAGCACGGCATACCCTCCACGCTCGAGGCGGCGGCTCAGTCCACTTTCGATCCGAGCTGCGAAGGCGTCGCCCGGCAGTATCTCTTCGGTGTCCATGAAGACATCGAAGAACCGCTCATTCTTCATGAGGCTGAGCACTTCCTGCACCTGACTCGCATCCTTCCGGGAGTAGCTCGGAAAGACCGGCAGGTCCATCGCCTTTGCCCCGTCGCGTCTCAGTGCACCGCTATCTGGCTCGAAGGAAAAGACGCGCTTGCCAATCCTGCGCGCGTAGTCCGTTTCGAGGGCCACCCAGCGGGAGCCTCGGGAACTCTGCGTGTTGATGAAGACAAAGGAGGAGCAAGCGTTAATCGCAGACAGAAGGTCGTCACTGACCATCTGCGATGGAGAAACCGAAATCGGCGGGAACGGACGGAGTTCGACGCCTGGAAGCCGCAGATCCTTCAGCCTTTGCAGACCAGCGCCGTCAAGGTACGAATAGGACACAAAGGTCGGACCGCGAGGACGTCGAGCCAAGTGACGGGCGATTCTTGCAAACATCGCTTGAACCTAGGGGCTCGTCCATCGAGCCGTCTAGCTAATCGGTTTTGCTGGAATGGATGATCGCACGAGACACCGCAGTGGTCCATCGGGACCCGGCGTGGGCACCTTTCCACCACTTTTCCGCCGCCACCACCAACGTCACGCTGGATGTTGGTGCTGTCGGACTGGATGTACTGCACGTCTTCCCGTTTCCGGCCGAAGGCTACAGTTGCCAGTAGTTTCTGGTGTGTCCCGTTGAGATGCGTGGGAGCACCAACACCATGGTCTGCGGCGCACTGAATTACGGGACAACTTGTCCGGGAAACCCCGCAGCAGTACCTGATCGAATGACGGCGGCGTTCGTGCCTCCGGGTTCAAGCTGCGCAGGCCGCTTGAATTTTTGCCCCGAAATTCTTCACCCGCCGACATACCCCACCCCTGGTACTCACGACCCAGGTTCATGGGGCCGGTGCCATTTCAAAAAGGCATAGCTAACTCGTCGTGCGACGCTCAAGCGCCCACACCGATGGTTCCTGTACGCCACCACGCGAAAACCACCCGACCGCCGATAGATGCTATTCTCGCAAGCCGCAGCCTGCTCGTGGACGGCGTACTTCCATGATGCCTATCCACTGGGCATCGTCTCGGTCGGTCATGGCGTGTCTCCTTGTCCTGGGTGAGAGCCAAAGAGTCGCCTGTCACCGACCTTGTAGACACGATCGAGATTCCGCGCGACGATGTCAGCTCCGGATGGAAGCCCGCCCCGCCCCGATGCCCGTCATTTGCACGGCCGCCAAGCCGCCGCGCAAGCGGCTTCGTACAAGATCGGCTATCAGCCATTCTGCGGATGCGATTCGGCCCAGGCAAAGTGGCGCCTGTTCGGACTATGCTCCCGCCGGACTCTCGAAGATGCGGCCGGTGGTGAGCCGGTAGTGGTGGATGGAAGAAGGTGCGGGCATGGGGGCTGCTTGGCCTCGCAGGCTGGCTCAGGATACACGAGACGACCCATGCCCTTGTAACGGTGTCGCAGGCGCAAAGTACTGCTACCCGCCATTCTCGATTACTAGTTGTGGAGGCTGCGCCGCGGACATCGTCGACGGCGGGTAGGCGATCGCGGTCGGGGAAGAGGGGAAAAGGATCGATCAGAGAGCCGAGACTCACCAAACTACGTGAGAGCCAACACGGGGTGCGCGGCACCTGGCGCAGATCGAGCCGGATGGGAAAGCCAGTGTCTAAAGCCCCGGCGCGTCATGTCCTACCGGTAGAGAGCAGCGTGGTCAGCACGCTGGCCATGCGGACGGCGGCCAGCCCCTGGGCGTCCGGGGCTACGACCCCGCACCAAGCCCGAAACGTGAAGCTGGTGTTGTCGGTACAGACATCGAGTCCATCCAAGACCGACGATCTAGGATCGGTTGGGCAGCAGGTACCAGCGGTCTGCCTCAGTGTCGATTTCCTGGATCCCGGCGAGTAGAGGGGCTGCCTCCTTCAGCGTGGCCCGTCCGTCCGGGGAAAACTGGAGTTCGGGGAACTCGACCTCACAGGGAGGATCAGTGTGAACCATCAGTAGGGGCAGGTCTGTGTCCGATCCGAGCAGCTTGTGCTTGATCCGATAGGCAACGAAGTCCGGGCTCAGCTCGGAGCGATGAATGACACACTGGGAAGCTCCCCAGGCCAAATGCACGTTGGGGATTTTCTCCGCGCCACGCCGGACCAGCACATAGACGTCGGCCTGCACGCCCTTGGGATAGCGCTTGACCGAAAGGGAGCCGACCTGGGCGTTCCTGCCGCCTATCTTGACCAGGTTGTACGCCAGTTCCTTGCCGCCGTTCTTGGCAAGATCCACCATCCCGATCTGTTCGAACTTGTAGGGCTCGCTCAGAGGCTCGGCCATCGCCGCATCCACCGCCGTCTTGGTGGCCCAGACCATCCCGGGCACCGTGGCAGGTTCGAGTCGGGAACAGGTCACGATGGTCTTTCCGAAGGCGTCGGGCGCTTCATTGAACGGGCTCTTCTCGATCAGTTCTACGTCGCCGTAGTGCACGGCGATACGCGCCTGGAAGGGCCACAGGCCGTATCCTCTTTGCCGATCGCGGCCGGCCCGCGTGTTGAAATGGTTGTGAATCTTCCAGGCGTGCTCCAGCGCCTTGCGAATGTCCCCGGGATAGACCAGCAATACTCCGTCGCCAGCGGGTTTGACGACGTATCTCTTGGCGGCGTCCTCGCCTAGAGTGGCGCGCAGGTCGTCGCGAATGCTTCTTCCCAGGTTTCCCATGAGATGGTCGAACTTCAGCAACGATTCGTGTTTGTCCACCAGCGAGGAATACCGTTCCACGTCAGCGCACACGACCGCCGCGGGCTGCAGCCTGGATTCGATTTCGACGTCTTCACCGCTCATAGTTGCTTTCCTGCCTGCAAGGCGGGCGACCATAGCACCCCGGGATCCATCCGACCCAGAAACCGGTCGAGATCGTCAAATGGCCGTCGTCGGCAGAGGTGCTCAGGTTGGAGGGTGGATGCTGACCGTGGGGCCAGAGCTGTCATGCCGGATCCCTCTACGCCGTGGGCGCGCGTGCCGACGTTGTCGTCAGGAGTGGGACCGGTGGTGAGTCACCTGAACCTGCAGGCCATCTTCTCGCGCACGCACGAGCCGGGTGGCTTCCTTGGACTCATCGTCGAGGGTCCGCAGCTTTGGCCCGCGCGGCCAGTGCTGGAACTGGCTGGCGAGCGTGAGCGGGGTGGCACCGGGACCCTCTCGGCTGGTTTCATCTGGACCGTTTCGCATAGTCTGGCCCTCGACGGCGCAATCCGAGTCGGGCGCCAGGACGAGGCATGGGAAGGACACACCAGCTTGGTCGAGTTGCGCGTGGGATTGACCTGGAGCTTTACCGTGTTCCGAAGGAATGAAAGGTAGCCAAGCGCCCACACCGGAGGAGCTACTTGGTTCGAAGTCTCCTGCTTCTGGGGGTGGTGCGATGACGGAGTCTTCGTGTCGAAGCTGCGATCTGCGCACAGAGGGCCTGCCAAACTGTCGGAGTATTGCGACTGTAGCGTGCCACCCTTTCGGAGGGATTTCGTAACCCCGCGAGAACACGCCACCAGATCTCCAGTTTTGCTTCGGCACGGTTTGTGAAGAAGGGACGTGGCTATGCGCCAAACGTGCAAGGCACGAGTCCCCGCCAACAGAAAGGAGGTGCTGGGTTCCATGCGTGCGCGAATCAACCCAAGAAAGGAGGTGCCGCCCGCGTAGGACGACTTCTGCGTGGCGGCCCCAGGGTCTCCTGTCACGACCCTTGATCGGGGCCGCCACCCTGTTTGAATGGGGACGCCACAGGCCCCACGTCCCGGAGGTGCGTGCAGATCATAGTCGTGCTCACTTCCGGCGCAGTCCATCCACACCACCTTGACGGCCGCCGTCATCGTCACACTGGATAGTGGTGCTGGCAGATGATCTTCTTTCCATTTCCGCCGCACGGCTACAGCTGCCAGTCGTTCCCGTGTGCCCTGTTGAAGTGTGCGGGAACGTCAACACCATGATCTGGTGCGCACTGAATTACGGGACAACTTGTCCAAGAAACCCTGCATCATGGGTATTCTAAAAAAGCGTGGCGGTGGCTCCGGAGCACCGGATCGTGGCGATGCTGTCCGTTCCTACTGTCGTCGCCTACCCGCCGTCGACGATGTCCGCGGCGCAGAGACCACAGCTAGTTATCGAAAATGGCGGGTAGCAGTTCTTTGCGCCTGCGATACCGTTACAAGGGCACGGGTCGTAGCATGACCAGCCCTGCGGGCACTGACTGTTGCCGGTACAAGCCTCCACCATCTCCCACGAACATGTACTACCGTTACACGTGAACCCATCCGGGCCGCAGTCGGAGTCTTGCTGGCAGGGAGAGTGATACCGAACCCAACATACGTTCATCGTGACCTGCGCTGTCGTAGGGCAGACCGGTACGTCGGCGGGAAGGCCGTCGTTGCCCGCGTCCGCGGGCGAGTTCGGATCACGGCAGACAATCACGTGCTGGGGAACACAGGCCAGGAACGGGTCGCCACAATCCGAATCAGAGGAACAGGGTGAGAGAAGCTGGGCCTGTTTCACCGCGTCGCTTGTGGTCGCCGTGGCAGCATCGGGGACGGAGATGCCGGTGCAGGGGCCAATCTTCCCTGATGACGGCGCGGATGCGTAAAGGACCGTATAGGAAGAGGAAGGACCTTGGACCACGACCGGCACGATCCCCTGTCCATCGCAACCGCACATCTCTGATGGTCCGACGGGTTCTTGAAAGTTTCTCTGGACGCACACGCCCTTGGCCACGCACCCATCGGCAACAGAATAGCCGCAGCTCAGACCCGCCGGACAGTCACTGTCCGTTGTGCAGGCACCGGCTGCACCTCCGTCGGGCTGGGAGACAGGCTGCATGTTCGGGGAGTAGGGATAGATCTCAGATTCGGGTATGCCGAGGTCCTGCGCGAGCTCGCTCCAGTAGTCGGATGAGCCCACAGATCGCAAGCACGTACCTGGGATGTCCACCAAAGAGCAGCCGTTCGGGTCGGCTGTCACCGTCAGATTGCTGCCGTTTGCGAGAAGGAAGGTGAGCTGGTAGGTGACACCCCAGTCTATGGGACAGGCGTAGGTTCCCGGTGGAAACACCGGCAGCGCCAGCGTCGCCTGGTACGCATTCTGAGCTTTCGCCGCATCAGTGACGGTGACGTACACGGGAGGCGCGGGATTAGATGAAATCGTGGTAGCCGTACTGAACTTGAGCGCCGTCACCTGGTCGACGGCAGGGAGTGTCCCTCCATCCACGAATGTGCAGTTTCCCGAACCCGTACCGACCGTGCCTCCGTTTCCACCGGTGCCCGCGAAACCGCCGGTGCTTGGGAGGCCACCGGTCGACTTCGTGCCACCCGTGCCGCCCCCAGCGATTCCTCCGCTACCCACCGATCCTCCGCTTCCAAGGGCGCTGCCCGAACCACCACACCCAGCAAGTGCGGCGAAGAAAAGAAAGCAGAGGATGCTACGAGCAGCAGTGCCTGGAATCGAACGAGTCATGGCCACCTCCAGATCAAGTGGGTAGGTTATCAGCAAGTTTGGGGCCAAGCTGGGGCTTGTCCTTCCACCGGGGAACAGCGGCATCGAAGTGGTGGCGAGCGATCGCAATGTCGCTCAACTCGTTTGAGCTGCGGGCTGCTTCCTTCACGCAAAACATCGCCGCCCGGCACACATAGGCGATA
This sequence comes from Myxococcales bacterium, assembly GCA_003158455.1. Classification (GTDB taxonomy): domain Bacteria; phylum Myxococcota_A; class Polyangia; order Fen-1088; family Fen-1088; genus Fen-1137. The sequence continues at coordinate 8,284 of PMJO01000218.1, read as the reverse complement.
TCGGCGCCTCTGAGCCCGGTGGCCGCACCGTCCATCTCGGCGGCAAGCTGCGACAAGCGAGGACCTTCCGTCGCCCACGCGGGATCATCGAGATGGCCCCTCGAAAGGATCTTCTCCGACCGCAGCCGCCTTTCGCGAACGGCTTGCGGAACGAACAATGGACGACCGCTTCGACGCGCTCTGCGCGGTGGTTGGGGCCTTGGGCGCGACTTCCGGTGCAACCTTGGCCTCGGCCTGCGGTGGCGTCTCAACTTCACGCAAGGATGGAACCTGCGGGGCACGCGCCGCACCCTCCAAAACAGGGGTGGCAGTGGTAGCTCTTCCACCCTCTCCCCTCAACGAAGACAAAATGAAAAGGACGACAAGCACCACCTCTGCGCCTGCCGCGACGACATACTTGAGGTGTCGAGGCCGCTGGGCCACGGTGGGCCGCGCACTTTCCGGCAAACGCATGCCGAGCGCCGCGACGCTTTGAGTCCGGGATGGACGCTTTTCGAGCCCTGGCGCAAGCACCCTGTCGAGTTCTGCCTCCAACCCTTGCGCGGCGGAAGGCGAAGGAGGCGCCGGGCTTGAAGGCGTCAAGCCCGGCAAGGCTGGCCCTTTCTCCAGCGACGGCCCACCGGGTGGATGCTCGAAGGCAGCAACCCGCTGCCGCGCCTGTTCCAGGCCGAAGCCTCCAGCCGGCGCAGGCTTGGCGCCAGGGCTAGGACCTGACGGCGCTGCCTTGGGGCCAGAGCCAGGAATGGGCGGCGGTGTCAGCTTGGGGCCTGACCCAGCTAGAATCGTCTTGATGGCTGCTGATTCCTTCATGGTCGCCTCCATTTTCAAACAGAGCCTCTCGTCCCCCCATCTCCGGTCCACAAACCATGAACGCAGCGGGGCTGGCCGAGCCCATAACGCAATATCACCGGCGCAGATTCAATGTGTCATCCTGTTTCTATTGGTTAGATTCCAAGAACAAGCGATCGTTGCGCGCAGGTGTGATTCTGCTGGATGGCAACGGCGATAGCGTTGGTGCCGTTCCTGGCACGGGCTAGGCCGGCCAGGCCCAGCACTGAGCCTCGGTGGGAAGCGTTCGTGTAAGGGTGTCGGACCGTCCTATTCTAGCTCCGCCTGGCCGGCTCAGCCGCTGCTGCTCCTTCCGTCGAGCGCCGCCCACCGTTCACCCGCGCCGCGAGTTCGATGCTGACCTTGAAGTGGGGCGGGCGCTTCGGCCTGACCGCGACGACGTGGCCGGTACGAGGATTCCGTCCCTTGTACGCCCTGTAGCTTCGGACCTGGAAGATTCCGAACCCACGAAGTTCGACTTTCTCGCCGCAGCGTATGGACTGCTCCAGGCAGCCGAAGACCACATCGACCAGCAGCTCCGCACGCGCCCAAGGGAACTTGAGCTTGTTGGCGATGACGGCCGTACCAGTGGCGTCCCCCGCAGCTTCGACAAAGCAAGCGCGCTATAGTGAGTTCATGCAGAAGTTCAACCTGCTCCACCCGTTCGCAATTGCCGGCCTGATATTCTGTGCCGCGTGCGGCGCACCTGATTTGGTGGCGAGGCGCGCAAGCCCGGCCACGGGTGGCAGCAGCGCTGGCGGATCACCTAGCCAGGGTGGCGATGGCGGCACGCGCACGACAGGAGGCAATGGCGGAACTGGTGGGACCAGCGCTACGGACGGCATAGGCAGCGGGGGCACGGGCGCAGGCGGGACGGGCGGCATCGGCCGCGCTGGTGGGACCGGGGGCCTTAATCCCTTCGGGACTGGCGGGAGTGCCACCGGAGGTGCAGGCGGCACGACCATTGTGTCGTCGGGCGGGGCTTCCGGCGGAGCGGGCGGTTCTTCCAGTTCGTCGTCGGCAGCGCCACCAGTCAACGGCTTGGCGGTGTGGGTCCTAAACAAACCTACCGGAAGCACGGGTCAGATCGGGTTGGATGTCCGACTTGACAACAAGACAACTCAGAGCGTTGACATGTCGACGGTCACACTTCGCTACTGGTACCAGGACGAAGGCTTAGGCACCGCTTTGGTGCTTGCCTCCAACTATGTAAGCGTGGGCTACTCAGGCCAGGGAAACGTGACGAGCGGTACAGCCGTTGCTAACCCGTCGCCCGTCGCAGGCGCTGACCACTATCTTGAACTTTCGTTCGCCGCTACGCTTTCGGCACAAGGTGCCGCGGCCAACAACGACCAGTTTACTCTCCAAGTCAACCTGCACACCGCCGGCTACGCGGGCGCGGTCGACGTGACCAACGACTACAGCTACGACGGCGGAGCAGAGGGGGTCTACGAGAAGAAGATCACCCTCCACGACAAGAGCGGCAACGTCATCTGGGGCACACCGCCCAGCGGCCAGGGTTCGCTCGGCGCCGCAGACGCTGGAGATGATGCCAGCGCCAGCGACGATGACTCCGGCGTGTAGAGCACCCAAAGGTGCTACAAGCAACTGCAGGATCAACTGAATAGCCATCGCTTCACGAGCCTCGTGTAGCGAGGCATCACGACATAGACCATCATGAAGACCACAGTTCCCGTAACAGCAAGAGTGGTTAGTAGGCGATTTTCAGCGCCAATGCCCCGTAACGCCGGCGTGACAATGAGTGGTGCAACGAGCGCCAAAGGATAGATGGCGGACCAAGTGATCAGGTATTGCTTCCAGCGCACGGGCACTTTGATCTTGGCGCCCCCAGGTGTGAACCAGAAATCGAGCCCGCTGCTTACGAAGAAGTCATCGCCGGTGACCAGCAGCGGGCGAACCTGTTCGATCAGTGGGTAGTTGGCCGAGTCATTCACCCATCGCCGATAGCCATCAGCGTCCGCGGGCAGCCGCGCCAGCGTCACATTGATGAGCGCTTCACCATTCTGTCGGCCATAGACCCGACGGAGGAACCCGTCCTTCTGGATCGCGACGCCAAGCGCGACCAAAGGCGGGGCTCGGTCGGGCAGGAGCTGCGTTTCCAGCACGGACGCCGGTCTGGGTACCGGGGCCGGTACAGGACGTTTTCGTTGGCAAGCGGCCGCAAGAATCACCGCAATCCAAGTTCTGCGAGCGCACCGCAAGACAAATCGACTCCTGCCCACCTTCCAAGTGTGACACGAGACCGCCGGAAGGGGAACGCGGGCGTCGACATCAGATAATCTCGCGCTAGTGACGGCGGCACCGACATTTCTCCACCAAAGCCGCGGAATTGCCTCGATGTTACCTGACCAATACTACGACGAAATCCACAGCCTCCCTGTGCAAGAAACTGCAGGACCTGGGGCTCGCCATCGAAGCCGATGAAATCTTGAGCGCACCGGAAGCCGCGAAGGTCTATCTCGAGAAGAAAGGGCGCCCCGTGTGCAAGCTTGTGCTGTGAGGACGGGGCGGCTCGACTTGTCAGCGGTTCGAGGGGCAGACGAGCGACATCGTGCGAAGACTTGGCCTGCGCATTATGGCCGAGGCTCTGCCGGAACGGTGGCCCACGGGCAGGGGCCATGGGCGCTCATGCCTCCTCTCGACCCGGAGATGGCGATTCCGGTGCGGCCTATTCCGACCTGGCTAGCCGAGCTTCGATGTGGTGGCGTAGGGGCGGGAACAGGTTCAGCTCAAGCGCATGTTGGGGCGTGAAGAACTCGGCATCGACGACCTCGCGATTGTCGACCTGGAACACAGGGCGCTCTTTCACGTCGAGATCAAAAATGGAGACCACGTCGGTCTTGCCTTCCCAGGTGTGAGGCTCCTGCAACCCAAGCTTGAGGTCTTCAGGAGCCACCCGGATTCTAACTTCTTCGGCCAACTCGCGCACGGCCGTCATGACCGGCGTCTCCTTCCCCTTGATGTAGCCGCCGGGAACACAATAATAGGAAACGTACGAATTCCTGACCAGCAGGATCTCGCCGTCTTGCCAGATTGCGACCAGCGCGCCCCGGGTCGTGGGTCGAGCCAACCTCCAGTACACGCGCATCATCTGATAGGCGGCCCGATAGGCCATGCGAAAGCCGAAATCGACGATGCTCACGCGTTCATTGTACCCTAGAAACTCGCGAGGTGGTGTCGGCGTGCCTAGCCGACATACCCCCCCCCCGGTGCACGGACGATGGTGGGTACTTGAAAGCAAAGGGGGCCCGGTTCCGGTAGCTAACTCGTCACATGACCTCTACTTTCCCACGGCGGTTCCATTGTTCATTTGACCACGACGGTTGCCGTTGTGAAAGCAACGGTCCCACTACTATTCTGTGCCTCCACAAGGAGCTTTGCCTCTTCAAGATTCCCCAACTGCAAGCCTAGCCCGGCCCACTGGGAAAAATGTTCGGAAATGGAGATGTGTCCGCACTGGCGAGCCGTCTGCCGGACACTGAAATACTGGTCGAAGGTTTGGTTGTCGCCCGTAATGGCGGGCTTGTTCGTTTGCGTGTGTTTCCAGACATCGTAGGTGTCTCCATCAACGGTAATCGTACCCACCTGAGTACGAGGAGTACCGTCGGATGCAACGCCAGCAGGCTTAGAGCTCCCCCAGTCTTCGACGATGTAGTATTCGCGCAGCGGGTTGACCGACCACCCGTAGATTCCGACGTATACCAAGCCGCTGTTGCCCGTCTTTGTCTCCGCGAAGTCTGATGAAATGGTTCCCATTTGGGCGGGAGTCTTGGTCTCGTCGAATCCCAGGCCGATGCGGGCGAGGAAGTCCCCAACATTGGTCCAGGTTGCGCTGAAATTTGCATTGACACCGTAGACAGTCATGCAGCCCGACCCACTTCCACTCGCCCAAAGCTCATAGGCGTAGGCGCCACCCACGCTGCCCTTGGTGTTTGAGCAGTACTGCTTGCCGCCGGTCAATGGAGTAGCCGGCGGGCAGGTGCTCGATGTGCCGCCCGCCCCGCCACTAACGCCTCCAGCGCCCGTGGGGCCGCCCGTGCCGGTGATGCCACCGCTGCTCATGGTGCCTCCGGTCCCTGTGGTGCCTCCCCTGGCGCCACTCCCGCCCGCGGAGCCGCCGGTGCCGGTGATGCCACCGCTGCTGCTGGTGCCGCCCGTCCCCGAGAAGCCGCCCGTGCCGGAAACGCCACCGCTACTGATGGTGCCTCCGGTCCCTGTGGTGCCTCCCGTGACGATCTGGGTGCCTCCCGCAACCGCAGCACCCCCGTTCTCGCTAACACCCCCCGTGACTGTGGTGCCGCCAGTGGCGATCATGCCACCTCCACCCGTGCCTCCGGTGATGCCAGTGCTTCCTCCGGTGGCCCCGGTTGTGCCCGCATAGCTGGTCGCACCCCCACTCCCGACCGTACCCCCGGACATGCTGACGCTGCCTCCAGTCGTGGTGGTGGCGCCCCCGGTGCCGGTCGTGCCTCCACTGCTACCCGTGCCCTTCCCACCGCTGCCACTGCCACACCCCGCCACGGTGAAGACCATCATGGACACCATGGTCAGCAAGACGAAAACAAAACGCACACGATTCGACATGGTGCCTCCGGTTGCGCGTGACGCAGGAGCCATGGATGCCCTATCGACCACGGGGGTAGTTTACCTGGAAACAGCCGTCTCGTGTTCTTTCCAAGTTTCCGGGCAGGTTTGCGTGGACAACAGCCGTTTTCGAGCGCGCGCAGAAATTCGCCCCGGCCGTCGTCCTCTTCGACGAGATCGATTCAATCGCCCCGTCGCGCGCTGCCGAGAGTGCCCAGTTTCAGGTATCCACGGTCGCCCAACTCCTGGTCTTGCTCGACGGCATTGGGGCCCGCGGCCAGATATTCGTACTGGCCACCGATGTCCTCGAGAAAGTCGCTCCTTGCGAACGGGGGTGGTCTTGTTTCATCGTGAACTCCTCCTGGGTGGCACCGCTTGGCCTGGAAGAAATTTGCCCTCTGTCCTTGGCGCCGTGGATGTGCATAAATGCGTTCTTCACAAGCGACGGCGGCCACCGAGAAGTTCGGTGGCCATATCGCGGGGTAGTACCGAGAAAGATGGATGCAATGCCTGAGGGAACGATCAAGACGAAGACGAACAAGGGATTTGGATTCATTACCACTGGCACCGGCGAGGACATGTTCTTCCACCGCTCCAGCGTAGAAGGCGTGTCCTTCGATGAGCTCAAGGAAGGTCAGCGTGTGTCATACACCGTTGGCCAGGGGCCCAAGGGACCCCGAGCTGAGAACGTCAAAGTCATCAAGATCACCTAGACGGCCGGAACGTTCTTCATCGGACACGTTTTTTCAGCAGCAGGTGCAGGGCGCGTGCGGTCTGGTCGGTGACCTTCGCCACCGAGACTGCAGCGGCGGATTCTGTGAACCCTACGTGCTCAAATGCGGGGCCGACATCCGCTTCGCTAGCGGTCACTCACGCCGACCGCAACCCCAGCGGGGCTCTCGTTCACCTGTCTCCCATGACTTGCTCGGTCCGGCATCTTCTTTAGATTCTCCCTGGAGATAGCCGTGCGTACGAAGCTACTACAGACATTGGCTCTGGGCGTTGCGTTTGGAATAATGGGTTGTAACGGGGGCTCGGGTGGCAACAGCGCATCCGCTTCTGGAGGTGCCAACACCAGTACCACCGGTGGCGCGTCTGCCGGTGGCAACACCGGCAATGGTGGAGCCAAGGGCGGGCTGGGTGATGGCGGAACGGGAGGCGTCGCCGGCTCGGCAGGTACCAACGTCACGCTGCAAGGGCGGTTCGCGCTGACGGGCAGCATGAAGGTACCGCGGGACGTGCATGTTGCCACGTTGCTGAAGAACGGAAAGGTGCTCGTCGCGGGCGGCGAGCACGCGGGAGCGTCCTGTCTGGCGAGCGCGGAGATCTTCGACCCCGGTGGTGGCACGTTCACCGCCACGGACAGCATGGCCGCGATCCGGTGCTCCGGAGCCACCGCCACACTGTTGTCCAACGGGAGCGTGTTGGTGGTCGGTGGATTCTACTCGACCCCGCTGGCGAGCGTAGAGCTCTTCGACCCGGCGACCGGCGCGTTCACGAAGACCGGCAACCTGATTATCGCTAGGAGCGGACACACCGCGACCTTGCTCTTGGACGGAAGGGTGCTGATTGCAGGCGGTGAAACGGCTGCTGCATCGACGCCGGTCGCGAGCGCAGAGATCTACGATCCAGCCTCGGGGGCGTTCAGCGCCACGGGCGACATGACCATGGCGAGGTCGTGGCATGTGGCGGCCGTGTTGCTCAACGGCAAGGTACTCGTTGCCGGCACATCGGGTGGCACGGCAAACGGGGAACTCTATGACCCGGCGACCGGGACCTTCGAGGCCACGGGAAGCCTCTTGGTCCCGAGAGCTGGCCTCACGGCGACGTCGTTGCCGAACGGCAAGGTCCTCGTCGCCGGAGGCCAGGAGGCCAGCGGCAGCACCTTCCTGTCAAGCGCGGAGCTTTACGATCCATCCACCGGAAGATTCACAGCCACGGGCAACATGACCGAAGCGCGGGCGAGTCACACGGCGACACTGTTGGCGAACGGTCAGGTGCTCATCACCGGGGGACAAGACATCCAAGTCCTCGCGTCCTTTCACCCAAGCGCGGAGCTCTACGATCCGGCGACCGGGAGCTTCGCGGCTACAGGCAGCCTGGTGGCGTCGAGGAAATACTACGTGGCCACCGCGTTGGCGGACGGCAGAGCGCTCGTCACCGGGGGGCAAGACGTGGTCACCGGCGAGTCCCTGGCGAGCGCGGAACTTTACCAGTAGCTGAAGGGCGAAGCGTCTACTGGACGAACTACGGTGACGGCATAGTGATGAAGCTGACGCCCAAATAGCACGCCGTCTTGTGCCTTCTTTCTCCGCGGCGACTATGAGTTCCTTCATCCAGCTCACAAGGTGTCGTCTTTGGCTCAGATGGGAGTTTCAACAACCGAGGTGCTTAATGCTGATTTCTAAACGGACACTGGGCGTGTCGCTGCTTCTTCTCGGGACATTCCTTCCGATGGCCGCTTTGGCCGGTGATGAGCGCCTTCCCTGGCAGAGAGATCCTGGCCCCATTACCGGCCGCTGGTCCGTGACCTGCGAGGAGATGGCGGGAATGGTTGTCGAGTTCCGCGTGGACGGGAAGAAAGCAAAAGGGCGCGTCTCTCACCTGGGCAAGGCAAGCGTCTTTGGCTACTCCGTCGGTGAGGAAGTGCTTCGGCTCGAAGCCGACGACCACGGCGATTGGGTGGGGCAGCTTCACTGGCGCGGCCTGGGTAGCAAGGACCGCTGGGAGCCGATCCGATTCGTGGCGACCTCCGTGCAGCTGGATGCCACCATGACGCTGGACAACTGCTACAAGAAGATGCCCCGGGCAAACTGAGTCAACCCTTCTCCCCCGGCTCATTCGAATTCGC
>PMJO01000336.1 GCA_003158455.1 Myxococcales bacterium | reverse complement strand
CCCGCCATTGTGGTACCCGGTCGAGCAGGCTCCAACGACCACACACGTCCCTGTCCCATCACTGTGGTACCCGGTCGAGCAGGTTCCGCTGACCACGCAGCTTCCGGCGCCGCCATCGTGATACCCGGTTGAGCAGACTCCGACGAGTACGCACGTCCCTGTTCCACCGTCGTGGTATCCGGTCGAGCAGGTTCCGCTGACCACGCAGGCTCCCGCGCCGCCGTCGCGATACCCCGTCAAGCAGGCTCCGATGAGCACGCACGTGCCTGTCCCACCGTCGTGATACCCCGTCGAACAGACTCCGCTGACGACGCAGGTTCCGGCGCCGCCATCGTGATATCCGGTCGAGCAGGTTCCTGCGGTCACACAGTTGCCGTCGCCACCGTTGTGATATCCGGTCGAGCAGGACACGATGAACGGGCCGTCCACGGCAGCATCATGGGGTGAGCCAACGTCGGACGTGTCCGCAGGCAATCCGTCCGACCGTCCGTCGGAGATCGGGATTCCACGCGCATCAAGGCTACTGGCAGCTTCAGAGCGGCCCGCATCTGTCTGGCCACCCGTGCCGGCCGCATCTGTCTGGCCAGGCATACCGCCGGCGCCATCTGCTGCGTCCGGGAGTGCCCTCAGTTGGCTAGCATCATATGAGCAGCCGCCTGTGACGAACACCGATGCGAGACCGCACGTCACGATGAATTGTGTCCAACAACAAGATGCCTTCTTCATGATCAGAACTCCATTCTTGCCAGGACACCCGTCGTGCCGCCTGCCACCGGCCCGACGGTCACGGGCCGGCCCTCGAAGTAGAACAGCGCTCCCGTCGTCACGGCCGCCGCTGCGGTCAGGCCCCAGAGTACGTTGGCCGCAGTCTGGCGCGAGTTGACCGTGTCGATCTGACTCTGGGTGCAGCCAGGTCGCGCCGGGTTGCCGGCGCCGCACGAGCTTCTCAGACTGTCGAACTTGGATTGCATCAACACCCCGGCGGTGATTGCGCCTGCAGCCAGCAGGACCGTAGAGCCGGCCGCCATCCAGGTCCACTTCCTGCCTAGCCACCACCCCTCGCTGGCGCCGCCGGACGGTGACGCAGCTTGCACGCCGAAGTCTGGGGCAACCTTGGTGGACGGGGCAGCCACGGGAACCTCCAGCGAACGCCGCCGCATGGTCACGGTGCTCACCGAGCCGGCCGTCACATCCACATCCTCGATCCCATGCGCCGCGCTCGCATGCTTGGCCGTGACTTGGTGGCGGCCAGGGGTGACCCAAATCAGCTCGGGCAGCGGGGCCAGTCCCACGCTCTTGCCGTCAACGCTGACCGCCGCGCCTGCAGTCTCGCAGTCGATCTGGATTCGTCCCAGCTTCTTCTGAAGCTGAGCCACTGCCTTGCGCGCGTCAGTGGCCATCTCGGGCGACGCATCGGCGGCCCCCGCCAAAAACTTCTCGAAAGCCTCAACCGCTTCGACCGGCCGGCTGAGATCGCGATTGCACTGGCCAATGTTGAACATTAACTTGGGGCTGGGATACGCAGCATAGGCCGCCTGGAACTTTTCAAGCGCATCAGTAACGTCGCCTTGTTCGTAGAGCTTCGTACCCTGGCCAAGCAGGGTCTGCGCCTGCGCCTTGGCCTGCGGATCGGCAGTCAGTGGCGAGGTCTGGGCGAGAATGGCGAGCAGGATGAGGGAAGTTGCACACATGGTCATAGCTCCTGGAACATCTTCCGCTTGGCTTTGTGCCGTGGAGGCTCGGGCGTGATGTTCTGCGTGGGTTTCTTGGACTCCCCGTCGGTGAAAGGGTTCGGCTTGTTGGACTCCCCGACGGTGAAGGGGTCGACCCACTTCTTGTGCTTCGCTCGGGTGGACGCGGGCTTGACTGCTGCTGGCTTGTCCTGCTTCGTTTCCTGCGTGACTACAGAAGGCGCCGGCGGCTGCGGCAGCGGCGCAACCGTGGGTTGGGCGACGCTTGTGGCCGGTGGCTTGGGCGCGGGGCTCGAACGGAGCAACAGAAACGCTCCAAGGATCAGCAACACCCCGGCCGCTGCGACGACGACATAGATCGGCTTGATCCGGCTCAGCCGTCCCATCGCAGGCAGCATCCACACTCTCGCGCGAGCGACGAGGGCTTGAACCGAGCCACTGGCTTGCGACGCAACGGCGTCTGGCTTGCGTGCGTCCTGCGACGCCGGGGCGCCGCGCTGCCGCACATGTGCCAACGGAACCTGCGTCGCACTGTACCCGAGTGTCGCATTTGTCAGCGAGGCGATTGATGACACCAGCACCGGCGCTGGCGTCGCATCGGCAGGCCGGCCAAACGCGGCGGCTTCAAGCTCGCGCGAGAACTCGCGCATCGACGAGAACCGCTCCGCTGGCTTCTTGCGCAGCGCTCGCCGCAAAGCCGTCTCCACGGCCGAGGGCAGGCCCGGCACTCGCGGCGCCAGCGGATGCGGGTCTAGGTTTATGATCTGGTACAAGAGCGCAGCCGGGTCGTCGGCCACGAACGGTCCTCGTCCAAGCAGCATTTCCCAGGCTATGCAGGCCAACGCCCACTGGTCAGCGTGGTGATCGATGTCATCCAGCATGCCGGTGGCTTGCTCGGGCGACATGTAGTTCGGCGTGCCCATCACCGTCGACGCGCTCGTCAGTTGCGTACGCGCCGCCTTCATCTTCGAGATGCCGAAGTCGAGCACTTTCACGAAATCGGGCTCGCCCGGAACCTGCACCAAGAACACATTTCCGGGTTTGAGATCGCGGTGAACGACGCCCTGATCGTGGGCGGCATTAAGCGCCGAGGCGACTTGCCGGACCACGTGGACCACTGTCTCGATCGGCAGTCGACCCACGCGACGCAGGCGGTGGTCGAGATCTTCCCCTTCCAGGTACTCCATCACCAGGTAGGGCTCGCCGGATTCTGCCTGGCCGAAGTCGAAGACGGTCACGAGGTGCGGGTGCCCGAGGTGCGATGTGATCTCGGCCTCGCGGTGGAACCGCGCCAATGCCTCCCGGTTGGCGGCGAGGTCTCGGGCCATCAGCTTGACCGCCACCCGCTTGTTGAGCCGGAGTTGCACCGCCTCGTACACGGCGCCCATGCCGCCTTCGCCGAGCAGCCGCGTGATGCGGTACGCGCCCTCCAGAACAACACCTACCAATGTGGTCTCGCGCAGTTCAGGCGTGCTCATCGCTGCTCTTCCTCAAGGCGAAGGCATCCTTCTGATGACGGCGCACGCCAAAAGAAGTGGATCTCCGCGCGGGGCGCCTCCCCCATCCCGGGGCGCATCCTCAGTGCTGGGTGGGTCCACTTCAAGGCGCCTGGTTGTTGTGCGCGAGACGAGTGGCTTCCCGCTGCACCTTCTCAGGCTCACAGTCCGAGGCACCTTCCAACCATCGCATGTCCGCATGATGTTCGTCCGGGACGAACTATTGAACCACCAGGACCGCATAGGGTCAATGCATCCCGGATGCCACGGCGGCACTCACCAGACCCTGACGCGAAGACCATCGGGCGCCGAATACGAGCGCTCCGATGTGAGGTCGAGCTTACCCAGGAGAAACTGGCCTACGAGAGCGACCTGGGCTCCAAGGGTTACCTGTCGGACATCGAGCAGGGCTTGGCGCTTCCGACCGTGAAGACGCTCCGCGTGCTGGCCGAACGCCTCGACGTCCTGCCGCTCGATCTACTCACAGAGCCAGATGCGGACCTGAGACAGAAGCTCATCGATCGCACACGCGGCCTGACTGTGGGCGCCCTGCGGACGCTGCTGCGGCAGATCCCGTCAGCGCGTTCGCCACGCGGCACCCCTTGAACTATCCGGCGATGGCTCACCGCGTGCCGAGGTAGCAACGCTCCTCTGTCGACGCTCGCACGAAAAGCGGTAGCAACTTATCACCGTCGAGGTTGCATCCTGCGGTGCGAACGCCAGGACGGCGTACACATCACTAGGGATGCCGCAGATGATCGTCTCCGCCCTCGCATCAGCCGCGTGACGATTTGATGCAGGGCCGGTCCGGCGAAATGCCAAACACGCGCTCGCCGTCGAGGGCGCGGTATACCTCGAACCGCTCCGAGGGCAGCTCCAGCACCCCGAACGTGGCCGGCCGGAACTCGTCGGGCACCATGAGCGGACCGGCCTGCCGGTAGACGTAAGCCTTCGAGCAGCAGGCGCCCGGATTCAGGATCCTGCCGGGTGGGACGTCCACCGCCAGCTCGAACTCCACGTGCGAGTGCCCCACGATGAGAACATCGGCGTGGGCTTGTTCCAGCAGCCGGCGCCGCAGCTCCGGGCCGGTGGTCTCCTTCTCCACTCCCTCCATGTCGCTGCCGGACCGTGCGTGCCACATCGCCACGCGAACGCCCTCCAGCTCGGCCTCCAAGTGGACGGGCAGGGTTGCCAGCCAAGCCAGCGAATCGCGCGACAGCTCCGCGCCGCCGCCGAAGTAGTCGGAGATATTGCAGGGCTCGAAGAACCTGCGCACGTCCTTCTGGCGGTGGCGGCGATCGAGCGCCCAGCGCTCGTGGTTGCCCAGGATGCAGATCAGATCCTTCTCGGCCTTGAGACGCTGGACGACCTCCTCGCCGAAGGGTTCCATGTCGATCAAGTCGCCGGCACACAAGATCACATCGCAACCCATCTCGCGGAGCCGGCCCAGGGCGGCGTCCAGGGCGAAGATGTCGCCGTGTATGTCGGCCAGCACGCCGACGAGCCTAGACAAGCCGTATCCCCTCGGTGGCGACCGCGTAATGAGGGGTGCCGAAAGCTTCCTTCCATTCCTCGAATGTGGCCTCGTCGGCCAGGTACAGGACGATTTCCTTGTAGTCGTCGCCCAGGGCCTTGTGTATCGCCCCGGTCAAATCGGTGGTTTCTTTCGCCCAATCCTCCGGCATCTTCTCCACGAGCACCAGGATGTAGATCTCATCCCGGGAGGTGGCGTCGCCCCGGGCGTAGGAATCGAAGAGGTACGCCTTCGCCCCGCGCTCGCCCAGGGCCTTCGCGTCGCGCTCACCCAGGGCCTTCACGACCGCGTCCCGGACCTGGTCCAGGGTCAGGACGCCCCTGCCCAGTCGCGACCATCGCGCGGTCGCGGCCCGGCGAGCGAGGCGTGAGCGTTGCTGCGCACCAAATGAGGGAGCGCGTGGCCTGCTCACGGCTTGCCCTCCTCTGTGGTGTGCCGTGCTCCCCACAGCCAGCCGGCGAGGAACACGATCGCAGCGGCGTCGCCGGCAGCCGGGCAGTCCGCCGCATAGCCGGCAAGATGGAGCGCCAGGCCGGCCAGAGCGACTTTTGCCAGGAACCTCAGATCTAGCTCCGGCGCGAGCTTGTCTTCCGTCGTCTCGTCTTGGTCTGCCATGCTTCCGCCAATCGGCCGCACTCGGCTGCCTTCTTGCCTTCGCCTGTCTCCTTCAGGTAGTTGGCCATGACCTTGAGGGCCTCGATTAGGTCATCCTTGGCCGCCGTGACCGTCGGGCCGATCCCGTAGACGCCCTGGATGGGCGGGGCCACGGCCGACCAGATCCCCTTCTCCTCCCAAAACACGAAATCCTGCATCCGCATCGCGGCCGTGGCCTTCCACGTTCCCAGTAGATGCCTGCACAGCTCACGCTCGCCCGGCGCCTTCGTGCATTTCTCCAGCAGCGCCAGCCGCGCAAACAGGCTGTCCTTGGCCCCGGGCGGCCGTCCCGCCGATGCCGAGGATGCCCGGCAACGCCAGTGCGTGGCAGCACCACCTCGCCGGGGGAGTCCGCACCTCCCAGAAGCCGAAGTCGTACACCGGATACGGCCTTGGCTTCTTCAGCCGATCCTTGAATGGCTCTCCCCCGAGTCTCAGCGCCATTTCGTCCCACGAGATCGTGCGGACGCGGCCGGCGCGGAGGTCGGCGAGATGCCTCTCGACGGCACGCTGATCTTCGGCGTCCTCCCGGGCCTCCGCCGCCGCACGGGCGGCCTTGCGCCTGCTTTTGCGTCGGCCCTCCCGCAGGAGACGGTTGATGTCCTTGATTGAGAGTAGTCTGTCACGGTCGCGGAGCCGCTTCTGGGCCACCAGCAAGCCCTCGTCGTCCGCCAGTTTCTCCAGAAGGGTGGGAGCGTCCTTGCGGACGAACTTCCAGATCTCCCTCGGAGTCATTCTCGCCGTCCTCTCTTTCAGTCGGATGAGGGCCTTCCATTCGACGACGCGATACTGCCTCCTGACGTTGACCGGCTGGCGGGACGCTGCCTCTCCGATCTGATGTATGTGTCGCAGAGCCGCCGCCTGGCGCGGCCGACTCGCCTTGAAAGCGGCGAAGTCCATGTCCTCCAGGCATTGCGGGAGGTTCAGGCAGGCCACAAGAATGTCATTGAACCAAGTGGTTGCTGGTTTGCGGGGGAAGCGCAGACCACCGCCCCAGGGCTTGTTCTTGCTCTTCATGGTTTTCCTCTCCGCATCATCCACCTTGAGGCAAGGCTTGCAGCGGACGGACACCCAGTTCCGCCGCTTGGTGAGAGTGCCAGGCTTGCCACAGATCTCGCACGTCCGTATGGACTCGCGGGTCGCCTTGTCGAGTACAGCTTCCGTCGCCTTGTCGAGACGTAGATCTGACGGCGTGTCCTGATCGCAGAAGTACACTCTCAAAGAGCCGTACTTCTCTTTGATTTGCCAAACGTGGAGGTTCGGATCTACTGACAGCTTCGCGGAAAGGCGATCGACGATGCCGTACCACCCATCACCAATGCAGAAACCATCAATGGCTAGGCGACACGCCTTGTTCGAGGGGGTAGTCCTTGCTTCGCGATACAGCGATGGGTAGCGTTCGAGCAGCTCCAGCACGTGGGCTGGTGATATGTCGAGCCGGTTCCGCTTGCCCGAGGCGGCGAGCAGCTTGGCCCGTTCATAGACGCTTTTCGACCGGAAGTCGGCGTACTCTTGCCATCCTGCTGGGATTTTCACTTCTCGCACCTACGAATTGAAGACCCAGATTTTGCCGTCGTGGCGGACAAAGTGGGCACCGTTGAAGCCGGCGTCACGGGCGTACTTCTCGAAGTCGATGTAGTTGCGCAGGGCCTCGGGGACCTCCTTGAGCATTCCCGTGTCTTCGAGGAAGTTCTCCGCCCAGTCCACCTCGCTCTCGAACGTGCCCATGAACGATTCCCGGGCCTGCTCGACGGTGCCGGACTGGTCGACCTCTGAACGGTAGACCGAGAAAAGTTCCTTGGCGTCGTCGTCCAGGGCGAGCCACTCCCACAGCTCATCCTCGACGCTCGATTCCGAGATCATACCGTCGGGGATGCCTTCGTGATCCTGAAACATCAGCTCTGGATCGTGCTCATCCTTGTGCAGCTCCGCGCACGCTGCGAGAAACTCCTCCTTGCTGGCGTAGTCGGCGAGGTTCAGCCAGGTACCGGCGAGATTGCCGGCGTTGTACTTGCCGTATGTTCCGACATACACCCTCGATTCGCTCTTTGTCGCCATGGCTACTTCCCCCTGCAGAGCTTCAATTTGGCCAGCAAGGCGCAAGTCTCGGTGACGTTCAGGTCGACGAGGCTCAGGGCGACGCGGTCGCCGCTGCACTTGGCGTTGCTGGAATCCTCGGGGAAAGCGGCCGAGCAGTAGAAGTCCACCAGGCCATCCTTGCCGGGCTCGGCGCCGATGGCCTCGGCCACCTTGGCGGTGGTGGCGGCCGTCGCGGACAGGTGGGCGTTGGCCTTGGCGATCCGGTCTAGGACGGCCGCCAGCACGACACGGTATCCGGGCAGGATTTTCCGGGTCATGTCGGCGGCAATCTGCTCCGGCGTCTTGTCGAGGGTGGCAGTGATCCTGGGGTTGTCCTCGCTGCGGTAGTGCGGCGCCTCGTCCTTGGCGTCGCGCAGATGACTGATGCTGCCCGAGATCTCAACGCGGCCGTAGGGGTAGGCGACGTGCAGGCCGATGCGCTCGTGCTCGCCGTGCGTGAGAGCTATGTAGTGGGTCACGTCAGGATTCGTGTTGTGCTCCCGGCGCCAGCCGTCGCCGAGGGAGCGGGCTATCTTGGGCGCCAGCTCGGACAGGCGGGCTTCGGATGTCTCGCGGGTCCAGGTGGTCACCGGGCGCCTCCCAGCTCGTAGCCGTCGAGAATCCTTGCGGCCCACGCGGCGCCGCCTGGGCGGAGACGCTCGTTCTCGGCCAGGAACTCGCCCTGCTGCTCCTCGGTCGTGTTGGCGGGGCGCCACCGGCCGGCGGTGAATTTCAGGGCGCGGCGGACGTGGCCGGCGAGAGGGAGGGGGACTTCGACCACCACCCGGACGATGTCGAGGCGGACCTCGTACCTCTCGCCGTCCGCCCACTTGACACGGAAGTAGGTCTTGTCGTGGCACCGCTCGTGGATGAGGGCGGCCATCTCACTGATCTGGCTCTCGGCCTCAGCCCAGGTCGCGCTCATGCTTGGCGGGACCTCGGAGAGCGGCTTGTGGTACGTGTTCAGAGGAAACAGATCGGAGGCGTTGGTCTGGAGAAAGATCTTCAGCGGAACAGACGAGGCGGCCTTTTGCATTCTCACACCTCGTTCTGAGTGTGTACCATATACGACATGACGTCAAGGTGGACAAAACGTATAGGCCGGACACGGCGCATACGCGCATACGTCGGAGTTTGCCGAGACGTGGGGAAACGGGCTATCGTAGCCGGATGGCAAAGAGTCGACCCGACGAAGCCACGCCCAAGCACAAGAAGTTCACGGTCTACCTCCCGGAGAAGACCATCTACGAACTCAAGATCTTGGCTGCGAAGGAGCGCACCAGTTGCAGCGCTCTCATCGAGCAGTGCGCGAAGGAGATCATCAAGCAGAAGGCGTGACGTCGGCCGGAGGCAAAGAGTCGGCGCCCGCTCTTTGCTACGGGGCGGAGGCCACGGCCGGCTGTTCGGGTGCCCGTGTTCCGCCGCCGGCTGGGTGGGCGGTAGTACCCTTCGGTGCCACCCTATCGACGGCAATCCCTCCGGGACCTTCGTTGCAGCGCGGGCGGCACCCTGCGTCAGCCTCCTCGCTTCCCACCCGCCGCTGCCTTCACATTCTTCAGGCCCCAGACAACGCCTTCGTTGTAGGTGTAGTTCTCCCACCTTGAGCCTTCGACGGCGGGAGAGCAGTGCCCATCTCGGTAGAGGATTGCGGTTCCGAGCGCGACGAGAGCGTCGGCCACGTCATGATCAGGGTGCTTGCCGTTCCCCGAGGAGTTGTAGCTCAAGCAACGCCCCACGATCTCGGGCACGATCGCCACCGTGATCCCCTTGGCCTGGAAGTGACCGAAGAGCAGTCGCAAGGCCGCTTCCGGCTGCGACTTGTAGCTTGGCAGTCCAACTTGCCGCATCACCAGGCCTGGGTAGACCTCTATCGCCTCGCTCGCGTACCTTTCTGGTGACCACAAGGGGACGATCCGGTACTTCCCATTCGTGCCCAGGAAGTCGAGAAGGACGTTGCCCGCGAGGGTCATCTGGAAGAGGCTTTGAAACTTGTCCTTCAGGGGTGGGTGTGCGCAGGCGAAGCGGTCGGTGCTCCTTTTGAGCCAGTAGTCCTTGTTCCTCCAAGCGGAGAACCCCGAAAAGTCGAGCGTGCCATCCTTGGGCCAGAAGGAGGAGTGCACGGTGGCGGCTCCACGGTGCCGCAAGAGCCAGGCGACATGCCAGTTGAAGCGACGCCAGCTATCGAACGCTCCCTGTTTGTAGCCGCTGGCTCGGGCAAACTCCTCGTCGCGCAGGAGGGCGTTGGGGATGGAGAAGGGGAAGTCGAGTCCCACGATCCTGGCTGGGTGTCTGACGAGTTCCTCGGACAACTCCCTGAGCGTCCATCCGGGGGCATGCAGCAGCAGCCGGTGGTTGAAGTCGTCAAGAGCTATGCGGTACCGCTGCCAGCCTTCAATCTCGGCGCGGACGGCGATGATTTTCCTCCGCTGGTCTTGCTCCTTCGCGGGGCCGGCAAAATCCACCCCGACGACGGTGTCGACGCTCTTCATGCTCTGGACGCGACCCTACCACGGTCCCGAGCCACCCCGGGCCGTCCGGTCACGGACGGGACGGACGGCATCTTTGAGGACGAATTCCGCTATACTCGCGGCTAAATGCCAATCCCCGAGGTGGAGTCGGTGGCATGACCAGGGCCGACCTGATCGAATGCATCTCCGAAAAGGGGCGGATGAACAAGGCTCGGGCCAACCTGTTGGTCGACGCCGTCTTCGAGTGCATGGAGCACTCTCTCCGCCAAGGCGAGAAGATCGAGCTTCGAGGGTTTGGGACGTTCCAGGTGCGACACTACCGGCCATACGCCGGACGGAACCCAAGAACCGGCCAGACGGTCGCGGTCAAGCCGAAGCGCCTGCCCCTTTTCAAGGCCAGCAAGGACCTTGCGGCGCGGATCAACCAGAGGCGCGGGAAGAAGAGCGCATGACGGCGCGGCCACCAGAAGCCTGCGCCTTCTCCTTGACTCGCGGTCGTAACGCTATGAAAAATGCAGACAAATTCATGTCTTGCATGGTGTGCGCACCGGGGTTCCGGCTGTTCTTCTGCTTCTGGGCGCTCGCGCTTCTTGCAACCCGGTCAGGAAGCCTTGGGGGATTCTCATGGGGCGGCGTCCTTGTCGACAATCCATCTCCCGGCGGCCCCACGACCCTCAACAACGTGACCATCCAGAACAATGGTCAAGTCGGACTCGTGTGCTCCGGGACCATCACCAGCAGCACGAGCGTGCTTTCCACAGGGAACGTGAACGGCTCGACCAAGGCAACCGACCAGATCAGCACCTCATGCGGCATCACGGCCTACACGCCCGCCAGCACTATGTGTGGCGCACAGTCAGCACCTCAGTAAGAACGACGGCCATCTTTGGCTGGCGAACCCAGAACCAGCTTGCGCCACTTCGGGGCCACGACCGAACCAATCAACAGCCTGCCGCCCCTTTTTCGTGGCGCCAGCGTTTTCAAGCGTTCAGAGGTGGTCAGTCTTTCCTTCCTCCGATGAACCAATCCGGAAGCCACGAGTCGCTCTACGCCACCCGCGAGTTCGTCGGGTCGAAGGATCATGTGTTGCCAGCAATCGACGAGACCGACAACTTCGTAGAGCCTGGTCGATCCATTGTCTTCCTCAGTAACTGCGATGGCCTTGGCGATTTCAACATCACACCATCGGTCAGCTCGTGCGGGGCTGTCACTTCGCCCTTTGGCCAGGAGTATGGACGCCTTCGCCGCCACGTCCTTGTATATCTTCATTGACTGGGCAACGAAATCGTCGATTTCATCTGGCCTGCGACTCGGGCCAGAAGACCGTGACCGTGGCGTACTTCGCATGGGAGATCTCCTTCCTTTCCATTTCGAAGAATCGGCTTCTCTCCGCTCGGGAGCGGTCAATCCCAATGTCAACGACCTCATAGCCGGCCTTGATCTTGGAGCGGATCCAACGCGAGTTCCTCTGCATGGCAAGGTCTGGATTCCATGGCCTCAGTGCCCACGCCTGGTACCATTTCGCGTCGAATGCGAAACCGGCTTCCTTGACGCGCGACATGGTCTGGCCAACCACGATTCTCTTGCAGGCCGCAAGCCCCAGCAGATCGACCATGTCGAGCGGATCGGCGACATAGGAATAGAGCGCCAGACCACCTTCGATCCCTATTGGGTCCTGGCTGATGTACTGCCCGAGCTTGGGGTCGTAGTACCGGAAGCGGTTGTAGTACAGGCCGATCTCTTCGTCATCGTACTGTCCGGGCCAACGCCAGGGACATGCCGCCCCATCCTCGGAACTCCCACGCACCGGGACGCCGAAGAGGTCCAACTGCATCTGCCAGGCAACCTTGCCGGCCTCGTCGTACATCGCGGTCGGCGTTCCGAGGTGGTCCGCAACGATGGAGAAGGCGCGCTCTCCGACGATCTTGGCCATGGGCGCGATGCCATCCGGTTCGTGATACCAGGTGACATCTGCCTCGCCGGTCTTTGTCTCGTGAAGAACGGTGTTGCCCGACCAGACCCATCTCGTTGCGACGCCGTCCATCACCTTCGACACGCGCCGCCCAAGCGGGTCGCAGGTCATGGTGACCTTCTTGCCGTCAGGCCGGGTGACCTCGGCAAGCATGCCGGCCCCGTCCCAGGCATAGGACCAGTTGCTCTCGCCAGGCCCATTGCGTGCGACCATGTTGCCCAGACTGTCGAACGAGAATGTCTCCTCGCCGTCGTTGCGAATCACGCCGCCTGAAGCGAACGAGCGGTCGCTTCGATCGCTTGTCTTGTAGACGTTCCCGACCACATCCATCGACCGGGTCTGCGTCTGCCCGTCAACCTGCCCAGCAACAAGGCGCCCACGCCCGTCGTGGACAAACTCAGCTTTTCCAAATCGGGAATCGACAAGTGCGGACAGCCGGTCGTCCAGGTTCCAAATGTATTCCTGGGTCCATCCGGTCGATTGGCTTTGGCGCACCGACCGCAGCCCTGGCCTTCCTGCCCGGTCATAGTTCCAGCGTGCGACCACGCCGCCAGGAAGATGGCGCTCAAGCTCGAATCCTTCCACATCGTGCTTGAAGTCGATCTGTCTGGCGGTGTCCATCGGGCCAAGTGACACGCTTTGTGGGTTCCCGGCCTCGTCGCGGGAGACCCGCATGGCCGCGCCTAGAGACGATTCCACGCGAATGAGGCTTCCCCCTCTGTAGGCGTTGGAAACCCAATGGTCCCCCTGGAATTCCTTGGTCACGCGGCCCAAGGCATCGCGCTCAAACTTGACGGTGATGGTCGCGTTCTGGGCCTCATCGAGAAGTCCGTCCGGGCCGAATACAAACCTGTCGGCGGTCCCATCGGGGTAGACATGGCCGGTCAGGTTGCCAACTTCGTCATACGTGATGGCGGTCTTGCCCTTGGCGCGGTTGATTTCGATGACCTGGCCGGCCGGGTCACGCTCGTAGTCGACGAAGCGGCGGTCAAAGCCACGCACCCGGCAGGCGCGGCGGCAGGGGTCGTACCAGAAACCATAGGGGTGGCGCTTCTCGTTCTGAATCTCGCGTAGCTCACCTTCTGGCTCATAGGCAAACGCCACCTTGGTGCCGTCCTCCTCGACCGACGCGAGCCAGTTGAACCCCGTGTACGAGAAACGCCGGGCTCGCAGGCCGTCTTTGGTCTCGACAACATTGCCCTCGGGATCACGCTGGATGTGGCGAATATTCCCGTCTGGCTCCTTGACCCACACCAGGCGCCCGACCCTGTCGTACTTGAACTCCTGTGCACCGTGGGACGAGTTCACCCGGATCAGCCGTCCCTGACGATCGTAGGCTCGTCCGTAGGCGGCCCCAGCCGACTTGATGGCCACCAGGTTCTTGTGCCGGTCGTACTCGTATTCGACGCGACGAGAGCCCTGGTACTCGACGACCAGCAGACCATCGTGCCATTCAAATCGCTGGTTCTCGTCGGCAAATGGACCGCGTACAGCGCGGAGCTGCCCTTCGGAGTCGTACCGTGGCCGCCACACGCCAGAGCGCTCATTGCGGAATAGGGTGACCAGCTCGGGATATTCCTCGTTGCCGAACTTCCAGATCTGCCTGGCACCATTGGGGAACTTCGTCGCGAACCGGCGACCCCGATGGTCGTGGGAGTGGACGGTCGTGTTGCCCAGAGCATCGGTTTCTGATGCCAGCTTCAAATTCTCGTCGAAGGTGAACGTCC
Organism: Myxococcales bacterium; assembly: GCA_003158455.1. Lineage (GTDB taxonomy): Bacteria > Myxococcota_A > Polyangia > Fen-1088 > Fen-1088 > Fen-1137. The sequence continues at coordinate 30,939 of PMJO01000336.1, read as the reverse complement.
TCTTGCCGCCCAGGGCGTCCTCGATCTCGGTGATCAATCCCAGCTCGTTTGCGGTGTACTTGGTCTTGTTCCCGTCTGAATCGACAACGAAGGTGATGTGGGCCTGTGGGTTGTAGAGGAGTTTCTGGTTGAAGATCGCTTCATCGCCCCAGGTCCGTACACATCGCGCCTCGCTGCTTCGGCCATCGTAGATCCAGTAGAACGAGAGACCGTTGCGATTCGTTTCTTGCACCATCAGATGCGAGCGCCGATCATAAGCGTACTTGGTGGTCGCTCTCTCGGCGTCCTTCACGGCTACCAAGTCACCAGCCTCGGAATAGGCATACTCGGCGTGGACCGCCCACTCGTCGTGGACGTCCGGGTGCGGAAGGAGAACCGTGGATAGATAGCCAGCGCGATTGTAGCCAAGGTGAACCGTTCGACCGCCGCTGTCGATGACGTGCTTCAGTCTTGCGGTGCCGTCGACGACTTCGTACTGGTAGCGGATCTTGTGGTGCGGGCTGCGACCGCGTGTGGACACGACACGAGCCAGGCCCGTTGCCTCGACCCAGGGAGCGGTCTCGCCTGCAATCTGCTCGAATTCGTCGACCATGCCCTCTTCATCGACCAGCCGCCACTTGTTCCGCGCCAGCCGGGTCAGGGTGTAGCCAGTGATGGGGTCGAAGATCGCCTGCTTGAGTGGAACCGCGCCGCGTTTGAACGCCCCCGTGTCGAAGACGATCTCGCGCCCGTCGGCAAGACGGCAAACCATGCCAGGCCGCTCGAACCAGAGGGCGCGGTCGAGCGAGTGGCTCCACCCGTATCCGACCGGACTTGAACGCCTGGACCACCCCGACGAGTAGTTGCGCTCGAAGACCAGCGGGATGGGTCCGGACAGCTCGAAATCAACCGCATCGGTCATCACCCGGCCCGTCGCTATGTCCACCGGATGTCCGGTGAAGAAGCACTTTGCTTTGGGGATGAAATTGCGCAGTCGGGTCATCCCGAGGCGGGCGACCAGCTTGAACACCTTGCTAGCCATCCCAAACGCGGTGCGGACCAGCTTGCCGAAGACGAAGCCGCTGACGGCCTGCGCGATGTTGAGTGAAGGTGGTCCGCCGACCAGTACCGGCATGCCCTTGGGAATGGTCACGATTGCCGAGGTAGGCAGCGGGATCGGATCTGCGCACGAGCGAGCGATCTCGCCCAGGCGTGTGGCGCTCCCTCCCGCGTAGACCACCGTTTGCGAACCAAGCGGCAGGGTGGCTACCCCGTCCGGTGGCTTCTGGAAGACCGCCCCTGGCGGCATAGGCAGGTGGGGCAAGAGCGGCAGATTGCGGGCGGTGTCATTGGTCGTGGCCGCCGGCATGCCGTTGACGAGAGTGATGCCCCTTGGCGGAGATGGCGGTGACCCCGTGCAAACCGAGATCAAGGTGGATGTGAACGCGCCCACGACCGCGCCCACCGGGTCGCCCACGAGCCCCAGGTACGGATGAGGCAGCGGTACCGGGACCGGCCCGCCGGGCGTCGGGACCATCACCACGTGCAGGTCCACTCCGACCACGAGATCGCACCAAGTCGCGGCTGGGGGACCCGGCATGTCAGAAACCTCTCTGGCGGCCAACCATGCTCAACGTCAGGTTGGCGAAGCGGCACCACTTGGGCGTTGCAGGACGAATCATCGAGATCAGTTCTGCGTGATCAACGGAGCGGTCATTTGATGAAGGCTAGTGGCCGAGCTGGTGATGTTGTTTGCCGAAGTGGTCACGCCAGTCGCATCCACCTTGACCGTGTTCCCGCCAACGCCGATGGTGGCTTCCTTGTCCGCAGCGATCTCCGCCTTCCCGCCACCGAAGATCGCCGAGGCGCCGTCGGCAATCAGCTTCAATTCCTTGTCGGTCTCGATAGTGACGTTGCCGCTGTCATCGACGTGAATCTTGGCGCCGGCATGCGTGATCCTCAGCCATCCTTGTGTCTTGAGGTCGACATTGCCGTCGGCGCATTCCAACGTCGTACCCCCTTGCTTGAGCACCTTCTTGCCGACGGTTGCCTCGTCGGTGCCTTTGACCGAGGTTGTGCGATCCGTGCCGAAGGTGAGGGTTGCTTTCTTCGAGACCTCGGTTGTGCCCTCGCCAGTAACCCGCAACACGCGGTCCATGTCTACGGTCGTGGTCTCTGACCCATGAACGGTCTTGGTGTGGTCCTTGTCGACCGTGTCGGTGCGGTTTTCATGTACCGTTGTGGTCTCGTTGCCGCCCACGGCGATGCTGCGATTCGCGCCGACGGTGAGCGACTGGTCGTGCTTCACATGGGTCGACATGTTCCTTTCTGCCTGCATGTGCAGCTCCTCGTGGTCCTTCTTGTCCTCGAAGCGGATCTCGTTGAAGTTGCCCGCGTTGCCGCCTTTGCTGCTGCGGCTCTTGATGCCAGATTGGGTCTTGTTTTCGGGGAGCGTGTAGGGCGGCAGGTTGTCGGCGTTGTAGACGCTGCCGGTGATGATCGGACGGTCGGGATCGCCCTCTAGGAACTCGACGACCACCTCGTTCCCGACCCTCGGGATATGGATAGCGCCCCATCTGTTTCCAGCCCATGGATGAGCCACGCGCACCCAGCAGGCGCTGTTTTCGTCCCCTTTGCCTTCGCGGTCCCACTGGAATTGGACTCGGACCCGGCCATATTTGTCGGTCCAGATCTCTTCGTCCGCTGCCCCCACCACCCGCGCAGTCTGCGGGCCGGGAATCACGGGCTTTTCCAGGCGCGGCATCCGGAAGGGTCGATCGGCGTCAATGGCGGCAACGTGGACGTAGCTGCTCTCGCCTGCCCAATCGGCCCTGGTCCCGAAAGCCGGGTTCCTGAAGGCAGTGTCCGTGGCCGTGATGAGGAATTGGCGGCCGGCAAGTGCAGGGATATTCGATATGGCGAACAGGGATCCGACTTGCAGATTACGCGCCGAGCCTTCTCCTTCGTGCCGAAGACGCTGGCATTGCTTCTCTTCCAGCCGTACGGTCGCCATCCGTTCCCCCTCGGCGAGGCTCGCCTTGCAATCTGCGTCGGCTCGGTTGGGGTTGAGCGCGAAGATGCCGGGATACTCGTGTCTTGTCAGGACGAGCTTTTGGGCGTCCGGGGCTTCCTTCCGACCGTCGAGCACAGCCGAGCTACCCCGCAGGCGGAAGTCGTAATCGCGCAGGGTGACCCCGTTCACGGCAAGCTGGGAACTTTCGTTCCACCACCTCAGCCCGTCGGGGATGCTTCCGCGTCCAGCCGAACCCTTGAGCACCGGCACGGTCTCCCAGCCCTCGCGGGCTTGGTGCGAACTGACTGAATCGGCCAGCACCATCTGGGCGCCGTCCGCCAAATGGTCGAAGTAAAAGTAGATACCTTCGAGTGCCAAAATGCGCCGGACAAAGTCGAAGTCCGATTCCCGGTATTGGGTGAGGTAGTCCCATTTGCGGTATTTCTCGAACAACGCCTCTCGGCACGGACGCAGGTGGCGATCGGCGAAGATCTGTTTCACCACATCGACGACAGTGACATCCTGAAATACACGCGAATCATGGCTGAAGGTGAGCAGCTCCTGCTCCGGGCTGAGCGTGACGTGATAATGGGTTGCGCTTCCCTCGCGCTCACCACGTTTGACTCCCGAGATCACGCCGCCGAAATGGCGAAACTGGTCACTCCCGAGGGACACATGGACCGTCAGGGGCTGGCCGAGCAGAGCGATCATGTCCGCCTCATGCGACTCGCTCACCAGATCGAGCTGATACTCGTACAGGGTTCCGAGTTGTTCGGCACCGGAGATAGAACGTAGTTGGAAAACATCCGGGGCCGCAGCACAGGTGAGCGTAATCGGTATTTCAAGGATTTCGGCCATGGCTATCTCCTCCCGACTCTTCAGGCGTGCTTTGCCTTGTTGCTGCGAACCAGTAGCGGGAACACCATAAACCAAGCCATCGTCTCTCCTGTCACTCCTTGGCGGGTTGAGCTGTCATGGACTGGTGCTACACCGGCCGCCGTCCCATCCGCCGATGCGAGTCGACATGTATCCGCCCGGGGGCGGCGGGTGCTTGCCGATAGATTGTTGATCGTATTTCTTCCACCGTTTGCATATCTTGCCCAGCGCGTTAAACCTGCCTTCATAGTGGAAGAAATGGTCTTCGACTGGGTGGTCGCGTTCCCCGACTGGCGGCGGAGATGAGACCTGTGGGGGCGACTGAGCCTCACCAGCATGATCCCAGGCGCCATAGAAGGTGGCGTATTTCCCATGGGCGGGCTCAAAGCGGTGGGCGCCCACGGCCTCCAGTGCTGCGAGCAGGTCATTGGTTTCCTTGCGAAATCGCTCTGGCCCAGCTGCCTCGCTGAATACGATGCTAAGCCAAACACTGTGGGGCGGAACGCGGGTGAAGGTTCCTTGGTCCTCCAATGTCGATACTCGTTGCGGCCGGATGGGTCGAATTGCCATCTCCGTGGCAGTGATGTCGAGCGCAAACGCATCGGATTGTTCACCTCGGTTCAGGATCAGCTCGCGGCGCCCGACCTCGTTCGTGAGGTCCACGATTTCTTCTGCCGGCTCCGGTGCTTCTGCCATACAGATAGAGCCGGCCAGCCCACCTCGAATGCGAATTCCTTGCACTGTCACTCGCACCTCCTCTCCGAGCCGTTCCTCCGAAACCGCCAGCGTCCCGCAATGCGAGCCACGCGGTGCCTTCAACCTCAAGAAAACGTGTGAGCCGCGCAAAAAGTCCTCATAGAGCCAGATTCCAACCGGACCTTCAAAGTCCACTAGGTCGCGATTCCCTCCGCCTGCTCCCGATCCCGGCTCGACCCGAGGATCGGCGGGGGTGTCCCGCGCGACAGCACTTGGCGACACGGCGATGAGCATCAAACACGTCCAGTGGCGCATTGGACCAACTCAGCCTCTCCCCGAGCGATTCATTGGGCGCCCTTCCTGGTGCTCGGTCGATACGATTCATCGTATTGGTGAATGACGAGAGTCATGCCCTGTCGGAATGCACCCGCACTTATAAAATCATTCCTGTCGATTGGCCTGATATGGATGCATCCATGGGACTTGGTAAGCTGTAACTTCCTCGCATCTTGGGGATGATGCTCGGTCTCCGCCTCACCCTTGGGCGTGGTGTGGATCATTTCGCCCTTGAGCGGCTCGTTGGGATCGCGCTTGCGGTTCTGGTTACGATCCTCATAGTAGCGCACTGCCTTTGGACCGAAGTCGTTCAGGAACCAAGTCTTCGGAAATCCGCTTGAAAGTCCGTACATCTTCTCGTGGCGTTCCGTCAGCTTGAGGGCGGTGAATTCCGAGCCGTCTTCGTCTTTTACGACCAGGGGCCGCCACCCGCCGGAGGGCGTCCGGTACTCGATCTTTCCGGCTCTGGTTCTGCTTTCCCGAATGGGTGTTCCCCATCGAATTCTCGACCGGGGCCAAGTCTTGGTCGAGTACGGCATAATGCCGTCAATGACGAACGTGCCAGCATGGGTGGTTAAGTAGTCCATGGGCTCGTCTGGCTCTCGGACTGGCGGACCTCCCCATGCCTCTGCGCTGAGTTGGACCTCTCCATCGACGATGTAGAGAAGGAGCTTGTCGCCGGGGTAGAAGTGTACTTGTTCGCGGTCGGCGGCGCCGTCACGAGTCCCATCGGTCTTGCCCTTGTCAGGTGTTTGGGGTGAGGCCATTGGAGACCTTGCTCGACCGTCCTACTGCGGCTGCGATTGCACCCCGCAGGTCGCGCTGGCGGGCGTGCAGGCTGTGATGGCACAGGAATTGGAAATTTGGATCGACGTGTTTCCTGTGGCCAGAACACCTGTGCCTTGGATGCTGCCTGCACAGGACAATCCAGCCGGGTTGTTGGTGTTGATCGTCACCAAGTTCAGACTCGTTGTACCGCTGGACGGTAGGGCATCGACCCTGATTCCACCCCAAGGGTTACCGCCAGTAGTCTGTCCTGGTCCGTTCCCGTTGACCGACGTGTTCTTGATGTCAAAAGCGGCACCGTTAAGCAGTATGCCACCGCCGGGGTTGTTGGTGACGGCGCAGGTATCCATGTGGAGAGTAACGGTGGAGCCGGGATCAGGTGCGGCTTTGATGCCCATCCCGGTTTGCGGGCTCGCGCTTCCCTGGATTTTCAAATTGCGTAGATAGATTTCACCGGCGGTGATGGTGATGCAGTCGGCTCCAGTTGCGGCGGCAGGCGCCACGATAGCGCTGTTCTTTCCGACAATCGTCAGGGCTGAAGAAACGGCGATGTTCGTGGATGAGGCGGACAACGTCCCCCTGAGCACAACCACGGGCTTGGAGCCAGACTTGGCTAGACCGACCCCATTGAGCAGGCTGCACACCGGCGCCTGGACGGTTCCAGCGTTCGTCTCGCTGCACGTCGCGGTGCCAAGCGTGCCGACATAGATCGTTTCCGCGTCTGTCGCACAATGGCCGTCGATCATGCACACGCCGGGACCGAGGGCAGAGCATTCGCTGTCTGTCGCACATGCACGACAGGTGTCTGTCGCGGTGGTGCAGATCGGGGTCGTGCCCGAGCAGGTGCTGTTGTCTATGCACTGCACACAGGATCCACTGCTGGCGCACGCCGTGTGGCCTGCGAAGCTTGCGCAGTCTCCAGCGGCTGTGCAACCGCGACAGGTGTTTGTCGCCGTGGCGCAGATGGGGCTCGTACCCGAGCAGGTCGCGTTGGTCAGGCATTGCACGCATCTGTTTGCCGTCGTGTTGCAGACAGAGGTGCTGCCAGTGCACTTTGAGCTGTTGGTGGCTGTGCATTGGACACAGGCGCCGCTGGCAGCACATGCCGCCCTGTTCGCGTCGCTCAGTCCGGCGCAGTCGCTGTCTGCCGCACAGGCCTGGCACCTATCGTTGCTGCCGCAGATGGGTGCAACGCCGCTGCAATTGGCGGCTGAGGTGCATTGGACGCAGATGTTGGTTTTGGTTTCGCAAGCAGGCGTGGCACCCGTGCACGAAGCGGCTGCTGTTGCCGTACACTGCACGCACTGGCCATCCGCGCGGCAGGCAGGTAGGGCAGCATTCTTGGACTGGCACTGCAAATCTGCGGTACAGGCGGTACACGTCTTGGCGGACGAGCAGATAGGCGAGATGACCGGACAGGTTGTGCTGGCCACGCATCCGACACAGGTATTCGTGCCGCTGTCGCACACCGGAGTTGTTCCGGTGCACTTGGCGCCGTTGGTTGCGGTGCACAGGACGCAAGCGCCGCTGGCTGCACAGGCGGATCGATTGGGATCGCTCAAACCTGCGCAGTCTCCATCTGCCCCACACGCCTGACACTTGCCGCCGCCACAGATCGGCTTGGTACCGCTGCAGTTGGCGGCAGAGGTGCACTGGACACAAGTGTTGGTGCCCGTATCACAGGCTGGCGTAGCTCCGAAACAGTGTTTGGCACCCACGCAAGCCACACACAGGCCGCTTGTGGGATCACAGGCTGGGGCTCCGGCGCGCCCCGCGCAGTCGACGTCGGTCGCGCACCTGGCGCAGACGCGATTGAAACAAAGCGGCAGGGAACCACCGCACTCCTGGTCGACTGAGCAGGTTCCGGGAGCGTCCGGGGATGTCACGTCAGCTGCGGCGTCGGGAAATGGCCTATCCAGGGCAGCATCCGAACCGTCAGGCACGGCGCTATCGGAAGAAGCATCCGCAACCGTCCCCCCTCCACCAGTTCCTCCCGCACCCGCCGCTGCGTCGAGAGGAAAGTTGCCCCCAATATCAACTACCCCCGGCCCGTCGGCGATTGCCCCGCCCGCCCCAGTCCCTCCGGCGCCCGAGTCAAGGCCGCCGCCAACGGGCTCGCAGTAATAGGTGGCCAGGTTGCAGACCTTGGACGCGCACTCTTCGTTGGCGCGACAGGTCGTAGGGTCATCCTTCTTTCCAAATAGACAGGCTTGCAGCGAGAGCGCTACGAATACGAGCAGAATGGTAGTTTTCAAAATCCACCCCCGATGAAAACCCCACGAGAGGAAAACGCAACCGATGTGGGGTGAGCCCTACCAGTAAAAAGAACGATGTAGCCACCGACCAGCGCGCTCGCCAGACCGATGCCGCCCGAGATATAGGCGCGTGTCTTGTTGTCATAACGTTGAAAGCAGCGCTCTCCGGCAGCCGTGTTCTGGCAGTCGGCCTTCTTGCCGTCGTACAGGAAGAAAACGGCGCTTCCGCCAAGAAGCGCGATCCCAGCACCGATGGCTGCCCAACCAGCGATGCGCAGGGCACTGGAATGCGGCTCTACTTCCCCCGCACCAGGAAGGAGCATTCGCGCTGGCGAACTTGCATTGGGACCACCACCAGCCGGCGGCACTGCTGGTTTCCTGGAATTCGTCGTAGGCGCCACGGCACCCGGGGGCGTCTGCGGAGCAGACTCCAGGGGCACCACTTTAAGCGCTTTGCGTCCCAGCATGCGCGCGGCGCGGGAAATCTTCTCTGCCACGGGTGGACAGTCGGGGTCGCGGTCGAGACATTCCTCGTCTTGCCGTGCCAGCGGCTTGCTAGGGTTCGCGGTGTCGAAGAGGCCCAAGCTGACCGTGTACTTGTTCTTCCCGGTCTTCACCCCGGCTCGCACCAAATAGGGCGCCTTGGTAAGGCGGCCGATCTCCAGCGTGCAGATCTCGTTCGCGCAGTCCCACAGGTCTTTCCGGTCCGCGAGCCGTCGCATGGTCTCGGAAACGGCAAGAACCTGCCAGCCCGCCAAGTCCAGGCCGCGTGCAAGGCCAGACTCTATCCCGTCACGGTCATCGGCGACCGACGGAGGCAACTTCACCGAAACCAGAGCCACGACAGGACCCTTGCCGCCAGGTACGACGTCAGGGTGGGCGAGTTCCCCGACGATCGCCATGGCTTCACGCCCGGCAAATTCTGCGGCCACGGCCATCTTCGCAACGACATCCTTGGCTGCGAATTCGCCATGTTCGCTGGCCAACGGTTTCTCGGCATCCGCAGCGTCGAAAAGTTTCAGGCTGAAGGCGTATTTCCGTTTGCTAGCGGTGACCTCAGCCCACATCAGATAGACCGTCTTGGTGGCGTGGGCTAGCTCTATCGCGCACAGCTCTCCCGTGCACTGCAACAGGGTCTCGCGATCCCCAACCAGACGGGTCGTTTCGGCAAGACCGAGAACCTTCCAACCAGCCGCTTCGAGACCCTGAGTGACGCTGGATTCGATGGCATCCCGGTGGGCGGCCAACGCCTGCGGTGTCTTGACTGACACGATGGCCACGACAGGCTTGGTATCACCCTTTTGGTCGCCGGCCGTGGCCACACGCGGTGCAACAAGAGCTGCGAGCACCCAGATGCAAGGCGGCCAGAAACCCAAGGAATTCCTCAAGCTGAACATGACGATGCCCGCATTCTTCCTAGCCACCCGTCTGCGAGTCAAGGACAAGGAATCACAAGCGGGGAAATTGAGACGCTCTCCCTGCTGGCGCAAGAATTGATCTACCCGTGGACTGCGTCTACCGCATTCGTTCGCGTGCCAGATCACGGCCGCGAAGCGCGGCGGCCTCACTTGGAGCCAGTTTCAACGCCTCTTCATACTGGGCTAGCGCCTTCTCGTACATCCCCCTCTTCAAGTAGATGTCACCGAGGAAAATGCGGGCGCCAAAGTCATCGCGATCAGACTCGACGACACGTTCAGCGATGCTGCCCGCCTCGGTGAATTCCCCCCTGCGATAGAGTGCCCTGGCCTCTCCGAGCAACCGGGTTGGAGATGGTCGGGCGGCCCGTCGTGCTGGCGATGGAACTGCCGCCGGTGCCAAGGACGGGGCGGCCGATGCCGGCTGTGGCAGTTCTCCTGTATCTGGCGGTGGAGCTGCCCGGTTTACAGGGCGGTTGATGGACACTGCCGGGGCCACCCCAGCCCCTTGCCCTTGGGTGGTCGGCGAGCGAAATGCGAGCCAAGATCCTGTTGCCAGAACTGCCAACAGCCCCAGGAACAGCCACCGGGCCGTGTGTCTTCTGGGCTCGCCAATCCTCGAAGCGACCTGTTCGTCCTCGGTCAGGCTTTTGGCCACGATCTGGGCATCCGTTGCCAGAGGGCCGCTCAGGGGGACGACATCCTTGGCCAGTGCGACCAACCTCTTCTCCTCATCCGCTTCCCGTCGGATCTCATCCCCGAAAAGATCGGCGAGGAACGCCTGCAACGCGGTTGCCTCGTATTCCGCGCTCATACCCGGGGTGAGGATCGCCATCATCTCTTGTGCGCTCTGATAGCGATCCGTGGGATCATCGGTCAAGGCGCCCATCACCAGTTGATCGAGCGACCTGTGCAGTGTCGGTACCACCTGCGACGGCATCGCAATGTCGGGAAGTTTGCCCGTGGAGTCGGGTTCCCGAACCAAGGCGCGCCCGGTGACCATCTCCCACAGGATCACGCCGGCGGAATAGATGTCACTTCTCGCATCAACCGGCCGGCCTAGCTTCTGCTCAGGCGAGATGTATCTTCGCTGTCCAAAATCTTCACCACCAACCATGGTCTCGGAAAGACGATCCCTCCATTTGGCAAGACCCAGGTCGATGATCTTGATGCCGCCCTCGTAGGACAGAAGGATATTGCTTGGGGCAACGTCACGGTGGACCAGGTTGAGCCCTTCAACCCCGTGCAGGTAGGAGAGCCCGCGCAGTATCTCCTTGGTGATGAAGAACGCAAATCCGAGGGGAAAGTACTTCCTGCGCTGACCACAGCGAAGGAACACCTCGTTCAAGTTCTTGCCGCGCAGGTATTCCATCGTGAGATAGGGCGTGCCCTTTTCGGAACCTGCCTCGCTGACGTAGACCAAGTTGGGGTGGGACAACTGGGTGGCGAGTCTGGCCTCGTCGAGAAAACGACGCGCCAATCCGGGATCTGCCAGGTCAGGCCGTAGAGTCTTGACCGCGCAAACCCGACCGCCAACCAAGGCGAGGAAGATTCTGCCCATCCCGCCGCGAGCGAGTTCCTTCAACAAGACGTATCGCTGGCCAAATAGTCGTGGAAACTCTGCTGAAAGGCTCGGCGGCGTCATGGCCTAGAATGTTCCGAGAAGACTGAGTCCGCCCAGGAAAGGAATGACTGCGACCTTGACTGGCTGTGTCCGCTCGGGCGTGGCTTCCAAGAGCGCCAGGGAATCAATGAACAGGGCCACGGTGCCCAATGTCATGGTCCCGATCCCGAACCCGACCTTGCTTGGCCCATAGACACCACCCTCAATGAGCGACATTCCCCCGGCGATGGCGCCGACCCCCGCGAGGGCAGAGCTGGCAATCAAGAATGGCTTGACCAGGCGTGGATCTGGGCGGCGCACTGCCTCCATCAGCGCCGCTCCTAAACCCATGACCAGTCCCGCCGTGCCCGCGACCAGTACCCCGATCTTGAACGCCTCGCTGGGGCCGCAGGACGCGTCCCCGTCGTTGCAGGATCGTTTTGAATACATCAGGGCGATGTCGCCGAGAGCGAAGGCGCCAGTCACCGTGCTGACCCATGGAAGCGATCGGTAGAACGTCGCGTGGGTCGCCCCCTCCGGTCGCGGTTCCGCGACCACCGGGCGTACTGGTTGGGGCTTGGCTGGGGCGGGCGGCGGGGCTGGTTGGACCTTGGTTGGCGCCGGCGACGACCTCGCCGACACCGGCAGGTGGAGACTGACCGTTCGCTCGGTCTCTGCGACGATTTCGACGCGCTCGGCAGGGGTCTCGCGACCTAGCAAGCGGCCTCGCACCGTTACAAAACCCTCCGCCAGGCGCAGGCCAGAACCAAGGAGCGGCAATCTTCCGACGACGGTGCCGTTGACAACGACCTCGGCCTGCGGCGTGCCGTCGATGATCAGCCAGCCGAGATGCTCTCGCACCTTTGCCAGTTGCTCTTCGATCAAGGTCTTGTGCAAGCTCACCCAGCTATCCGTGTCTTCCCCGAGTCCCTCGCCCAGATGTTTTTCGGCATCCACCCAAAGCTTCAACGAAGCCTCGGCCAGTCCCATTTCCACAGCAGCCTTGGGGCTGGGCGAAAGAGCATAAGCAGCGCGGAATTCCTCCAGCGCTTCGTTGTCTTTGTTCTGCGACAGCAGCCGGACGCCCCGCTTCAAATGCTGCTCGGCGGATTCGGCGGCGCTGACCATGGGCGGAGCGACAACCAAGGCAACCAGCGCGACCAGGCTGGCAACGAACGATTTCGCGATCAGTGGCCGGTGTGTCATTAGGGTTTGAGTAGAGGGATTCCGTTGCTGTTTCGCTTGACCCGCCGAACGTGCTCCAGGGTTCCTGCTCGGCCCTGTCGCGGCCGTTCGGAAGTCGCGCGGCGTTTGGAGACTGTGGTGGTCGACATGGCTTTGTCCGTGGACTCGCTGGCCGGCCCGGAAGGCGAGGCGACATTGGCCTCGCGTGGCAGCATGGGTTGCGCGCCCTCCCTCGGGGCTTCTGCCTGCACTGGCGTCGCGGCCATGGCGTTTGGTGGAGGTTGCGACTGCGTCGCAGGCTGACTTGGCCCCGCAGCGCCAACCGACGAACGACCGTGATGGAGCAAGAACCCGCCCAGCACGGCCGCGCCAAGCAGACCACCTATGACAATGAACCATGGCAACCGGCCAGTTTTCCGTGCTTGGGTAGGCGACTTCGACGGCCGGTATTCCTGCCGTTTCGGGCCTCGCAGCCCAGCAGCTCGATCCGGGCGCGAAGATTCAGGAACAGAAGCGGGTACGGGTGGCCACTTTCCTTCTGGGGCAGGATTCTGCTGAATCTGTCTTGCCTTCTCAACTGGCAACAGCTTAGTCTTGGGCAGCGCGGGCGCGGCATACTTTGAGAGGCTGATCGGAACGACGCTGAAGTTGCTCGACGCCAGAGCATCGCCTTCGGAGCCGAGGTAGTAGTCCGTCCAGAATTGTCGCCGCTTCTCCGATCCATGCGGCACCAGCGCGCACCCCATATCCCTGACCGTGGCGAACCGTGCGTCTGGATTGTGTTCGAGCGATTTCATGATCACCGCTTCAAATTCCGGCGGCAGGTCCGGGCGCAGCGCCGACGGTCGCGGGTAGTCTGCCTCCGCGATACTGCGCAAGATGGAGTAGAGGGACGATCCCTCATGGCAGCGCCGACCCGTGACGCATTCGTAAAGGATGGTTCCCAGCGCGTAGATGTCGCATCGGCAATCTACTGGCCGGCCTTCAGCCTGCTCAGGCGACACGTAGTTGGGCGTGCCAATGAGCGAAAATCTTTGCGTGAGCTTGTTGTCCCCTGGGATCCGCAGCTTCGAGATGCCAAAATCCAAGACCTTCGGGACTGTGTCTCCCATGTGGGTACGGCTGAGGAAGATATTCCCAGGCTTGAGATCGCGGTGGATGATGCCCAGCTGATGGGCCGCGCCTACTCCTGAGCAGACAGCGAGCATGATGTCGGCGACGCGCTCGAACGACAGCTTGCGCCTCGCGATGAGTGCGGACAGATCCTCGCCTTCAAGCAGCTCCATGGCGAGGTAGGTGATTCCCCGGTCGCGGCCGAAGTCGACCATGTTCACGACATGCGGGTGGTTGAGGCGGGAGGCGGCCTCTGCCTCACGCATGAAGCGCGACTCGGCGTCTGGATGTCCCACGACCTCGGTCGAGAGGACTTTCATGGCAAATCGTTTGGCCGCCACGCGGACGTGCGAGACCTCATAGACCGTCCCCATGCCACCTCTGCCAATCAGACGCTCAACCCGGTAGTGGGCAACGATGTCGCCCGGATTGAGCGGAACCGGGGTCTGCGACGACTCCATCTGCTCGCCAGGCGTCGCCTGCGGTTGGGGCGGAAGCGGCGGCAATGGAATTGGCTCTGTCACAATCGGCCGCCTGCCCGGATCCGGTATCGGATAGAGTGGAACAGGGGCGGCCGGAGGCGGGTCCACGGGCGGTGGAACCTGCGGTCGGGCAGGCACGGAGCTGACATGCATTGCCGTGGGCTCGACAGCCAGAGACGATTTGATTCTGGGTGGGGCGAACGGATTGACGCCTTCCGAAGCCGATACTGACGAATCCCTTGAGAAAGTCAGCCGAAGCCGTCCACCCAAAACGATGTCAGTCGTCTCTGTGACCGTCACGGCGATATCGGCGGGAATCGGCCCGCCATCGACGATGCTGCCGTTTCGCGAATCGAGGTCGCGAAACGCTACCTTGCCGTCGTCGAAAACGATTTCGGCCTGGACCTTCGAGACCGACGGCCTGGCAAGAACGACGTCACAGGTTTCGGGATCGCGACCAAGAACCACCGGGGAGCATTTCAAGACATAGATCCACTTGGCCCCACCCTGCGGCTCTTCCACGGTCATGACCAGAGGCCGGTTCATGTCCATCGCCTCATCGAACTTCGTTCCGACGGAAACAGACATCATCAACGTGTCCAGCCATCCCTACGCCCCCTGGAGATCGCCCACACTGGCACGCAGGCGGGGCCGAATCTGCCGAGTGAGCAGGCCGCGAGTCGACAAGCCTAAGAACCGATGGCGGCGACAGGAGAACGCGGATGACCCCTCCAACCGCTCCGATGCACTCTGTCACGTAGGATTCGATAGCAGCTCGGACGCCGGTCAATGCCTGCCGTGCCCTGACCAAGACGCCCGCCCCGACACTCTTGGGATCACTCCTGCTGTCTCCGACGGTTGCCAGAAAACGCCTCAGGCTGGACATGACGATGTTGGCATTCTTCCCGGCCATGTGTGTGCGAGTCAAGGACAAGGCAGTGACGTGGCAGTGACGTTGGCACTGCCTGCCAGTTCGAGAGACCCATGCTGCGACCAGCTATTGCGTCCCCGCTGCCAGACGCCTCGCCAGCACGTCCATCTCCACAGCCCGGTCTTCCTCTTTCCGAGCGCGAAAAATCGCGGCCAGAGCCTCGGCGCAATTTGCAGCCGAGGTCTGCTTGGCCTCGCCGGGAGGCATTGCTGTCGCGATCTCAAGCGCCTCGCTGAGCAGCTCGCTCGCCTTCTCGGCGCTGCCCTTTTCGACCAGGAAATCAGCGGCCAGACGCAAGGCTTCGATGCTCAAGGCCGGGGCCAACGGTCGTGCCTCGTCGGCTGCCCGACGCAGGGCCTGGCCGGCAAGCTCGAACTCACCCACGAGCTTTGCCATTGGCGCCAGCACTATGTCGATCTTGGCGCCTGCGACGACCAATTTGGCATCGCGGGCACGCTCGGAGGCTCGCTGGAAAATCGCCAATGCCGAACGCAAGGATGCCCTCTCCCCTCCGGCTGCTTGGACCACATAGGTGGCGAGAAGCAACTCCATCTCCACGGCCATCGACACGTTCTGGGCAGACAGGCACTCCTGGAAGGCCAGGTTCTGAAGCCCTACCGCCTCCTTCAGGTCGCCTGCACGAACCGCCTGGAGTCCCTGCAAGAACAACCGATTCGCCTGCCTGGTCGGGACGGCATCCGCGTTGCTGGGTTTCGGCGGATCGGTTGGATGAGGCGGCGGCAGAATTGCCGGAGCGGCACCACCAGCAGCTGCCGGACCCATGGCATCGTCGGGCGCCTCAGCCATGGCAGCCAGCAGGTCTTCGAGATCTTCCTTCTGGCGGACTGGGTCCACCCTGCACGCCACGTGAAGCGCGGCCTCATCACCGAGTTTGCCCACGAAGTCGTTGCCGATCGGTGCGCCGGTCTCCATCCAACCCCAGCGCACCTGACCGAGTGACGGAGTCCGGTTAAGAATCTCATCAAGGAAAGCAAGCCACTTGTCCGGGTCCCGGAGATCGGCAGTGGCGAAGATGACCGTGAGGCCCTTGGTCGCGGCAGGCGGCTGGCTGAGGATGTCCGATGTTGCCTTGAGCGTCGTGGCGAAACGAAGGATCGGCTCTCCCTGGCTCGCCGGAACTGCCTCGTTCAGCTTGACCCCCGCCTTCCCGTACGCCGCGCGAATGCCGGCAAACTCAGCCAGGAGTTGCTCGTTCCACGTTGTCCATCGGTTTGCCTTCGAGTCTGGATCTTCGAGAACAATCACGGCCCGTCTGTTGTCC
Organism: Myxococcales bacterium; assembly: GCA_003158455.1. Taxonomy (GTDB): domain Bacteria; phylum Myxococcota_A; class Polyangia; order Fen-1088; family Fen-1088; genus Fen-1137. The sequence goes on along the minus strand of PMJO01000336.1, from coordinate 14,987 downwards.
GGGCTCCATTGCATCGCCCGCAGCACGTCCAAGGCTGGGGCGTGCAGGGCCAGCTCGACGGTCACGTGAAGCAGGCGCAGCGACTCTTCGCGCGCGAAGAAATCGGCTTCGCGGCGGAGGTGCTCAAGGGGAAGCGTCAGGTGGTCCAAGGGAGATCGCGGCGAATCAGTTGCGGTTGATCGAGGGGGCGGTCATCTGGTGAAGGCCGGTGGCCGAACTGGTGATGATGTTGCCAGATTGTCGTAGTTCCGGTCGCGTCCATCTGGATGATATTCCCGCCCACGGCGACAGCGGCCTTTTCTCACCAGCAATTCATGCTTTTCCCGCGCCGAGAGAGAATCTGCCACTCCACCGACGGCGTCCGCTGCCAGAGAGCCAATCAGCAGATGCCCGGCAAGCTGAGCGCGGCGTTCAGAGGTCGCACCGCGCCGAGACGGTCGTCGACACCCGCCTTCCCTGCGGCGCCCACGCCGGATCGGCGCCGACACGGCGATGGCTTGCCCAAACCACGTCCCGATCCTCGGCGCCGCCGAGTTGCACCTCTGGGCGCCCAAACGCTGCGTCAAGACGCACGGATCCCGATTCCCCTCTCCCACCGTGCCGGATATCATCGTCGCGGCCGTGGCAGACGCATCGAAGGGCAGCGTCCTATCAATGCTGACCAAGGGACCAGTGGAAGATCTGGGGTGGGAGTTCGGATTTTCCGTTTCAGCCACGGCGACGAAGAACGCGCAGATGATGGTACTGGCCGATTCGCCACTTGGTTCGCCAAGCGTTCCCGGGGCACCCGCGCCGGGATGAACTGATCTCAAAGCACAGGTTCCACGAGCATGACGAAAGACAAGTACACGCCGGGCAGCGCGATCCTTCGTGCGGTCGACACAGGACTCACTGCGGCGGTGTCCTCCATACCCGGTGGTCCAGTCGCCAGCAAGGTGGTGACGCAGCTGATACATGCTGCGGAGCACAAGGTCCTGGAGCGCAACACGCGAAAATTCGAGGACTGGCTCCACGAGGTAGCGGCCAGTCTCCAACACGCTTCTCCGGACGCGACCGTCCAGCGAATCGAAGACCATATCGACGAGCCCTGGGCTCACGGCCCACTCGAAGACGCGGTTCGGGCCATTCGTGACGGCATCGACGAAGCGGCCCTCTGCTACCTGGCCCGATTGGCGGCATGGCAGATTCGCGACCAAGTCTCTCCTGATCGCTGGTCACGCCGGGCGGTGGGCCTCCTGTTGGATTGCGATGCACCGATGGTGGCGGCCTTGCTGCATTTCGTTGAAAACCTGTCGACGCACTGGCCACGCGAGGTCGGCAACATGGTCCGCATCGCAATAGGCGGTCCCTTCCCGGGGGCGTTCGATGTCGTGCAGATAGCGTCCCTCCACGGCCGAATCGTGAGCACGCCCATCGACGAACAAAGCTGGCGCCCCCAAAGACTCTACGCCGAACTGTTCTCCCTCCTCCGTGCCTACCAGTTTGCAACCGAAGAAGGCGGCCGGTTTGCGCATGAAGGAAAGATGCTCATGCGCCACCACGAGGCGGTCTACTTGGTGCGTCTGTTTCTGGGTTCGGTTGCCGCGTCGAAGTTTCCAGGCACGGAAGGCAAAGTGCCGTAGCCGGCCTGGCAGTTTCCAGGCGCACGCATATTGCTGGGTTCCCTGAACCTGGGCCGACCGGCGGAACTCCGGCTGTACGCTGGGAGGCGCGACGCCAAAGCCCAGCTCGCTGCGCATCTTCCCCGTCCTGTTCGTCGCGGGCGTGCTTCTTCGCGTCCCCAGGCGTGGCGACGTGTCGTGAGCTGTCGGTTTTGGACGGGTGCTAGACGAAGACCCGCCATATCTCGATGGGTTGCGTGTGGATGGCGGTTCCGTCCAAAAGTGTTTTTGGTTGTTCTTTGTGATTTCAATAGGTTAAGTGAGGTTGCGTGGCTTGAGGTGCTAGCGGTTAACAGCCATGGGGGTTCAAGTCCCCCTCCTCGCACGGACAAAAACCCTGAATCTTTTCGAGAGGTTCGGGGTTTTTGCTTTCTGGCCAGCGCGATGGGATGTCTTTTCGCGGCAGTGGCTCCACAGCCAGAATGTAGCCCTGGAGTTCACGGCGACCTGCCACTCGGTCCTCCTCGCCGCTGACAGGTCAGTTGCCGCGCTCTACGCCGACTCCGGCGTCAAGGACGTCAACGGCGCGGTGGACGCCGCTCTGTTCAGCGCGTGCCTGGACCGCCTGTCCGCCCGTCCGCGCACGACGACTATGGCTCAAACCACTTGACGTTGAGTTCATCTGCGAAACTGACCACCGCCCGCGTAGGGCCACCGCTGGCCTTTAGGAGAACAAAGCCCAGTTCACGCTGATCGGCAAACCAATGCAGAGAATCGATCCAGTGAGGCCAATCGGGATCGACTGGCCCGGACTCAGCAATTTGCTGCTCACCATATTCGTACTTCGCGTCTGCGCCCAAAGTCTTCGGATGAATCCGGTCTCCCTTCAAGAATATCTTGTGCGCCGCCTCTTCAATCCGCTGGAGAACGGAACTGCCAGTCCGAGATGACAAACCTCGGATCCGCAAGACAAGAATGTGCTGAGTCTGGGCGACCTCGATCTCGCATTTCTTGGCGACATAGCGAGCGCGAATGACATCAAAGCGCCCTGCCTCACGCGCGAACGCGACGAAGGTCGTCTCAGAAGACGGCCTAAACTCCTCTCGAAGCCATCCGTTCAAGTAGGATCGGGCTTCCTGAAGCGCAAACTTGGCTCCTTTGGGACTCGTCGGGAATTGTCCCCGAGCGGCCTGGTCGAGAGCCATCCGTGACGTCTCGGGAGGATTGAGAAGTTGCTGTACGGCTTGGTTGGAAAACGGTTTAGCCATTGACTGCCTCATGGTTGTGGCGGGTTGCGCGCTGGCAGGGGTGCGGGACTCGGCCGTAGGTGCCAATGCGCTGCACGCCAAGACGCTGAACGCAAACAGGACGGGCCTATCTAGTCCTGCCATTTGAAGTCTCGGCTGTCCTTCCAAGGATAGGGCTTGTCACAGAACTCATCGGGGCCCGAGAACACAAGCTTCGCCCACCCTTGGTTCATATCCAGAATGGAGGCGCGAAGCCCGTCCGTGTTTTCTCTCATCGCAAAGTACGACGACGCGTTATCGTTCACATGAGCGAATTGATCAAAGACATCGTCTCCAATCGCGTACAGCGCCGTCTGGTCGTACCGTGCAACACCTTCAAAGTTGTTCGCCATTTCGCTTCCGTCGAGGAACAGCAGAGCTTCCGAGGCGTGACCTTCTCCAGAGTGTACGCGGGTATAGCGTGCGTTGTACTTGCCAAGAACGCGCTTGCCGCCGGCCGACCGGCGCGCGCTCTTGGGATAGGTCGGATGAATCTCATCGCGCGAAGGCCAAGGAAACATGTAGCCGATCTCGAACGTCTTCTTCACTCCAAGGATCCGGCAGGCGAGGACAAAAGCCGCAGCAATGTTGTGGCACTCTCCCTGTGCGTTGTTGGTATTACATGCCCAGAGGTAGTGGTGCAATGTTGGCTTCGGTGTCATCCCGGTCGTGTTCACATCGGCAACCCATCGGCGCCCTAGTGTGTAGCCAACACCATTCCGCTTGAGAGCCAAGAAGATTGCATCGACGCATTCCTTCTCGCTCGACGTGCCCGTGCCTTCTGCCGCCTCTACGGCCCAGAGCAAGCGGGACTCGGTCACGTCTTGGAGAGGGCCGGTTTCCGCGAATTTGTTGTCCTCGGGGCACAACATTTTCCCGTCGGGTTTTTCAAGTGTAACGTACACTTTGTGGGGGCCGGTGTTTCCGAGATCTACGGTTTGTCCGTCGATTGTTGCGGTCCAGTGGATGCTGCCGGTGACTGCGGTCACCATGTTGGGTAGGGTGCCTTTGGACACCAGGTTAGGAAACGGCACACTCTGATTGCTCACGCTGCGGCTGACGGGAAACTTGAACACGAAATGGTCACCGTCCGTGGAATCGCCTCGTATCATCGTCAGACTTGCGGTCTCGTTCTCCGGTGTCACGGTAAAGCGGACACCTATGTCGACGTGGATGTGGTGGTTCTTGGTGTGGGAGATGGGGTCCGACTTCACTCCCGCCTCCCATTCAGGCTTCGTGAAGTCTTCGGTGGCATCCATATACCCGCCGGGCGATGGGTGCAGGCGTTTGACATCCCCATCAGCATGGTCGGAGCGGAAAGTCAGGGAGACAATCCTACCCGAGACCGTCCTATTCCTGCTGAGCATAGTTTCGCTCTCGCCCTCGGGCACGTCGGCAGGTTCGCCTATTTCCATCGCTTGCCCCTAGTCTTGTGCAACGGAAGATCGGAGTACAGATCCTGCATCAGAGAGTCGGGAGGCTACCACGGAGGTCCGACGCGGGAAATAGGTGGACGACCGAAGCAGGAGTTGATCTTGCGCGGAGAGAACGCCTCGTCGCTGGACCTGCTGTCGACGCAGGCACTCTCGGAGAAGGTTTCTCTACTCCAGGATGCCATGGCGCGCCCTGCTGGACTCCCTGGTAGTCGTGCCATCGGCGACCGAGACCTCGGCGCCGAGCTGACCTACGAAAAGTCTCGTCGACGGACGCTCTGAAGACCGATTCCGGACGAGCCCAGCGGTTTCTGATCCAACCCATCATCCAATGGACAAATCAGGCCGGGCCTGGAAGAATCTCGGGCATGCGAAGGCGAATGACAGTGGCGGCTTTGCCCTTACCCGATGCTCGCCGTGCCGATGAGCGGAAAGGCCTGGTCCCGCCGGCGGGCATAGTCTTCGAGGCCGAAATCGACGGCTCGCGGCTGCGCATCGGCGCCAGGGACGAGGTCGTGATCCAGTGTGGCAAGGCATCGATCACCCTGCGCAGGAACGGGAAGGTGATCATCAAGGGCACGCAGGTCGAGAGCCATTCGACTGGCACGAATCGGATCAAGGGTGGTCAGGTACGGGTGAATTGATGTCGGGCTTGGCAGTCGTGACACCTCCGCCGGCAGCGCTGGTTTTCTGGGATATCGTCGAGGAGAGTTTCGACGAAGCTGAGTTCCTGTGGCGCCGTCGGGATGCCGCCCTGGAGGCGCATGACCGCACGCTTGCCCAGGTCGAGACCTGGATCGAGGAGCGGCTCATGGGCGCGTTGGACGGCCTGTGTGTCGCGGGGGGCGCCGCGGTGGATCGCGTTCTGGCTCCGGCGCTCGACGGGGAAGACTGTTCCCAAATCGCGGCGTCGGCCTATGCCCTGCTCTCCGGCGGCACAGTGGCGGGGGCGGAGGCCTTCACCTCGGCGTTGTTGCGTGCGTCGGACACGAAGCTCGCGGCACTGCGGCGGGGATTGGAGCTGGTCGAAGACGCCCGAGTCCACCTTGCCCTCGCGGCGTCGGTCAAGGCCGCGTCCCCGTCGGTGCGCGCGGCGTTCTTCGACGCATGTGCTTTCCGGGGGGTTCTTGTGTCGCCGGACTTTGGCAATCTCCTTGCCAGTGCCAGCGCCGATCTCCAGCGGGCCGCGGCTCGCCTGCTGCGCTTCGCCCCCGCTCCAGTACAGCGCGAGTGGCTCGCCCGCGCCCTCAACCTGAAAGATCGGACCGCGCGCGACGTGGCGGTCGAGACTGGCCTGGTCGCCGGCTTTCCCGGGACATGGGCGCTCTGTTGCGATCTTGCGGCTGCGCAAATTCGGGGAAGCGCGGCTATGCGTCTGCTGGCGGCGATGTTGGGATCGGAACGCGATCACAAGATCGTTCTCGCTGCGCTTGCCACCGAGGGGTTGCAGCGGGATGCCATTTGGGCGCTCGGCTTCGGGGGCCGAAGGTCGGGCGCCGACGCGTGTGTCGAGCTGCTGGCCCAGGACCGCCACGTGAAGCTCGCGGCGGAGGCCTTTTGCGCCATCACCGGGCTCGACCTCAGAGCAGCGGGCCTGGTCGCGCCTCCAGTCCCCGAGGCCGACGAACCGATCGCCTTCGAACAGGAGGACCTGGATGCCGACCTCGAACCGCGGTCCGAGGAGCTTCTTCCGACACCGGATGTCAGCGGGGTCATCCGATGGTGGAGTCAGCAGCGCTCTCACTTCGACGGTGACAGTCGCTACATGGGCGGTCGCCCGGCCAGCTTCGATCTCCTCTACGGCACGTTGGTGAACGGGCCAATGCGCCGGCGGCACGCCACGGCTGTGGAAATGGCGATTCGCACCGAAGGTCGAGTTCAGGTACAGACCCGCGCCTTCGCACCCACGCAGCGGCGGCAGATGGCGGCGTTTGCGGGGTTGCCACGCGAGGCGTTCTCGGGACCGTTTGCGCGCGGGATGGCGCTGTCGGAACGCCGGTAGGAGGGCACTTGCTGCAAGTCGCAAACAAGAGCCCATTCGTTCCACTGGTGAGCGTGCTGGCGGACGAGACTGGAGTCGAAACGCTGTACGTGGTGGTAAGGGGCACCTTCGATCTTGCCCCCAACCCGAAACCGGCGGAGCAGCAGTTGCCTCCGGTAGCCGGAGACGTCTATTGGGGGGATCCAGCCGCGTCCAGCCTGAAATACGCTTCTGAAATACACGTCGGCAAGCGCGGCACAGACGTGGTCCTGCTGGGCCACGCATACCCACCAGGGGGACGGCCGGTGCCAGAAATGCTGGTCGCGCTGAACGTGGCAGGACGACAGAAGGTTGTGCGGGTGATCGGTGATCGCACGTGGCGCACGGTAATGGGCGGGTTCACCCACCCGGAGCCCTTTGCCGAGATGCCGCTGGTGTACGAACGTTCCTTTGGCGGCCGACACGACGACGGCAAGGGCCGCGTGTCGGCCGAGGAACGGAACCCGGTCGGGACCGGATTCCGTGGCCGCCGTTCGCTAGGTGAGGCCGGCACGTGCAAGGTTCCCAACCTTGAAGATCCCCGCCGTCTGCTCAAGGGCTTCGGCGACCAGCCACCGCCAGCGGGGTTCGGGTTCGTCGCGCCGTCATGGCAGCCACGCCGCACGTACGCCGGCACCTACGACCAGAATTGGCAGAAGGACCGCGCGCCCTACCTGCCGAAAGACTTCGACTGCCGCTTTGACAATGCCGCGACCCCGGATCTGGTGTTCGACCCATTCCTGGTTGGTGGTGAGCCCCTGACTATCGCTGGTCTCAGTCCGGAGGGCACGTTGCGGCTCCCGATTCCGAAGGCGAATCCATCTGTGAAGGTGACGATCGCAGGGCGACGCGAGACGCCTCCGGTGCAGATGGAGACCGTCCTTATCGAGCCGGATGAGCGGCGGTTGTGTCTCACCTGGCGCGCGGCCTTGGCTTGCGACAAGCGGGCATTGAAGATCCAGAGCGTCACTATTGAAGGAGGTGCATAGCGATGCCGTGTACAGTCTTTGTAAATGGGCGAGGAGTTGTCCACCAGGGCAGCAGCGGGATGAGCACGGTGTTTCCCGACGTGTGCAACACCCCCACGCCGGGCGGCCCGGTGCCGATCCCCTATCCCAACATGGGCAAGGCGGCCGACACCACTGCGGGACCGCCCACGGTCACCACTGACGGCAGCATGCCGATGGTCAAGGATGCGAAGTACATCATGACCAGCGGCGACGAGGCTGGCAGCGCGGGCGGCGTGGTCAGCGGAACCATCAAAGGAGAGGCCGAATTCATGATGTATTCCTTCGATGTCAAATTCGAGGGCAAGAACGTCTGCCGCCTGGCCGATCCACTCTTCCACAACAAGAAGAACACCATGGGCTGATGGAAGTCTTCGGCTACAGTCGAAACCTTGCCGGCCCACTGAGCCAGCACTGCCCATGCCCCTTCGCTCACCTGCCGAAATTCGATCCATCGGGATGGTCACCCCGGTTGGGCTGTCAGCGCCGCAGACAGCCGCTTCGGTGAGGGCCGGGATTGGTCGACTCTCCGAATCGTACCTCTCTGACCGGTTCGGCGCCCCCTTGGTCATGGGTCTTGCTGACGATGAACAACTGCCACCACTGATCGAGGCACTGGAAGACCGGCGGTTTTCGCCTCGTCACGAGCGGCTGGCTCGGCTGGGTGGCCCGGCGCTGGTAGAGGTCCTCGCCGCATTGCCAGAGCAACCGGTGCCGTTGCTGCTGGGAATTGCGGAGCCAAGGACCGAAGCTCGGCATTCGGTCGGGGAGGAACTGATCGAGATCTTGTCGACCCAGGCAGGTCGGAGGCTCGACCTGTCCCACAGTAGGACATACCCCATCGGTCGCGCTGCCGGTCTGGTGGCTCTCGGCGACGCGCTCACCATGATCGATCGGTGCGAAGCCGAGTCGGTTCTGGTCGGTGCGGTCGACAGCTATCTCGACGCGGGCCTTCTCGAAACGCTCGACCGCGAAGGCCGGCTGAAGACAGGCACAATTCCGGATGGCTTCGTTCCCGGGGAGGGAGCGGCCTTCGTTCTGGTCGCCGCCGCAGGGGCTGGCCGCAGACAGAAGAGCGAGTGCGTGGCGCAGATCAGCGGCATCGGTCGCGGCCGTGAGCCGGGACACCTCTACAGCCAAGAGCCTCATCGCGGTGAAGGATTGACCGCCGCTTTTCGCGCGCTGTTCGATGCCGTGCCGATGGACGGCCCAGCGGACCGCATCGAGTGCGTCTATGCGGGACTGAATGGAGAGAGCTTCTGGGCGAGAGAGTGGGGGGTTGCCCAGATCCGCTCCGCCGATAGGTTTGGCGACGACTTCCGTGTCGAGCACCCGGCCGACTGCATGGGCGACCCGGGCGCGGCGCTCGGTCTCGTGATGCTGGGCCTCGCCGCCTTCGACCTCGCCCGGGGACGCAGGCACGGCCCTTGCCTGGTTTGTTGCGCATCCGACCGGGAAGAACGCGCGGCGGCCCTGCTGTCGCGGGTTGGCGAGTGATGCCTGTTCTTCGCCCGTGCTAGAAAGAAACTCAAGAATCCGTTTCCTAGTCAAGCAGGTACCTCAGCCCCTCCAGCCGCCGTGTCGCCGTCTCGGTCTTCCCCCCAGCCGCCGCCGCCACCCAGAGCAGGTGCCCATCGTCGTCCAGAGCCATCATGTAGGCACTGCGCCTGGAAGCCGGCTAAGACAGCCACCGTAACTTCGGGGGTAGGAACGTACTTGGACCAGCCGAATCACTTGGCGGCCAGCAGGCGAATGAGGGCGGAAAAGTCATCGTCGCCCATGCCCTCGCCTTCGGCGCGGGCCAGACAACCGCGCAAGGTATTGAGCAGGGGAAGCTCTCCCTCGCCTGTATTGACTGCGAGGCGCATGTCCTTGTGCATGTGCTTGACGGAAAACTGCGGGGTGAAATCGTTCGTCTTGAGCTTGGTCTCCTTGAGGCGCGCCAGCCCCGAGTAGGAGACGTTCTTGGCCAACACTTGAAAGTAGANNCAGGGCCTGCATCTGCCCGGCGATATTCAGGTTCATCGCCAGCTTCAGCGTCGCTGCTTGAGCGACCGTGGGCAGGCGGAAGCGTGTCTCGGATACATGCGCCAGCAAAGGCTCCACTGCATCCAGTGCCGCCGTCTCGCCGCCCATGAAGAACACTACCGTGCCAGATTCCGCGGCTGGTTTGCTACCCGTGAAGGGCGATTCCACATAGGCGGCCCCGCTGGCGTGAACCCGCGCTTCGAAGACCGCCGCGCTCTTCGGATCGATAGTGCTGGATTGGACAATGGCCTTGCCCTTTCCCAGCGCAGGCAAAACGGCGTCGAGCACGGCCGACACAGCCGGGGGATCGGCGACGACGATATGGGTGACGTCGGACGCGGCCACGACTTCGAGCGCGGTCTTCTTCCAGCGTGGGCTGTGTGGCTTGGGTGTGCGATTCCAGGTGCCAGCCAGCCGACCCGAGGTCTGATAGCGGTCGGCCCAGATCTGGCCGATGATGCCAAGCCCGAGGACTCCGATTGATTGCATGGGCGCATTCTACGCGATCTAATGATGGAGACGTCGACGTCACCTGGCTCAGGCAGCCAGCCTGAATTCTGGGCCCCCCAAGAAAGGAAGATCTTTGACCGACATACCCTACCCCCGGTGCATGGACGACCGTGGGTTCGCGGGCAAGAGGGGACCCACTTTCCAAAGCTAGTTGGGTACACAGTTTACGGCAGACCCGGCTCAAGATAGAGGCAGGAGCCGTTGCTGCAAACGGAGGCAGCAAATGCGCACTCACTTGGCACACAGCCATGTTCCGTCTGCCACCCACGGTCAGCTTGGCGAAAACAGAAGACACCCGATTCGACATGGTGCCTCCGGTTGCAGATGACGCGGTAACCATGGATGGCCTCGCGACCACCCGGGATAGTTTACCTGGAAACAGCCGTCTCGTGTTCTTTCCAAGGTTCCGGCAGTGTCAGGCACGCGGCCCGTTCGCCCGGCTTCTTAGTGGGTGCAGGCCTGCGGGGTCCCCCACCAAACGATGGTCGCGTAGTCGTACGCCCCCGCCGTGGCCTCGAATTGGTATTGACCGCCCACCTTCGTCAGGGACGTGGTGCCGCAATCGACGACAGCTCCGTTCACTGTCACCGTCCTCCCATCGAAGCTCGAACAGGTCCAACCAGTAATATCGTCACAAGTCACGAAACAATACGCGCCGAGCGTCCCAAAGTTCCCGGTGCTCCAAGATGTGCCGCTCCCGCCGCTGATTACCGGACAAGCGGCGCCCAAGCCGTCCGGCCCATTTGCCGTGTCGCCCGAGCCAGCATCCGCGGCCACAACATCCGCCGGGCTGCCGTCCACGGCAGTGTATCCGGAACCATCGACCACAAATGTTGCGCCGTCACCTTCGGTATCTGCGGGGGCATCGACAACAACCATTGGGGCGTCAGATGCAGCCCCTCCATCCGCGGCCGGACCTCGGTCATCGCCGCCAACCGGCGAATCGGGTCCCGCCTCTGGGGCTTTCGCGTCGGTTGCAATCGTGACCCCGCCATCGCCCGTGTCCTCTTGCCCACTGCCGTCTGCGATGCCACCGTCGCCAACGGTACCTCCGCTTCCGCCCGTTCCGCTGCTGCCGCCAAAAGCGCTGCCACCGCCAGAAGCGCCACTACCGCCGGAAGGGCTGCTTCCGCCAGAACCGCTGCTTCCACCGGAAGCGCTGCTGCCGCCAGAAGCGCCACTCCCGCCAGAAGCGTTGTTCCCGCCAGCAGGGCTGCTCCCGCCAGAAGCACTGTTCCCGCCGGAAGGGCTGTTCCCGCCAGAAGCGCTGTTCCCGCCAGAAGCGTTACTCCCGCCAGAAGCACTGCTCCCTCCAGAGGGGTTGCTCCCGCCAGAAGCGCTCTTCCCGCCCGATCCGCTGCTCCCACCACTGCCACTCGATCCGCCCTTGGCACTTCCGCCCCCCGAACCTCCGGTACCACCGCCTCCCCCGGCATCCGAGCAGCCTGCCGCTGCAATCGCGAGAACCACTACGAACGCAAACGCTGTCGTGCAAATCGAGACTCGTTTCACGGCATTCTCCTATGGTCGTGTGCCGGTCTTACACTCCTCGTCGCACAAGTGGGAATGCCGACCCGCGATCAGCCTACTCGACGCAGGCTGCTGTCTCCATGTGGACAGGCGTGAAACGGCGTTCACGAACGGACGCTGTAGCCAATCGATCTCGTCGAAAAGGACGACGGCCGGCGTGAATTTCTATGCGCGTTCGAAGACGGCACAGACGGCGGTCTCGGTCTCGCCGACCCACTTGGAAAGGCGGGCCGGGCCGTTTGCGATCTCAATGTGCGCACTGCGCTCGCCGGCAACGGCACGAACGAGAAGGGTCTTGCCGGTGCCCGGGGAGCCGGCAAGGATGATGCCGCGACCGAACACGACGTGCACCTGGCCTTCTCCGTCACTGGGCCGAAAGGCATCCTTGCAATCGGTGCACTTGACCATCAGGCGCGCTAATATCGCTGCTCCATGAGGATCGCAGCCGGCTCCGTCGTCACCATCGCCTACGACATCTGCACCGAGGACGGCGAGATCGTCGAGTCCTCGGAGATCGACGGTCCCGTCACCTTCGTGCAAGGCAAGGGGGCGATCATCCCCGGCCTAGACGCTAAGCTGGTCGGCATGCAGGAGGGCGAGGAACGCACCTTCACTTTTGCTCCGAAAGAGGCGTTCGGCAGCCCTGAAGAGGCGCCCCGCAAAGTGATCAACCGGAAGGAGTTCCCCAAGGACGCCAAGCTGGAGAAGGGCGTCTCATTCGATGCCGGCATCCCCGGCGGCCACCGCATCCTGCTGGAGGTGGCCGAGATCGTCAGCGACCAGTCCGTATGATCCACCCGCTGGCCGGCAAGACCGTCAACCTGAACGTGGCGGTGCACAAGGTCCGCGAAGCCACGCCCGCCGAGCGTGAATCGGGGAAAGTCGCCCTCACGCCGCCGCCGCCGCCCAAGTAAACGGCGTGCGGCGGGATGCTATGGCCGAATAGGAGGTTCGGTAGCTAACGACAGAGCTAGCGACCCATGAATGTAGACAACCGACTTCAGACCAGGCTGGCTTCCCGGCAAGACTCGGATGTCGCAGCCCTCGAAGTCGCTGTAGCGTTGGGCATTCTGGCCCCTGAGACTCCCTTCGCGACGGACGCGAAGCATATGTTCTGGAGTTCTGCGGATGACGCGATAGGCCTATCTTCAAGATTCGGCATGGCGGCATCCTCCATTCCTTCGGAACACGGGGAAACTCCAGGTCAGACCCAGGCGCAACTCGAGCAGATTGACGTGTTCTTCCAACGGCTCGTCCTGCCACCCGGCGCGAATCGCACCGTCGATGGCCAGGCTGGGCGAAACGGTCCAGATGAACCCGGCCAGAGCCGAGAGGGTTCCGGTACCACCCCTCTCACGCTCGCCGGCCAGTTCCAGTACCGGCCGCACCGGCCAGCGCTGCGGACCCTCGACGATGAGTCCGAGAAATCCTCCTGGCTCATGCGTGCGCGAGAAGATGGCCTGCAAATTGAGGTGAGTCACCACCGGCCCCAAGCTCGAGGACAGGATCACCACCGCCGCCGCCCCAAAACCGCCCTCTTCGTGCAGCGCCGGAAGCAAGGCGCTCACTTCGCAAGCCAACCCCGGTCGAGGACGACCCTGCAGGATGCCGTCGACCAGGACGTGCTTGAGCGAGAAGGCATTGTCAGTGAGGACTAAGCGCGAGCTGTCAGCCGGGGCCGGCGTGGCCGAGCCCAGGCGCCAGAGCTGCTTGCCTTCGAGCACCAGTTCCCACCCGCTTGCGACTCCGAGATTGGCGATGGCTGCGGGAGCTACCATCCAGGACTGGCTCCCAGTGCGCAGGTAACCTGCCGGGCCGAACTCGATCTCCATCTCCCCGGTTTCGGCGACGGCTGCGTCGGTGCCATCAAAGGGGCGGTAGGCCCAGGCCCTGGGTGCCAGCCCGAAGAGCGTGACAGCCCATGCGCAGTAGGCGAAAACGATGAGGCTGCGTCGTCGCCAATGGCCTGGGCGTGCCTCAGGCAAGGCAGCCGCGACTTTCACTGTTGTTCATCGATCACAACCATCACCTACTTGCCAACAACTAGCACGACAAACGTGCCGGGCAGGGTGGACGCCCTCGGTTTGGGATCGGCCGCCGACGGCGCGGGCTTGTCACCAAACTGCGCCACCGAAAGGAACACCCGATGAGATGCGCTGTCTACCGCCAGGGTTCGCGCACGAAGCTGGGTGCTGAGATTCTGCACCACATGGTACTTGTCCACCGCGTCCTGGTGGATCACGGACAGAGTGCCATCCTTGCCGCACGCATTGAAGACATCCCCGGTCGTGGCATCGAAATCAGTTCCGTCGACGCCTGGACCAATGGCAAGCGTGGTGATGACCTTGCCGGATCTGGCGTTGACCACCGCCATCATGCTGTTGCCGCATCCGACGAACAAGCGGCCGTGTTTGGCGTCCAGAGCCAGCCCGGTCGGCTCTTCGCACGGCGCCAGGGGGAACCGCCCGGAAATCGCCATCTTCTTTGAATCGATGCGCACGACTTCATTTCTGTCCTCAACATTGACCCATACACTGCCTTGGCCGTCGGCACGCCCAAACTCCAGAATGCCCCCCACGTCGAGCGTAGTGGTCACCATATTCATCGCGGGATCGATGACCGTGACTTGGCCGCTGCTGTGGTTGAACACGAACAGACGGCGCGAGGCCGGGTCATAGGTCAGAGCATCCGGATTCTTGCCGGTGCTCTTGATCTCGCTTGTGGATTTGAGGGTCTTTGGATCGAAGACTGTGACCGTTCCCGACTTTCCGTTCGTGATGAATCCCTTGCCGGTCTCGGGCACCACGCTGATGCCGTGCACGCCGGCCAGGCCCGCGAGCACGCCGATGATCGCACCCGAGGTTGCATCGAGCACCGCCACCTCGCTGCCGTGCGAGACGTACAGTCGCTTGGCGGGTTCGTCGAGGTAGAGGTAGTCGTAGCCGCCGTCTCCCGGTATCGAAATCCTCTGCAACACGCGGTATGCCTTTGCCAGTTCGCGCCCCGCTGTCTTGCCCTGCGCCGACGCCGCATTATTGGTCGGCGCAGCGCTGGCAAGTAGGATTGCAAGAATCGACGAAAATAGCCTCATGAGAGTCTCCCGTGGTGAGAGGCCACCGTGCGATGACTTGAGCCCGGCGGCGCCTCGGGACCTTCTGCCGTCTCGCCCGCACATTTGCAACGCAAGCGTGTCCATGGCGTGGCCGTGGGGGTGGCTAGCATCGCCAAAGCATCACCCGCCATGGCTCACCTGGCCAACTGGAATCTCAATGATATTGGGCATGCCGCTCCTGCGAACACAAAGTGCGGAATGTCTGCGCACACAGCTCGGCTGGCCGTGTTTCTGCAGGATTTCGGATTCTTTGACATTCCCAGGTGCGAAGGCCGGAAAGTTGGGTCTGGCCATGCCTCGTTCGGCGAGTTCTGGGGCGCATCCGCTGAGGAGCAAGAAATGCACTAGACTGGTCGAGGAGTTCGAAATAATTGGCACATCCGGCAGCGCTGTAACCGGTTTTGGTGTCTAACTGAGCTTCATAGTTGGGTTCTGTCTGACTTGAGGTGCTAGCGGTTAA
>PMJO01000020.1 GCA_003158455.1 Myxococcales bacterium | reverse complement strand
ACCAGGCCACCGACCGCGCCTTCCGCATCGGGCAGACCAAGCACGTGCTGGTGCACAAGTTCGTTTGTCGCGGAACCGTCGAGGAAAAGATCGACGCCCTCATCGAATCCAAGCGGCAGCTGGCCAACGATCTGCTGGAGGGTGGCGGTGAGATCAACCTGACCGAACTGGACGACACCCAGTTGCTGAAACTCGTGGCGCTCGATATCAATGCGGCCCTGAAGGAGTGAACATGTTCTACGAATGGCGACCCTATGTTCCCGTGGCCCAGCGTCGCCGCCAGGCTGCACGCGAGATGGACAAGTTGAGCAAGAAAGGCCATCCCGTTTCACCCGTCACCATTGACGGCCGCACCATCGCCGGCACCTTCTGGGGCAAATCATGGTGCGACAACCTCGAGCGGTACAGCGACTACGCCAACCGCATGCCGCGCGGTCGCACCTACGTGCGCAACGGCTCGGTGGTGGATCTGCAGGTCGCGCCCGGCCTGGTCACCGCCATGGTCAGCGGCTCGGAGTTGTACAAAGTCGAGGTCAAGGTAGCGGCGGTTGCGCGGCGACACTGGGAATCCATCTGCGCAGACTGCGCTGGCGGCATCGATTCCCTGGTGGAACTGCTGCAAGGGCGTTTCGCCAAGGGCGTGATGGAGCGCATCTGCCTGCAAGGCACCGGGCTGTTCCCGGCGCCCAAGGAGCTGAATTTCTCGTGTAGCTGCCCCGACTGGGCAGCGATGTGCAAGCACGTCGCCGCCGCCCTGTACGGCGTGGGCGCCCGCTTCGACGCCAGCCCCGAGTTGCTGTTTCGCTTACGCCAGGTGGACGAGAGCGAGTTGGTCGCGCGGGCCGGTGCCGGCCTGCCTCTGTCGAAGAAGGCAACCAACAGCAAGAAGGTTCTGGCCGACGGCGATCTGTCCGAACTGTTCGGACTGGACCTTGACGCCGCCACCACGCCTTCCCGCAGACGCGCGCCCGTCAGAACACGCAACTTGAAGGGCAAGTTGAAACCCAAGGCCAAACGAACATCCCGACGCCGCAAGCGCAAGAAGAGCTGAATACCGGCGGGCAAGCCAATTCAAATCGCCTCCAGCAGGTGGTCCAAATCGGTAACGAGAACGCGGCTCCCCTGCCCGCCGATGTGCTTGCGGCAGACCAAGGCGATACGAGTTGCATCCACCAGCTTCGCGGTCTGTCCCAGTCTGGCGACATCGTCGGGTGTCGGCGCGGTCGTCAGTTTGACCTCGATGGCCCATCGTTCGCCCTCAATGTCGACGATCAGATCGATTTCGTAGCCGTCGCTCGTGCGAAGCAACGGCGTGACAATTTCGATGAGTTTCTCTTTGCGAGCAACAGCGGGTGGTACGCACCACCCGACAGGCGCGGTCGCTTCTGGTAGGCAGATCCCAGCGCGAGGAGAGCCGGCTCCTCGAATTCCAAGGCCCAGTCCTCTTTCTTGCGGACACCCACGGGCCGCCCATCTGTCACACTCGGCTTGAAAAGTCCCTCCAAGCAGGCATGAGTGACCCAATCATGACAAGACCGCTCGCCACAACCCACGATAGCGACAGCTCCGATGCGGCCCTGGTCCATGCGGCCGTGCAAGGAGACCGAGGCGCGCTGGAACAGCTTGTCCGACGCCACCAAGGCTTCATCTACAGTTTGGCCCAGCGGATGCTCTATTCGCCCGAGGACGCAGCCGACGCCACCCAGGAAATCCTCATCTGCATCGTGACCAGCCTGGCGTCCTTCCGAGGAGACGCTGCCTTCCGAACCTGGGCCTACCGGATCGCCGTGCGCCAGCTGCTCGCCTTCAAGAAGGGCCGCGTTGAGCACGTGGTTCACGACTTCACCTGTTTCGCGCAGACACTCGCTGCGACCCCTGACCTCGATCCCCCTGACGAGGGGAGCCTGCCGGTAGATGTTCGCCTGGTCATCGAGGAGGCGAAGGTCGGCTGCCTGATGGCAATGCTGCTGTGCCTCGACCGCGAGCATCGGATGGCGTTCGTGCTCGGGGATATCTTCGAGGCCACTGACGCCGTGGCCGCCGAGGTGCTGGGGATCTCTTGCGACAACGCCCGGCAGCGGTTGGCGCGCGCCCGACATCAACTGCGCCAGTTCTTGACCGGACGCTGTGGCCTGCTCGATGCGAACGGCCCGTGCCGTTGCGCCCGCAAGACCCAAGGCTTTATCCGGCAGGGCATCGTCGATCCGGCGCGCCTGCACTTCACCAAGGTCCACCTCGACAAGACCAGGGAAGAGGCCGCAGCCCGTGCCCGCGATCTGCAGGGCCACGTGGAGCAGGCCTACGCCGAGCTGCTGCGCTCGCAGCCCGTCGCCCAGCCATCCGACTTCGCCAGCGTTCTTCGCGAAGTTCTGCATCGGCCCGAAGTCTTGCGAACACTTGGGGTGGAGAACTGACATGGGCAAGCCAGACGTCGCGTGCGAAATTTGGGCTACCGTGCAGGCGTTGAACCGAGCTTGGGCGGTTGATGGGCATCCCGAGTGGCTGGCGAACTACTTCGCGCCTGAGATGATTGCCATCACGCCAACCGATCGGCTGCGGCTCGAGGGCCAGAAGGCATGCATCGCGGGCTGGACCGACTTTGTCCGAACCACCAAGATCCTGCGCTGGTTGGAGAGCAACCCGCTCACCCTGGTGCTCGCCGAGGGACGCGCCGCCGTCGTGGCCTACGATTTCCAGATCGACTTCGAGGCCGGCGGGCGCGTGGTACACATGAGCGGCCGCGACCTCATGACCCTGGAAGAGCGCGACGGCCGCTGGTGGCTGGTCGCAGACCACTTCTCGCCGTCCCCCGGCTAGGACCGCTGATCGAGGCCATCCTCTTTGACTTCGACGGCCTGATGGATGACACCTAGCCGCAGGCTTGCGACGCTGATTTTCGTCGTGCGCCCTGTCTTCGGCCTCGGCAGGTGCCAATTGCCGACCACGGCCCTGCCAGGTAGACACAACCCATGTCAGGTCCCGCCGATGCGCTCGTGAAGGCGCTGCAAGTCGCACGCGAGTCGTCGATCGTGGTTACGACCGGCGCAGGTATCAGCCTAGCCAGCGGCATCCCGACTTTTCGCGGTCAAGATCCGGGCGCCGTGTGGAAGCGCGATGTGACCGAACTGGGCACGTTTCGCTATTTCCGCGAAGATCCGGCCGGCTCATGGCGCTGGTACCTGAGCCGTTTCGATCTTGTGTTCGCTGCGCGCCCCAATGCTGCGCACCTGGCTCTGGCAGCGCTGCAAACCTGGCAGCGCGCCGCAGGCGGCAGCTTCCTCCTCATCACCCAGAATATCGATACCCTGCACGAGCAAGCCGGGTCGCTCGACTTGGCCAAGGTACATGGCAGCGCCGATCGGGTGCGCTGCGTGCGTGAAGGCTGCCGCTTCGGGGCGCCCAAAGGATCGCTGGCGCGCGCGGATGTGGATCTCGCCGCATTCGTGCGTGACCCGGTGGTGGAGAATCTGCCCCGCTGCCCCGCCTGCGGTGCTCTGCTGCGCCAGCATGTGCTGTGGTTCGACGAGTGCTACGACAGCCACGCCGACTATCAGTGGGCTCGCGTTTGCGCCACAGCGGCCGACGCCGAGCTGTTCATCTTCGTGGGCACCAGCTTCTCGGTTGGCGTGACAGAGCTGCTGGTGGAATCGGCGCTATCGCGGGGCAAGTCGATCTTCTCCATTGACCCCCACGCACCGGCATCTATCCCCGACGTGATCGCGGTGCGTGCCCCGTCGGAAACGCTTCTGCCCGAGGTGCTACGGGGCCTAGGGATCTCGGGGCGGGACTCCTAAGCGCTCGCTGAGCCGTCCGCTCCTTCCACGTCAGTTGCAACCTGGGCTGCTGTCACCATTCCGGCTTCTCCCGGCGTCAGGTGGGCCATTTCTGTTGCCATTTTGATGGCCTGAGTCGCCGCCGCGTGGATCCTCCACTGGAAAGGCCATCCCGCGGCCACGGGATCGGTGTCCAGCCGGCACGACTGCCCTGAGGAATCGAGGGGGTACGGTACGAACGGCAGCCCCGGGGATGAAATCCTGAGGAAATTCCCCGCCACGGCCAGCTCCACCCAGTCAGCTAACTATTTTGTCCGATCTGAACTGCGTCAATTCTGCCAGGTCGGTTCCGTCCCAGCGTAGTGGCCGGACACCCTCGCCATGGAACGAGCCGGGGCAGCACTGGCCCTGGTCGTGAGCTTGGGCGTGCAGCCCGAGCATCTCTCGCCCGAGCGCCCGGTCGCCTTGGGAGTCGCCGATCCCGCGGTTGTCGACACCGGCTTGCCCGCGCGAACCGTTCTCGTCCATCGCCTCCTGGGACATGCGCCTGGCCCTGTCGAGCCTTTGTCAGAGAAGGCCACCGCTTCATTCAAGCAACAGTTGACCAATAGCTTTCAAGTAATTGTAATAATGGCACAATCGGCAGGAGAGATCTATAGCGATGCCGCACCGAGAAGACACCAAGCATGGCACACCGGAGACTGCGCGGACGGCGTGGCTCGCAAGAGCGCTCGACCCGCTTGTGTTGCCACAAGTCCGTCGCTACTCGCCTTCCTCCATCGGTGCCCATCCCGTGCGCGCGATGTCTTCGGGGCGGATCTTGTCCACCTTGATACCGCGAGCGCGCTTCTCCATGCCGGCCAGCAAAGTAGCCACCGAAGGCAACTCGCCCTTGATGAAGCGCAGCGGGTTGATTCGCGCAACCACGAAGGTCTTGAGATATGGGCTGGTGAATCCGCGCTCTTTCAGCCAGGTAGCTATCCGGGCACTGGCAGGGCCGATCAGCCGAGGTCCCTACGACGCAGGGTGCGTGGGTGGCAAGCCCCTGCCCCTGCCCTTGGTCTGGAACCCGATCTGCCGCTTGGGCTTCTCCGGCGTGGCCATCAGGCTGCGAACGGCGTTGAACAAGGTCACTATGTGCTTGTCGTGGGACGCGATCTTCTTCTCCAGCTCTTCGAGCTTGGCGGCGAGCTGTCGATGGGAGGCCAGGAATTCCCGGAGTCGGTTGAAGACGCGAACGACCTCGACGCTCATCTCGACAGCCTTGGGCGAGTTCAACACCGTCGCAGCCATGACCGCGCCGTGCTCGGTGAAGGCGTATGGTAGGTATTGGCGTCCGCCTCGACGCTCGGTTTTTGAGATCACAGTTTGTGATCTCAAAGCCTCGTATTCCTCGCGAGTGAGCTGGAAAGCGAAGTCGGCCGGAAAACGCTTCGCGTTCCGCTTCACCGCTTGGTTAAAAACGCGGACGGTGACTCCGTATAGGGCGGCCAGCTTCGAGTCGAGGATGACCCGACGACCACGCAGGACGAGAATCGTCCGCTCCACCCGCTCCATGGGGACGAGACCGGCCGTGCTCATTTCTCGGGCGCCTTCCTGGCCTCGTGCTCGGCCAGGCCCCTCTCGATCCATTCCTCGACGGCCGCCGAGTAGGTCTGATGCCTCTCCGCCGCCGCCTTTCGGAGCTTTGTCATCAGCTTCGGCGGCAGCATGAACATGACCTTTATGTGACCCGATGGTTTCCGAGACATTGCCTCCAAGGTACCGGACCTCCGCGAAAACAGCAAGGGAGCGACAAGGCATAACAATCTAAGAATGGTCTAGAACATTCCTAGAAACATATGTACACTCCGAACGAGGTGCCAAGATGACAAATTCCGCCTCGTTCGTTCCCCTGAAAAGCAGAGGCAGCGCGAGTTAGCCGCGCGGAGGGATGCCCCATGACCGCAAAATCCAAGTCAGGTGGATTCCCCAAGCTTCAGGGGCTCGTGGGAGACATCACCTTATCTCGCCGCCAGACCACTGGCGCGTGGGTGGCACGGGCCACGAAATTGCAGGAAATGAGGGAAGTCATCCTCCACATGGGCAAGACGGTCCACGAGCGAGCCAAGCTGCTCGCCGCCTCGGGCAAGCGGAACCGGCTCGACATGTCGCCAGCCCACGTGCTGGAGCTGCTCGAACGCTACCCGTCGCTGTATCGCGAGGCGTGGACTATCCCCTCGAATAGGGCATGCCGCTTCGCCTCTGATGGTTTCTGCATCGGTGATGGGTGGTTCGGAATCGTCGACCGCCTCTCCGCGAAGCTGTCAGCAGATCCGAACCTCCGCGTCTGGCAGATCAAGGAGAAGTACGGCAGCCTGAGAGTGTACCTTTGCGACCTGGACACGCCGCCAGATCCGAAGCTCGATCAGGCGACGGACACCGCGCTCGACAAGGCGGTCAAGGAGTCCATCCGGACGTGCGAGGTTTGCGGCAAGCCAGGCATCCTCGCCAGGCGGCAACGCTGGATATCTGTCCGCTGCAAACCTTGCCGCCAGTTTGACGAAGAGGAGGCGAGGAAGCGAGGAAGGCTGTGAAGAGCAAGAAGAAGTCCCGCAAGCCATGGGGCGGCGACCTGGTCCTGGGACCCAAGCCGGCCAGTGCCTGGTTCAACGACACCGCCAAGGTCGCCCTGGCCGCCGTGGCGGTGAACTATGTCTGCGGCCCCGTGGTGGTGATCGTGTTCCTCGCTGGCTGGTGGTGGGGCATCCGCAACCTCGACGAGGACACATGCCCGTGAAGGTCGGTGTCCTGGCGGACATCCACGGCGACATTGTCGCCCTCGACGCCGCCCTGGGCCGTCTCCACCAGATGGGCTGCGATCCAATCCTCTGCACCGGGGATCTAATCGAGATGGAGCCCTTCGGGGAGGAGGTCATCCAGCGCCTCAAGTCCGAGAAGGACCTGATTTGCATCCGGGGCAACCACGAGCGGTGGGCGCTGGAGCGACGCCGTCGGCGGAAGGACGTCCGCAGCTTCTTCGAGCCGTGCAGCATCGGGGACTATGTCGGCGGTGGCATCGACCTGTCGCGCGAGGCCCTCGCCTGGCTGGCTACCCTGTCCGGTCATTGGGAGGGGGAGCTGAAGGGCGTGAAGGTGGCGATGTGGCATGCCCGGCCGGGCTCGGACATGGAAGGCGTCAAGAAGGAAGAGACCGGCCCGGAGCTGCGACGCCGGCTGCTGGAGCAGGCCAGGGCCCAGATCTTGATCGTTGGCCACACGCACGTGGAGTTCGAGCTGGTGGTCAACACCCTGCCCGGAAAGATCTTGAACCCCGGAGCCTGCTGCGGGAAGGCCTACATCTACAGGCAGGCCGGTCCGCTCATTGTGCCCGACGAGTTTCGTCCCGCCACGTTCGGCGTGCTGGAGCTGCCCTCGATGCGGTTCAGGGTCTTCCGGGCGCTCGACGGCGAGCGCGTGTTCGGCACGTCACCGGACCGGCCCTGCACAGGGACGTGAGCGGTTTCGCCCCACGCCTGCGCAATCTAGCGGCGACCCTGGCGGAGGTCCGGACGCACTTTTTTTTACGAGCCGCCCGGCAGTGGAACGGATGGACTAGTGGCCTCTCTTCCCCCTACCCTGCCCTGCCCTGCCCTGCCCTGCCCTGCCCTCGCCCGCCGGCCGGCCTTGGGGCGCTCGCCTTGGTCGAGGAGAATGTGCGGCAGCGGGCGGCGGGCCCTCAGGAGCAAGCGTCACACTCTCCGGAGGTGCCGTCTCCAAGTGCAGGAGAACGTTCATCCATTTCTCGAAAAGTGCGCGCGTCGATTGCCTCCTGGAAGCTGCCCCAGAACGCGTCCATCAATTTGTCGATATGCTGGCGTCGTCTCTCGATCGCCTTCCGGGAAGCACCGACCAAGCGTGGATCGCGTCGCATGTCGTCTTCGTTGATGGCTTTCTTCATGTACGCGAGGCTCTGATCCTTTCTGGCCATCCAGATCTCGGCACGGGCCGCCTCTTCGACATGAGTGTCGACGCCGTGGCTCGGCAAGCCGCTGGTGCCTGCTGCCTCAACCTGCAACTGGATGAACAGATACCACTGGACGAACCAGACCAGGAGGTCGCCAGCGGCAATGATCTCACTGCCAGGACCGAGTTTCTTCTCCAACCGCGCGCGAAGATTGGCCACTTCCGGGTCCTCTTCAGCCCCACGAATCCCTTTGCAGAGCATGTCGAAGAGTTCAACACGAAAGGCACGGAGTGTGGCAACCGGCCGGTCTGCCTTGAGGAACGCCGGCGTGCTGTCCCGGCCGGCGGGCATCGGCATGGCAGCTAGTTTCGAGAATCCCGCCGCCAACTGATCGGCAAGTTTGAGCAGCACGCCCGCAAGGGCGGTCCGATTTCGGGCCAGAATAACATCGGGATACTCCTTTATGACCCTCTGCTCGATCGCCTTGAGCGCCTTCAGCGATTCGACATAGCTCACGCGCCGACGCTTCTTCATGTTTTCTCCTTTGGCTGTGCCAGCTCGGCCACGAGCGTGGCGATCTCGTCCATCGACACAAAGTAACCCTGCAAGCGCTGCAGCCGGCCTTCGTGCAGCAACAACATGTCGCCCGCACCCAGCAAGTTTTCGGCGCCGGGCTGGTCGATGATGGTCATGCTGTCCACGCGCTGAGGCAGCCGGAACGAGATGCGCGTGGGCAAGTTGGCCTTGACCGCGCCGGTGACGAACTCGGTCGTCGGGCGCTGGGTCGCAATGATCATGTGGATGCCGACGGCGCGCGCCCTCTGCGCTAGCCGGAGAATCTGGCGCTCGAATTCCTCGCGCTCGGTCTTGGGTAGGATCGTGACCAGCTCGGCGTACTCGTCGATAACTACCACGATGTGCTTCACGCCCAGGTCAGGCCGCCGAACTCGTAGCTCACGGATGTTTGGGCAACGCGCGTCCTGCAAGATCCGCGTCCGCTCCGCCAGCTCCGGGCCGGTGAGCTCGCGCAGAACGTTGATCGCTTCCTCCGGCTCGGTGACGATGCGGCCGCCCCGCAGATGCCGCAGCGGAGCGAACGGTGAGAAGTCGATGGCCTTGGGATCGATGATGACGATTTCCAGCTGGTCGGGGGTAAGCCGCATGGCAAGGCTCACCACGGCCACCTGCTCCGCCACGGTCTTGCCGGTGCCACTGGCGCCCGCCAATAGGATGTGCGGCACTGTGGCCAGGTCCAGTGCCACCCCCTGCCCCGCCGGTGTCACCCCAACCGGTATCCAGAGGCCCGGGGCCACATCCTCCTTGGGCAAGGCCGCAATAGCCGGCGCCAGGGGCACGATCTGCCGGTCAGGGCGTGGAAAATCCACGGCAACAGTTCGCTGGCCGGGAACTTGGGAAATCATCACGTCGCAGCCGACCTCGCGAGAGATGTCCTCAGCGCGCCGACGAAGGGTGTCGATTCGCTCGCCAGGCCCGAGCAGAACCCGGTGCTGAATCACGGCAGGACCGACCTGCGGGTTCTGATCGATCTCAACGACGTGAACACCAACGGCCTCAAGGGCGCGCCAGAGACTGGCAATCTGGTCCGCGTAGGGGCCTGCGTCTTGACCGGGCATTTCGCTGCCCGTCTCAGAGATCTCATCATCATCATCATCGTCATCATCGTCATCGTCGTCGGCGTCCAGCGTGGATGGCTCGGCCTGGGACACAGGCTCGGGTACCGGACATTTCGGCGGTTGATGAGTACGATCTTCCTCCCCGGAATCCTCGTTCTCGTGGTCGTCAACAATTTGCCCCGCCCGCGCAAGCAACCAGTACCTGCCGTGCGCAGTCCTGCGCAGGTGCAAGAGCAAGCCGGCCTTTCGGGCCAGCCGGTTCAACACCTTTGCGACCTCCGACGGATCTCCAGTCAGATCGACGAGATCCTCCTCCGCGATCCATTCGCGTCGCCATAGTGGCTCGCCAGCGCCCAGGGCATCGAGGATCATTTCTTCGGCATCATCAACCGTGTGTCGTGATCGCATGATTCACCTGCCTATCCCCTCAAAAAGGGGGGTCCAGCGGGCAATCGTTCCGCAGCCAAGCTGTCGATATTGCTGACGAATCTGCCGGCCCAAGGCCAGCTACGGAACGATTGCGGCTGCTAACTGTTCGATTTTTCTAGGTCTGTCTGTAAATGGCATTCAGGAGGCCGACGGTTCGATCCCGTTCAGCTCCACAAGAGAATCATTCACGTTTTCGGGAGAGGCGGGAAAGGGCTCTACTCACTTGGTGGTGGGTAGCAGGGAAAAGATGTTCAGGCACAAGCCCGCCTTTTCACTAGCTTTGCCTTGAGGTTGAGTCCTTCGACGCGGCCGTTGGTCAGGCCGGTGTGGAAGTAGGCAAGGATTTCGTGGCGCCAGCGGATGAGGGTTCGGCGCAGGGTGAGGACTTCGGGCAAATGGGAGAGAGCCATGTGTCCGTGAGGCTGGTCAGCGTGGTCGCGGCGCGCATCTCTGACTGCTTCCGAGCGTGCACCACCAGGGTTTTGGTCCCTGGTCGCTGCGTGGCCTGGACCAGATGTAGCTCTGGCAGGAGCAATCTTCGGATAAGAATACTTTCGGGCATGGGCCGGCCTCCGGGTTCGGGTTGGTTCCAACACCCAAAGCCGTATCCGGTTTTGGCCGGCCCTGCCCCGTTTCAGCCCCTCTCACCCACCTTCAAGTGAGAAGAGCCAGCGACGCCAGGTACTTCG
This sequence comes from Myxococcales bacterium, assembly GCA_003158455.1. Classification (GTDB taxonomy): domain Bacteria; phylum Myxococcota_A; class Polyangia; order Fen-1088; family Fen-1088; genus Fen-1137. The sequence goes on along the minus strand of PMJO01000020.1, from coordinate 5,733 downwards.
GTACCTGTTTTTTCGGCTTCCGCATGAGCGTGCTCCACATGCCGACGGGCGGTGTGACCAGGCCCGTGTGCTCGGTGAATCGCGCGTGCAGGTTCTGCCAGACGGCGACCGTGTGGTTCACGTCGGCCAGCGAGCGGTGAAACTGTCGCGCGTCCGGCGCTCGTACCTGCAAGGCATCCACCAGCGCGTCCAGCCGGTAGCTGGGCAGTCCGGGCGCCAGCCGGCGCGCCAGGCGCATGGTACACAGAAATTCGCTTTCCGTCTTCAGCCCCGCGCGTGCCAGTTCCGCGTGTAGGAATCCGCGATCAAAGGCGGCGTTGTGGGCGACGATGGGCAGGCCGCGCACGAATCGCTGCAATCGCGGCATCACCTGTTCGGGCTTTGGTTGCCCGCGCAGCATCGCGTCGGTGATCCCCGTCAGCGACGTGATGAACGATGGCAACTTGATTCCCGGGTGCATGAGCTGGTGGAACGTGTCCACCGGCCGGTGGTTCACCAGCAACGTGGCCGCGACCTCGATTGTGCGATCGTGCACCGGCGTCAGCCCGGTGGTCTCGAAGTCGAGTACCACCAGTTCGCACGTTGTGGCCACGCCTTGCGGGGACGTCATGCCCGTGACGCTACAGAGGCCCGCGCACGCTGTCCACCTCTGCGAACGTCAGCGCTGACGGAGATGGCTCTCCAGCGTGGTCACCACGCTGCGGAGATTGGCGTCCTGAGCAAGTAGGCCGTCGATCTTCTTGACGGCACTGATCACGGTCGAGTGATCTTTGCCACCAAAGCGAACGCCGATCTCCGGGAAACTCGATCCCGTGAGCTTGCGCGCGAGGTACATGGCGATCATGCGGGGCCGGGCCACCGACTGGTGACGCTTTGGCCCCCGCAGCTCGTGCAACTTGATATCGAAGTAGGTTGCCACCTCGCGCTGGATGGCCTCGACGCTGAAACCCTGTGGGGTTGCGCTCGCCAGGTCCTGCAGAACCTCCTCGGCGAACTCCTTGTCGATGGCGCGGCCGGTGATCGAAGAGCGTGCTGACAGTTGCAGCATCGCGCCTTCCAGCTCGCGCACGTTCGAGCGGATCACGGTGGCAATGGCCAGAGCCACCTCGTCGCTCAGAGCCATCTTCTCGATCTCTGCCTTGCGCTTGACGATGGCAACCCGCGTTTCCAAATCGGGATGGCCGATCTCCGCGATCAGGCCCCAAGCGAACCGGCTCCGCAGCCGATCCTCGACGCCCGCCAGCTCGGCTGGGAGCCTGTCGCTGGTGAGGACGATCTGCTTCTGCGCGAGATGGAGGACGTTGAAGGTGTGGAAGAACTCATCCTGCGAGCTGTCCTTGTTGGAGAGAAACTGGATGTCATCCATCAATAGAACGTCCGGCGTCTCGCGGTAGCACGCGCGAAACTCATCCATCAGGCTGACGCTGCTCGGCTGCTTGCGCTGGTTCAACATCGACCGGATGAAGTGACTGACGAACTGCTCGCACGTCACAACCGTGATGCGCCAATCTGGGTGCTGACGGTGAATCTCGTGCCCGATGGCGTGCAGGAGGTGCGTCTTTCCGAGCCCGACGCCCCCGTAGAGGAACAAGGGGTTGTATTTCGACCCCGGAGAATTCGCCACCATGCGCGCCGCTGCATGCCCAAACTGGTTTCTTGCGCCGACCACGAACGTGTCGAAGGTGTATCGGCCGTCCAGGCCGCCTGGCGTGGGACGCCAAGACGGAACTTCCCCCGCTGACTGACTCGCGACATCCTCTGAAGTGGCTGGCACCGGCGCCTCCTCCGCAACTTGGAACTCCACAGCGAACGTCCTCTGCGCACGCTCCCGGAGATTCTCCAGAATGGAGGGAAGGAAATTGTCTTCGAACCATTCCTTGTGGAAGCGGTTGGGTACCCGCAAGCGGATGCGACCCTCGTTGATGCCCANNGGGGCGCAACCACTGGTCACGGTTTGCCGGGTTGACCCTTCCTTCGATCGAACGGACAGCTTCACCCCAGAGCTCAATCATTGTTCTATCCACAGCAAGGTAGGCAGAGAAACCCAAGCGATGTCAGCGAGTTGAAGACACGATCCGCCTGTTTATCAACAGGTAGACATGAGCCGCCGCCACGGTGCCCTCCCACGTGGAATTCAGCGAGACGACCCGATGGCGGGCGGCTTAACTATCAATCGGGCGTCTCATCGGCAAGTCAAAAAGCTAGCGTTGCGAAACTGTCGAAGATCAGGGCAGTTCTCTTCGCGAGAGGATCGGAAAGCGTTCCGCGAGACACCGCCGGGGTGTCTCGCCCACGCGCAAACCGTTCGCGATCGCTGAGGAATTTGGCAACGCAAAGATCCAAGATCCCGATCGCTGTGAGATCTACGGGCTCGCCGCACGATCGGGCGAGGAAACCAGCGCAGGATGCGGTCTCGCGCAATCGCCAACTAGCGATGGACGATTTCTCCGACGACGAGAGGCCTCACCCACGAGAACACGTTTCAAGGCGCCGTCGACAACATCCACGCACCCCGAGACGACTACTTGAGGATGGAGAACAGGTCACTAAAGTCGTCGGTCCAGAGAATGGATCGGGCCGAGGCCGTCTCGGGCTGCCCAGCCCCGGCTTGGGCTAGCAGGAAGCGGGCGTCCTGTGATAGCAGCATCCAGTCGGCGTGGTAAGTTGTCTTGCTGTCGTCGCCGCGGGTCGAGATGCGGACCATGCCGAAATCGTACGCCTGTGCCACACCCTGCACGACGGGCTGCAGATTCAGATAGCCGTTGGAGATATGCACAGCGATGACGCCATCGCGAGTGAGGTGCTTGCGGTAAATGGCGAAGGCCTCCGCGGTCAGTAAATGAGTCGGAATGGCGTCACCGGAAAAGGCGTCGAGAACCAGGGCGGAGAAGCGATTCGGTGACTCACGTTCCAGCGACAGCCGCGCATCCCCCAGTACCACCTCCACCTCGCCTCGACAGTCGGCCAGCGACCAGAAGTGCCGACGGGCTAGCCGTTCGACCGCCGGATTGATCTCGTAGAATCGATAATGCTGGCCAGGTTCGGCGTAGTTGGCCAGTGTCCCCGCCCCCAGCCCGATAAGCCCCACGCGCGCATTCGGCAGTTGCCGGATCCACATAAGCGTCCGACCTACTCCGGTTGCGGGGCCGTAGTACGTGGTCAGCATCCGCCGACGTTCCGGCGAGGTAAATTGCACCCCGTGGGGGATCTGGCCACTGAACATGGCACGATCGTTTGCCTCGGGGTGGCCATCCTGGATGCGCTCGACCACGGTGGTAACCCCATAGAAGTCGCGCGCGCGCTCGCTGACCGAGCAGCGATAGTCCGCGTTGTAGAGCACAGTCATTCTAGTGCGCTCCACGCCTCCGCGGAACCAAGATTGCGTGTATCCGATGGTGGCCAAGCCCACGAGGCCAGCGCTGACGGCGAGCGCGCGCAAGTGCGAGACCAAACGCGTGGTCTGCGCGGCGTTTCTACGAGATGACCGGCAGTGTGATCAGTGCTGCGGCCAGGAGCGCCGAGTGCAGGATGGCCTGCGCCGCCATGGGCAGCAGCCGCTGGACAAGGTGCGCATAGCCGTAGCCGCAGAACAGGTGGATCTGGAAGAAGAGCATGCACGTCGTCCAGACCGCTGGTGTTCCGCCGAACCAGGACAGGATCACCTTGCTGATCAGCGGTTGAACCTGAAACAACAAGAAGGCGCTGACCAGGATGGTCGCTGCAAAGGCTCCCGCCAACCACCCGAACGCCGGGGCCGCCGGCCTGGCCCCGGTGACGGGAGCGTCTGCTGGAAGGCTTTGATCGTCGCCGGAAACCAAGCGAGTATCCAAGGTGACGCCCGCAATATCACGTGCATCACCTAGTTGGGCAACGGAAACGTTGAGATAGGGGCTGGTGAAGCGTCCCGCTCACGTCGCGGCGATGCCTGTCTGGCGCTTCGTGCTCGCCCGGTCGGGTGCGCGGGTTGTCGTCGATGGCGGGCCTGTCCCAGGGCCATGAAAGCCGCTATTGGACCGGCAGCATGTCGACGGCCAGTTGGTCCGGGCCCGTGTCTACCGTCCAAAACACCTGCTTCGAGTTGGCTCGGATCAAGGTGACGGTCTCGCGGCGGCCGTACCACAGAAACTTGGCCTCACGGTTGCCTGCCAGAAACTCGAAGAGACCTTCGACGCGGCTACAGTAGATGTCCGTGGCTGCGTAGATGGGCGAGCACACGAAATCCTTGAGCCACACATACTCGCTCTTGAGATTCGGACTCAATTTCCGAATCTCGGACCTCTCCATGTCGTAGTAGACAACTTCTTCCGTGCCTGTGAGCGACGCCGGGGTCGGGCCAGTTCTTGAGTCGGTGTATTCGGGCTCGCCGCGCGCAACGTGAACACGGCCAATGCGCCACGAATTGTCTTTGGCGCGCAGTACAAAGAAGACCCAGTCGTGGATCATATTGAGGGCGCTGATTTCGCCTTGGTCAGCCACCAGCACCCGCGGCTTCTGTCCATTGAGCGATTGAATCCTGAAAAGGCGGTCGTCACCTCGATCGAGCCAAGCAAATCCCGCACTCGAGGCGACGAAGTACTCTGGTTGCGTGGACAGCGTTGCGACGCGCCACACGGAGCCGCCGTCCTTCGAGGCATTCCAAATTGCCCCCTTGGACCAGAAGACGATACCCGACTCCGTCAACACCGGGCCGACTCCAAGATCGAGCTCAATCTTCTGCGGAGGTCTGCCCACCACCAAGCGATAGGCCGCGTTGCGGGTAAAGAGGTAGGCTATCTCGCCATCGAGCGCGAGCCAGGTCGAGTAGGCGGACACCGGCAAGGACACAAGACGAGTCGGCGCAACCAGGTTGGTTGACGGCACATTCGACACAGAATGGGAAGCCCTCGCTGCCGCTGCCGCTGCTCGCGAGGTTGCAGGGTCGCTTTGTGCTCGATGAGAGCCACGGTTGCAGGCCAAGAACAGCATGAGCGCGCTGGCACCCAGGAGTCTCTTCGTTGTTGCCATGGAAACTGCGCGAGTATGCTTCGCTCCGACGCCGCGATGCAAGCGAGCGCGAAGCCACGAGACGCCGTGGTGGTCGGTTCGATGGCCACCGTGATAGGGAAGTGGTATTTGCCCGACGCCGATAGCGCGTACGCACGCGATTCTCGCCGCCGCCCGTGACGCGCCGGGCGAACGGAGAGCGCTCATCCTGCCTGTTGATCGCAACGGTCTCCCGGTGGCGCCGCCCGACAGTCAACCGCTCGTCTGTGACCCTTGCGAGGCTTCGTCCAATTGCCCCAAAACCACTGAAAACGGCGGGACGAACCGCGCCAGAACTTGGCAGAATAGCAAGTCTTCTTCTTGCGTCAGAGGGACTCGTGTGGTCGCAGAACCGAGGATGCCTGTGTTGGTGTTGGCATTGGACAGACGCTCTACGCCATCCGCGTTCCGGTGACATCGCCAAACGCGCGTTCCCGACGCGATCGACTTCGACCACGCGCGTTGAGGATGAGCCGCAGTCCGCGTCCGGATCAGACAGCTCAGATAGTTTGGATCTTCCCAACTCAACTCTAGTAAACTACGGAGAATAAGCGGCCCGTGTGTTGGGGCATCCTTACGCTGGTAGTTCTGCGTGCGCATGTTGACGGGCTGTCGCGCGACTGTTCAGCATTCCGACCAACTGGAGGCAAGACAATGCGTTCGAGATTCAATTTCGTACTCAGCGCTGCGACGGGAGCTCTAGCCGCATTC
>PMJO01000182.1 GCA_003158455.1 Myxococcales bacterium | reverse complement strand
GTGCTGCTGGCTGCCGGAATCTTGACCGTGGCCCTGGATCACAACGAGATCAGCTGCACCGCCCAGCAAAAGGATGACAACGGCCACTGTCCCTGGGTACGCTCGACCAAATGGTGGGGGGCGGCCATGATCGGTGTGGGCGCAGCCGCCGCGACCCTGGGCGGCGTCTTTCTCTACCTGGCGCCGCAACCCGGTCAGACCTTCATGGGCGTCAGCGCCGGGATCTCCGGATCGTTCTAGAGCACCGCACGGGTTGACGGACCGAGTGAAATNNATTTCACGACGGGAGGCAAACCGTGCGGTGCTCTAGCCCACTACTTTCCTAGACGCGCTTTGACCCGTTCGATGCGCGCTTTCGCGCCAGCATCGTCAGGCGCGAGGACCAGCGCGCGCTGGTAGGCGGCCCTCGCTTCGTCGTAGCGCAAGAGCTTGAAGTACGCGTCGCCTACGACAATCTGGTAGCGGAACACCTTGGGCTGGATGCGAATCGCCCGCCGTCCGTAGTCGAGGGCGTCCGCATAGCGAGCGTTCTCGAACGCCACCTCGGCAAGGCCAGCCAGGGCTTCGGGATTGGTCGAGTCCGCGCGCACGGCGCGGTCAAACGCCGCTTGCGCGCCGACCAGATCACCGCGTGACAGAGCCCGGGCACCTTCCGTGGCGGCCTTGGCGGATCGCGTCCGATCGTGGGGCGCGCCTTCCTCGTAGGCGGCCGCAGCGCCCTTCTGCTTGGCGGCCTTGCCGGGATTTCCGGCCTGGACCAGCCCTGCATCGGGCGAGGGAACCGCCGCGGGTTTGTCCTCGTCCTTGCTGCTGGCACGCTCGCGCGCTACCTGATCCTTGGCGTCGAGCTCCGATACGATCTGGTAGTAGAGACGGGCTTGATCGCGTTTCCCGCCATCCCACAAGGCCCCGGCGCGCTTTCTGAATTCGTCGGCCAGACGCGCGGTTTGGCGGCCTTCCTGGTCGCTTTCGAGCAGACGCGCCAGCCAAACACGGGCCTGAGAGAAGTGCCCATTGGTCACGGCCAGGAACAAGTCAGCGGCAGCCGCGCGCGCGGCTTCATCGACCGCACGGCGCTGTCCTGCAGAGGACGCCCGATCGCTTTCTGACTCCTTTCCCCCCGCGGCGCGCGCTTCCGACACCAAGCTGACCTTGCCACGCAGGTCAGGATCGCCGGGCAAAAAGCGCAAGGCTTCGCGGTAGCGGATGGCGGCCAAATCGTACAGTTTTGCGTCCAGCAGCGCATTGCCAAGACTGCGGAACTGGTTGCCGTACAGCCGGCGCAACAAAGAGACACCGCCCGATGTCACACCCAGTTTCTTCGCCTCCGACTCAGCTTGTTCGATGTAGTGCAAGGCCGAATCGTTCGTCGGTTCAAAGAATTTTTCCGATCCGGCTGCCACGCCGGCCTTGCGCAACCAGGGCGCCACACTTTCCGGCTCGTCCGTCTTGGTGACCTCGACGTAGACCGGCGTGTAGGCGACTATCTCTCTCGGGCGCCGCAGGCCGAAGAAGAGAGCCAGTCCCAAACCCACGACCGCGACCAACCCAAAGCCCAGTGCCAGTCGTCGCAGCCGCCGCGAGCGTGGCGACGGCATCCCATCAGCCAGCTTCTTCCGCCATGCCTCGTCGACCTCGGGCAGTTCCAAGTCGTCCCATTCGGTTTGGACGCGCGTCGCAATCTGCGCGTTGCAGAGCATGGCCTCGACCACGGCCATGCTTTGCGGCCGTTCGGCCGGGTTCTTCGCCAGCATCTGCAAGACTACGGTTTCCAGCTCGACCGGGATCTTCAGATCGGGCGCGCGCTGGCGCAGGGGCTGCGGCTTGTCCGTGACATGTTTGGTGATGGTGGTCATCACGTCGTCGTGCCAGAACGGACAGGATCCGGTCAGCATTTCGTAGGCCATCGCGCCCAGCGAGTAAATGTCGCTGCGGTGGTCGTAGCCCTTGCCGCGGATGCGTTCGGGCGACAGGTAGTCGGGCGTACCAACGACCTTCTCTTCGCGGGCGACACCCTCCGGCAGAGGCTCGGCACTGATCAACCCGGCAATGCCAAAATCCACCACCTTGACCATGCCACTGCGCCGGCCCGTAGTGGCCAGCATGATGTTGTCCGGTTTGACGTCGAGATGGATGATGCCCTTTTCGTGGGCCGCACCCAGGGCCTTGCACACCTGGCGCAAGATCGGAATCGCGCGCGACGCATCCAGGGTCTTGTCGGTATCGAGAACGCGGCGCAGGGATGGGCCTTCGATGAATTCCATCACATAGAAGACCTGCCCGTCCGGCAGCGCGCCGAAGTCGGTCACGTCACAAATGAACGGACTGCCGATCTTGGAGGCCGCGCGCGCCTCCTGACGGAATCGCTCGATAGCCTTGGGATCGCGGGCGCTTGCGGCCAGCAGGGTCTTGAGCGCCACGCGCTTTTCCAGATCAACGTGCTCCGCCTGGTACACTGCCCCCATGGCCCCTGCACCTACGCGTGTGACGATGCGGTAGCGCGTCCCTGGGATGATCTCACCCGGGGGCAAGGTCAACTGAGTGTTGCCGGTGGTGAAGCGATTGCGTTGAGCCGAAGGTCTTTCCACGTCGAGATCCGAATAGGCCGGATGCCGTCCTGCCGGCGTCGAAGCGCATGGTATCACGCTGTGGGCGAGCAGATATGTATCGTCTCGTCGTAGCGAACCGCCCATGGCGTCTCGATGCGTGACGCACCCATCACGGGCGGGTCTGGCGTTGCCGATTCAACCTGGTGCGCAGCTGTGCTAGCATGGAAGCCTGTCGCGTGAAGTAGGAGGTCCCATGTCGAATCGCGCGTTTTCTGTCTTCGTGAAGTTGACTATGGTCTCCGTGTTCGTCGCCGCCATGGCAGGCGGGTGCAGCAGCGTGTCCGGAGGCAAGACTTCCACTGGTGGCGCGACTTCCACCACAGGTGGGAGCACCAGCACGTCCGGGGGCACGACCAGTCTCGGGGGCACTAGCGTCGCTACTGGAGGGAGCACCAGCGCGTCCGGAGGCACGACTGCCACTGGCGGCGCGACTAGCTCCACTGGCGGGAGCACCCGCGTGTCCGGAGGCACGACCACCACCGGCGGCGCGACTAACGCCGACGGCGGGCTATTCACGAGCAACTGCGGGGGCAATCCTTGGCCCACGGCCGATCCAACAGCCGCGGGACCGTACAAGGTCACGGCCGACAAGAACGTCGGGCCGGTGGCTGGCGCCGCTAATGATCCGGTGTACGGCGACACGAAGGTGCAATTCAATGTCTATCGGCCAACGACTCTTGGGTCATGCCACCCCATCATCCTCTGGGGGAATGGCCACACGGACAACCCCGAACCGAACCCCCCGAAGTGCTTGGCTTCAAATTATTGCGGCGACTACCTGACGATTCTTGATCAGCTCGCCTCGCATGGGTTCGTGATCATCGCGTCGCTGAGCACGATCACCTCCCAACCCGACCCAGCCACCGGGCTGCTGCCGCAGCTTGTCGGCATGAACTGGATCGTCCAGCAGAACGAGGACTCGACGAGCCCGTACTATCATCACCTCGACGTGTCCCGCATCGGCGCGACCGGGCACTCGGAAGGAGCGTTCGCGACGAGCACAATTGGTTCCGACCCTCACATCAGCGCGATCGCGACGATGGCGGGCGCGACGTCGACGCCGAAGTTGCACGAACCGGCGCTTTTCCTGTGCGGCGGACAGGACACGGCAGTTCCGTGCAGCACTATCCAGACAGCGTTCGACGCCGTCACCACGACGCCGGTCATGTTGGAGGAGAATCCCAGCGCCAGTCACGGCAGCTGGATCGGTTCGCCCAAGGACCCCTACCAGGTCGCCGTCACGGCGTGGATGCGCGTTCACCTGATGGATGACACCGCCAATCGGAGCATGTTCTATGGCGCGAACTGCAAGCTTTGTCAGAACACGCAGTTGAAGGTGCAGCGCAAGAATATGGACCAGTAGCCAGCACCCGCGAACTCTGCCAGGACCACAAGTCCCCGTGTTTCTCGGACCAGAGAGGCATCATCATGACAGGGATCTTCGCGGACTGGGATCTCTATCTGGTGGGCATGCCCAACAAGACGACAGGACGTGAGGAGAAGGCCCGTTTTCTGGCGGCCACTGCGCTGCTGCGCACACGTATGGCTGAACAGGCGCATGCCGAGAACCTCAAGGCTGCCCAGTGGGACCTACCCGCGCTCTTGCAGCGCATTTGGTCCGACAGCACGCAGTCGCCGGCTGAACGCCGTCAGTTGTTGCTCGAGCTTTGGCGCGAATACGCCGAGATGGCGGACAACCAAATATCCTGCGCCATCATCATCGCCTATATCCGTCGGCACCTCCCCGCCGGCAGTCCCGAGGCCTACACAGCCGGCGAGCTGTCTCGGGTTCGCAGCGATGCCGGTCCCCGCTTCGATCCATATGTGCCGTAGGCCGACCCGCAATCGAGACCCTTGCCCTGCCTTGGCGGCCAGCGGCAACGTCGGCGACGGTAACAACCCAGGGCCGTGATACTCTCATCCTCCATGACCGAGAGGATTGGAATCAGCCCAGCCGAGCTGCGCGGCATCCCCCTTTTCCGTGGCTTCAGCGACGAAGAGGTCCAGCGCCTGGCTGAGCTCTTCGAGCCCGTCGGCGCAAACGAGGGCGAGCTCCTCTTCGCCCAGGGAGAGGCGGCGGGCGCCTTCTACGTCCTCATCGCCGGCGAGGTCTCTCTGCGCCAGGACGAGCGCGAGGTCTACCTCCTCAAGCCGCCCTGCCTCATCGGCGAGCTCGGCGCAACGACGGGCATACTCCGTCACTGCCGCGCCGTCGTCGGGCCAGCTACGGTCCTCCGCCGCATCGACTCGGCGCGCCTGCACGACTTTTGCTCGCGGAACCCCGACATCGGCCTCGCCTTCTACCGCGCCCTCCTCGGCTCTGCCGCCGAGAAGATCGCCCACGACCAGCGGCGCACCGCCGAGATGCGCGAGCACATCATCGTCACCCAGAAGACGATGAAGGGCTTGCGCGACTTCATCCTCGAGAGCCCGGACTCGCCGATCTCCCGCCGCGTACACGACGCGCTCGAAGGGCTGATCCAGCAGAACCGGCGCGCCAACTACCGCGTCGAGCCCCCCCCGGCCCTCGCCGCCTACCTCCGCCTCGACGACGGCCGCGTCGCCACCGTCGTCGAGCTCTCGCGTACCCACGTCAACTTCCGTCTCACCGGCGCGCTCCCCGAGCCCAACGGCGAGATCTCCGGCGTCCTCGTCCTAGCCGGCCCAGAGATCCCTGTCTCGGGCCGCATCCTCCGCGTCCAGGGGGACCGCGTCGTCCTGGTCCTCGACCTCCTCCTCGACGAGTTCGCTGCCGTCCTCGATGGATACCTCGCCCGCGTGCAGATGTTCGACTTCCTCGTCTGACTGGGCGAGCCTTGCTGGCTGCCGGCCTTGGCGTGGCCTTCGGAAAGCCGTTGGCTTCTTACATTCGCCGACCTGCGCAGGCGGCTTCGAGATCGGCACGGCATCCTCGGGGCAGGTCCAACTCTATAGTTGAAGCGTTCTGGCGGTCGCTCAAGCATCTGTGGCTGTTCCTCATTCGCTGGATTCCCTCGCGCGATTGCGCAGTCTGGTGGAGTTCTCTATTGAACAGCACAACACCCAGATGCTCCATTCGGTCTTTGCAGCTGTGACAAACTGCAGCGTCAACGGAAGCGTGCGGCGCCAATCTGGCCACTCAGGCATGCCGATTCAAGCTCCGCATCTCCGCGAATTCGTGCGGGAATCTGGACGATGCGTTTTCGGACACCACGGGGGCTACGACTAGTGAAAACCACAACGTGTCGGGGGCGGAGGAGCTAACCGTCTACCCCCTTCGCTTCGTAGTGTAGCGTCTGGAAGCCCCGCGCAATTCCACATTTGCACGCAAAATTACCCCTATCCCCGGTTGTCAATCCGAGTATGCTTCCTGTGTGCGCGGTGGCTCGGCAAAGTCCTGGCGGGGTCTGCATCCGAAGAAGGTCAGCCTTGGTTGATCTGTTGTTCAAAGGAGCGCTCATGACATCGTCGTCTGTTGACCGCAGAGTATCGTCGTTGACTTCCGTTCTTGGGCCCGCTGTGGCGCTCCTGCTCGCAGTTGGATGCTCTGGTGCTAGTGGAGGAGGAGGCAGCTCGGGCACTGGTGGCAGCGCTTCCGGCGGATCCACCAGCAACGGGGGTTCCACCGCGAATGGTGGGACTACCGGCACCGGAGGCACAACCCCCTCTGGGGGCACTACCGGCACTGGCGGAACCACCGGGAATGGCGGCACCACCGCAAAAGGTGGAACCACCAGTACCGGCGGAGTCACATCCTCCGGCGGAGTCACCGCTTCTGGTGGCACCCTTGGCAGCGGCGGCGTCCCTGGCAGCGGCGGCGTCCCTGGCAGCGGCGGCGTCCCTGGCAGCGGCGGTGCTGGAAAAGGGGGAGCCACCGGCACCGGTGGAGTCACCGGCTCTGGTGGCATCTCCGGCAGGGATGGTGGCCCCGGAACTGACGGCGCCACTGGCACCGGCGGCGCCACGACCACCACCGACGGCGGAACCGCCAGTTGCTCCACCACTCTGCCGAGCGGCGGTCAGACGTGCAGTGGGGGTAATTGCAATGGCACAGCCGACGGCCTAGGTTATGGCATCTGGGAGAGTGGAAGCGGGGGCAGCATCACGTACTTTACCAATGCTCACGCGTTTTCCGCATCTTGGACCAGCAGTAGTGCTGACTTCCTGGCCCATCTCGGCCTGGATTTCAGACCCGCCAAGGCTTCCTCCGCTTACGGAACGATTGTGGCAGAATTCTCCGAGGTGAAGAAAGTGACCTCTAACCCCCCCTGGTCGTCCATAGGAATGTATGGGTGGATGAACAGTCCATGTGTCGAATGGTACATCAACGAGGATTCGTTTAACGGTATGGGCGGCGGGGGCGGTACCACTGCCACCATTGATGGGGCGACCTACTCCTTGAGCTCGACCACAACGACCGGAACTGGTGGCGCCAACGCTTGCGAAGCCGGTCATTCGGGCGGTTGGACTCAGATCCATAGTACCCGAAAAACCGCTCGCCAATGTGGGACGATTACCGTGANNTGTGGAAGTGGGGGGTGGTGCCGGTACGATTGACTTCCCGGTGGCAAACGTTACAGCGACCAGCCACTGAAACTGCCGGGTTCGTTGTGCCTTTCGACTGCTGCGCAACGGGTTCAGCGCAGCTGCGTACGGGGACACTCCACAGCTGTGTGCGAGGACATTCCCAACGTTTCCGTACGCATTTGCGGCATGCTGAATACGCCATCAGGACCTGAGCAAGCCGATTGTCATTAGACCTGTGCTCGGCGGTCTGCACGCTGACTACCGGAAGTCCGCTTAGTCAATGGACTCTTCGGCGGACAGCCATGGTAGCCAGCACGGCAATTGTTCAGAGTCCGCTGACTGCAACAGGAACTGAACTGCTTGTCCGGGTGCCGTTGCCAAGTTGGCCGTTGGAGTTCGAGCCCCAGCATTGCACAGAGCCCGCGTTCGACAGCGAGCAAGTATGGCATCTGCCGGCGGCAAGCGCGACAGCGTCGGTGATACCCGGTACCGTGACAGGCGCCGAACTGTCTGCCGTGGTCCCGTTGCCGAGTTCGCCATATGAGTTTGATCCCCAACACTGGACTGAGCCGCCCCCCAGCAGCGCGCAGGTGTGGCCACCGCCGGCGGCAATAGCGACCGCGTCGGTGATACCAGAAATCGCGACGGGGACTGAACTGTTCGTCGTGGTGCCGTTGCCGAGCTCGCCCGCGAAGTTGTTGCCCCAGCACTGTACGGTACCGCCATTCAACAACGCGCAGGTATGGCTGCCGAGGGCAAGGGCAACCGCGTCGGTGATACCAGAAACCGCGACGGGAACTGAACTGTTCGTCGTGGCACCATTGCCGAGCTCGCCTTGGTAGTTGGAACCCCAGCACCGCACGGCACCGCCGTTCAGTATCGCGCAAGTGTGGACCTCGCTTGCGGCGATGGAGACAGCGTTGGTGAGGCCAGATACTGTGACGGGAACGAAACTAGTCGCCGTGGTGCCATTGCCCAGATTACCGTAGATATTGCCGCCCCAGCACCGTACGGTGCCACCGTACACGAGCGCGCAAGTGTACTCCTCACCCGCGGCAAGAGCGACAGCGTTGGTGATGCCAGAAATCGTGACCGGCACCAAACTAGGCGTTGTGGTGCCAATACCGAGGTCGCCATACATGCCATTATTGCCCCAACATTGAACCGTACCGCCGCTCACGGCTGCGCAGATATGGCGCCAGCCGACGGCAAGCGCGATGGGGTCGGTGATACCAGATGCGGTGACCGGTACAGTGCTATCAGTCATCGCACCGTTGCCGAGCTGGCCCGAAGCGTTATCGCCCCAGCTTTCGACCGAGGCGTCGCTCATTTTCGCATAGGTGTGGTAGTAGCCAGCGAAGATTGATTTCGCGATGAGCCTTGTGTTCGTGGAGCCCCCCGTACTTGCAGTACCTCCGCTTGCCGACGTGCCACCGGTGGCCGACATGCCACCGGTGGCCATGGTTCCCGCCGAACTTGTGCTGCTGCCAGTCGACTTCAATCCACCCGTCGAAGATGGAGATCCTCCTGCAATGGCGCCACCGGCGGCAGAAATACTTGTGCTCAGGCTATCGAGGTCGGTTCTTGCGCAGCATGCTGCCGACAAAAGAAGTAAGCCAACCAGAGGGAGACTACTTTGGTACAAGGTCTTGTTCACTTTTGGGAAAGCGGGTCCAGGGCAAGGTGCCGACACTCGCAGGGTGACGATAGGGGATTGCAGCAGGCCACCATTTTAGCGTAGAGCACGGCAATTGTTGTGTCCTTTCTCGACCAAGACGTCAGCGTCTCGGCGCGAGTGGACGCGCGACCTTGGTCTAGGAAACTCGATTTCGTCGCTTGAGGCGCCCCAGCGGAGATTCGTGCAGCCGGCTTGCAAGTTTGCGAGGGCGACGCAGACTCGGCCATGTTCATGGCCACGGGGCATGAACACGCCCGTGGAGGAGCCCGAGGATCAGCCGGTACTGCCTGCTATATTCCAGGACAGATTGCGGTCTGATTCGTGACTGTGAAGGGTTGCGCTACATCGCTCACTTGTTTGCCGACCACGGTGATCTTTCCCGTGTCGGTCGTGCCGAGACCGTCGGCCTCCAGTTTGGTCAGATGCGGGACGAGTGTGGGATCGCACTTCATCACTAAGGCTTCTATGGTGTCGACAGCGACAGCGTTGCGACCAGCCAAGATGAGCCGCATGTTCATCTTGTCGGTTGCGTAGTTGCCACCGGCTGACCACATCGAAGCCGGGCCGTGCGAGAGACCCTGGAGTGCGTCCATGACCACGAAATCAGCCGGACGGACGCTGTAGTTGTCGTGGATGAACTGGCCTAAGGTCTCTGGCGTGGAGTGATCGATGTAGGCGGCACTCTGGCCGCGCGTGCAGTTGGTGCTGGCGCCACCATCCACGCCGACACCGCCATCCGGGACTTGCGAGTATTGCCCGACTGGAGTGGTCCCGACGCCCAGGTTCTTGACCGCACCTGTGATGCCAGCGTTCAAATGCGTCTTCATCGTGGGAAGGCTGATGACCACGTCGGCGCTGAAATAGCGTTTGTTCACCCAGAATAGCCTGCCGTTGACGGCGGGCTCCTGCACCAGCGCGTCCGTACTGCTATCCGTGCACGAAGCGCCTTCAAATCCGATGAATTCATCGACGGAAGCTCCGAAGTTCGCCGTTGTGTAGCCCATCAAAGAGAACGCGGTAGCAGCGGGCACCGTCGAGCCCTCCATCACCAAGATCTTGCCCGTCGGGTTCTTCTCGCGCACGAGGTCGGCCACGGCTTTGGTGACCCGCCAATCGGTTGAAACCCCGTTCACTGTCTGGCTCATTGGAGTGCCGAACATGTCCGCGTACGGCGTCACGATGTTCGGCTTGAGCACGACGGTCTGGCCATCCTTGATGAAGTCAAGCCCACCCGCCTTGGTGATGGCGTCGCCAACCAGCGTCTTGATGTCGCCCTGCGCGATATCCGATGCCTGCGCCTTCGATGACTGGACCATGGCGACGACGTACTGGCTGCTGGTGCTGCCGTCACTTCCAGTGGTGCCGCCACTAGCCAAAGCCCCACCGGTGGCTATGGTGGCGCCGGCGTCCGCGCCGCCACTGCTGGTCCCGCCAGTGCCGCCGGCTCCCAGGTTCACGCACAGGTTTGACACGCAGGTGAGCCCCACATTGCAGCTGCCGTCGCCATGGCAGGCACATGTTTCACTCCCCGAGGGGCAACCGGTGCTGCCGTCAATACCTCCTCCACCACTTCCACCAGTCGCTTGCGACTGACCATCGGCGCCGCCTGAGGGAGCGTCTGCTGCGGCGTCGAGCCCCACTTCCCCGGTCCACATGGCGTCCAGCGAAGCGTTCGCGTCGACTGGAACTGCCACCTCCCCTGGGGCCATGTCGACCATGGATGCATCGCCGCCAGGGAACACATCCGCCGGCGTCTGGACATCGGCGGGGGTGAAAGGCACATCGGGGTTGGCGACATGGCCGTCGGCTGGGGCGACTTCGTGAGCTACGGCGCCATCCAGGTTCACCGCAGCAGAGTCCGCCTTGCCGCTGTCCATGCTCTGAAACCCGCCCGAGGCATCCGTGGCTGAGTCGGAACTCCCTGAATTCCCTGAACAACCGAAAAGGGCAAGTGCAATCGCCGATATCGTGCCAAATGCCGATCGAGTGCTTCTCATGGCCATCCTTAAGGAAGTTAGAGAGCATGTACAACGATCTCGGGCTGGATGCCAGCGCTACCCGCCGGAAAATGTTGAAGGGTTGGCTAGGCTTTCCTCGGGCGACACGCCGCCCAATGTTGTCGAAAGATCAAACAACTCGATACATGCTGATGCCATGGAGCGAATCATGCCACTCACGAAACTTCACTTTGTCGCTACGGCGACGTTGATTGCCGCGCTTGGCATCGGCTGTGGCGGGCAGGACAGCAAGAACGGCAAAGGGGCCGGCGGCACTGCTGCAGGGTCGGGCGGCGCCGTCCGCGGAGGGGCCGGAGGAGGCCCAAGCCCAACCGGTGGCGGCACAGGGACGAGCGGGGCGACCGGCGGCCAGACAAGCTCAGGAGGCGCCTCAGGCGGGACCGTGGCCGCAGGAGGCATGGCTGTCGCGGGTGGGGCAGTCACAGGGGGAGGGCTGGGCAGCGGCGGAACCACCCTAGCCGCGAGCGCCGTCTGGAATGACAGCCAAGGCAACGTCATCCAGGCGCACGGCGAGGGCATCATCAAGGTGGACGCCAAGTACTATTGGTTGGGCGAGGACAAGACCAACGGCNNCTCCACATCCCAGTTCGTCATGTACATGCATGTCGACAACTCGAGCTACACCGACCGCAAGGCCGGCGTGGCGACGAGCACCAGCGTTTGCGGTTCCTATACCTATCTTGGAAGTACGAAACCGCTGGGCCACGATAGCCTGGACGATACCTTGTTTCAGGACGGGACCACCGGGTACTTCCTCAGCGAGGATCGTACCAACACCAAGTTGCAAATCTACCAGCTCTCCGACGACTATCTCACGGTCTCGTCCCTGGTTGCCACTGTCCCGCAGTATGAAGCGCCGGCAGTTGCCAAGATCGGCGGCACCTACTTTCTCTTTGGCTCACATCTGAGCGGCTGGGCCACCAACGACAACCAATACTCCACGGCATCTTCGATGGCTGGCCCGTGGGGCGCGTGGAAGAGTTTCGCTCCCAGTGGGACCAATACCTGCAACTCACAATCCACGTTCATTCTTCCGGTAGTCGGCAGCAGTAGCACGACCTATGTGTTTCTGGCTGACCGTTGGAATTCCGGTACCCTGGCGGACTCGCGCTACATCTGGTTGCCACTGACTATCAACGGCAGCACGGTCTCGATGACTTGTGCGACCAGCTGGAAGATCGACGTCTCCACTGGGATTTGGAGCCCATAGTATCGCGTCTTGTGCCAAGAAACGTCCTGTGAAAAGCAAAGGGAGTCCGGCCACTTGTTCCTCATGAGGCAAGTCCAGCCGGGGGTTCCGCCGCGATTCGATATTCTCCGACATCGAGCGGCTTGGCCTCGGGTGGGCGTGTCGATGGGCGCCGGCAATTTGCGCCGTCACGCTCGCGGATTTGGTGAGCAATACTCAATTGTCTCTTTGCGGAAGAGACGTTGCTGACGAGGGCGACGACGATGGTGGCTATCACAAGCGGTGCTTCGCGGATGAATGGGTTGGAGCCAGAAGTGAGCGTCTGGCAAAACGGAGTCAGTCCGGTTGCCGTAATCAGATAGATGGCGCGCTCGGCCCGCCGCATTGCGCCGCGCGGCGGCTCGATTCTCAGTGCTTCCGCTTTCGCGGTCGTGTAGCTGACCATGAATGCGCCCAGAAGCGCCAGCAAGGATAGGATGAGAATCAAGGGCTGCTGCCGATAGTGGAACACCAGACCGCCCATCAGGAAGAACTCAACGTGTCGGTCAACGGTGGCGTCGAAGAGCTCGCCAGCATCCGATGAGGTCTTGCCTTCGCGGGCAAGCAGCCCATCGAGCAAATCGCACAGCGAGGAGAAAGTGGCCAGCGCGCACGCCAGCCCAAATTGGTCAAAAGCGACGGCGACTCCGGCCAACAAACCCGGCATGAGAGAAAAGCCAGTGACCATGTTGGCCGTCACGCCCAGCCGGTGCAGCAGGCGGGCGACCGGACTGAGAAGCCAGTAGCCCATCTCCATTATCGGCTTGCCAAGAAGAACACTTCCTCCATCAGCGTCGGAGCGCATATGTTTGGCACGGCCGACCCGTGCGGCACGAACCAGATAGGCGACGGCCACTACCAGCGCCAGGGTCACCATCATCCACGAAAAGAGAATGTCGTGCATACTGAGTTCCTTCTTTCAGGTGGAACGGTGGTGCGTGCGAACCTTCGCTTGGGGGAAACATTCGTCGCCCAGTCTCGGACCCTGTTCCCGATTGAAGGGGTTTGCGTCTGCATGCACGGCGCGAAATCACTAGCAAGAAACGCACCCCGCGCAGTGTCCTCAATCCCCGAGACACGACAGGGGGATAGCCTGGGATTGCGCGCATCGCAAACGCCCTTGGCGGTGGGCGGCTGCGCACAGTGGTGCGGAATCGCACGCTGATGACCCAACCTTGGTACCGCCAGCCCCCGATCGGGTCCTTTCCACGCGACCTGAAGGCGGTGAGCATTGGGCGTTTCTCGAGAGAGACGCGCGCTGGCCGAAGCGGTCTAGCTGCCTCCTCCTACTCACATCTTCTGCGCGTTACGAAGTAGTGCGAGAACGTCGTACCCTGCTTCTGCATCTGCACGACGTGCGGCATGTACTGCACGAGGTTACAGGATAGGTCGTCGGTGAGGACGAAGATAATGTTCGCCTTTTGAACGCCGCCGGTCTCGACCCCAACCTGGGCATCAACGACGCCGCCGCCGTCAGACTCGGCCGTACCGCCGGTACCACCCGCGGCACTGTCCCTATTGCCGCCGTTGTTGCCGCAGCCAGCGACAATGAGGCACATTGCCCAGGCCAATGTGAACGCGTTTCGCATGACAATGGGGTGTCGAGATGGACTGCTTTGTTGCCGCCGTGGTTCCGCAGCAGCCCTCGTCGCGCAGACGCCCGACGGAGTGTAGTTCGGGCGGGCGAGCAAGTCCCAGCTGCGCACGCTGACCTTCGATACAATCCCGTACGCAACACCGACGGCGTTGAGCGTGACCACGCTGGCCCGTTGCAGCAGGGGTTTGTCACGCGAACGCGGCGCCTTCATCTAAAGACAAGGGGAGAAGAGGTGAGTCCACTTTTCGTGTTCGCTGCTGGGGCTATCAGCTGACATTACCCAGCTCCGTAGCCGCAGGAGGTAAGAAATGCGCGAGTGTGGTTCGTGGGGGATCGTATCGGCCTCTGTCCTGGTAGCGTGCGGCGGATGCAGATCGGCACCGCCGGCGATCGCCGACAGCGGCGTCTCGGGCTTCACGCTGACGCTCGGCACGCCGACGCTCTTCGCGACGCACGCGGAACTCGTCGCGAACGGATTCACTTGGGGCCCCTCCGATGGCACGATGGGTGCTGCCTCGATGGGCGGCGACAACTATGACTTCTTCGGCGCTGCGCGCGGCTCGGCGACATGCACCGACTCGCCGTCGACACAGGGCGCGTTCCGCTTCACCGGGACGCTCGATCACTTGACGGGGTTGCCCGCCGGCCAATGCAAGGCGCTCTTCACGAACGGCAGCGCGCCTACGGGCTGGGTCTTCGACAAGGATTACGCGGGCGGCGGATCGGTCGTGCCGTTCAAACGCGGCGCGACCACGGGCCTTCTGATGACGTACCACGGTGAGGTGCATTGGAAGGGGCCCGCGAGCAATGGCCTATGCGGCGCTGGCGTGCCGTGCTTCTACGGTGGCATCGGCATGGCGGTGTCGCTCGACGACGGTGCGACATTCAAGTCGGTGGGGCAGATCATCCAAGCGTACCCGCCGCTATCGGACTACCAAGGCGGCAGCGTCAACCTGGGGATGGGATACGGCTCGATCGTCGTCGCGGACGCGAATGGCAAGTGGATCGCTGCGCCGCCCGCCGACCTCGGAAACACGTACCTGTACGTCTTCTTCGAGGACTACGACAAGAACGGGCCCGGCCCGTGCGGCAAAGGCGCGTGCGTGACAGTGGCGCGCGCGCGCTTCGACCAGGTGCTCGACGCGGTGGTGCCGCTTGCCAGCAGCAACCCCACGACCGTCGCGGGCCTGTTCCACAAATACGACGCGACCGCCGGCGATCCGTGGAGCTCGCCGGCAACCAGCGGCGATCCGACGGAGAACACGGCCTCCGGTCACTTCACGCCGCTCTTCTCTGACGAGACGGACTACCTGCCGAGTGTGATCTGGGACAACCTCGCGAGCGCGTACCTCATGGTGCACCACCAATACGTTGGCGGCGCGCAGCCGACAAACTTCCAGTTCCGCAGCTCGACCGATCTCCTCCACTGGTCGGTGCCGATCGCGACATTTGCGCCGCCCGCAGGCAAGCAACCCTTCTATCCGACGCTCGTCGGCGAGACGGGCGATCCTCTGGTGGGCGGCGCCGCGCCACGCGTGTACTTCTCAACCTTCGACCTGTTCCCCGACTGGTCGAACTCCGAGCTCGACGTTGCAGATCGCGACGCATTGATGGCAACCATGCGTTGCTTTGCTTGGATCCCCGGCAAGATCGCAACCATCGCTTCTCCTTGGAATCTAACCAACAGAAGCAGGATGGCAAATTGAATCCGCGCCGGCGATTGTGAAGATGGAGGCGACTATGAAGAAATCAGCAGCCGTCAAGACGGTACTAGTTGTTGGTCTGTGCATGTTCGCGGGTGTACTTTCGGTTCAGTGCGGGCCGGTCCAGCCCGTCGGAGGCGAGCCGCCGCTCGCCGGGAATGTGCCGACTGCTGGAACTGACAATGGCGCGGGTGGCAACAAAGCGATAGTCACGCTCCCGACGACCGCGGGAACAGGAGGGAGCGCGGGTTTGAGCAGCGGTACTGACAACGCCGTGCCTGCCTCGGCAGACGCCAATTGTGGGATCCAGACGAGCGCAGCAACCCCGCAACCAGTGGATCTCCTCTTGCTCCTGGACCGCTCGGGATCAATGGCCGACGACATCGCCACCGACAATCCCTGCACCGGCGGCCTTGGCGGTCGCTTTGGTGCTGCCCCTTGCTCGCCCAAGTGGCCCGCGATGACGTCCTCCCTGAATCAGGTTCTCGCATCTTCGCCTGCCGCCGTCCAATGGGGCTTGAAGTTCTTCAGCTCGCCAAAGGGGCAAGCTTGTACGGTGAGCCCGGGAGCCGATGTGGCGGTGGGGCCAAACACCGCGGCCAAAATCCAGGCTGCAATGGCCGGCACCTCTCCGGAGAACAACACTCCGACCATGGCGGCCATCAACGCAGCCGTCGCCTATTTCGGTGCGGTGAATGACAGCTTGGCCCACTATGTTCTCCTTGCCACGGATGGCCTACCCAATTGCGACCCTGGGACATCCGGCGTTGTCACCAACACATCGGTCAATGACGCTGCCAATGCCATCGCTGCCGCTTTCAACGCCGGCATGAAGACCTACGTGGTGGGCATCGGAGCGTCGGCCGGCAATCTGGACGACTTCGCCCGAGCCGGAGGAACAGGACACTACTTCCCCGCGACCTCGCCGGACCAGCTCACTGCGGCGCTCGGCTCCATCGTTGTCGCAGTGACAAGCTGCACGTTCACGATGGCCGCAGTTCCGCCCGACCCGAACAACCTCGGAGTGTATCTGGACAAGAATACCAGGGTGCCGGCGAACGCGGAGAACGGCTATTCGCTGGGTGCTGATGGCACAACTGTCACCTTCAGTGGGAGCTTCTGCGACGGGATCAGGAACGGAACCTACCAGGTCATGCAGGTCTACTTTGGATGTCCAAGCGGTGCGTCACCGCCCGAAGTCATCCCATAGGCTCGGCGACGAAGATTCGGACAGGTCTTGAGGGCATTCGTCGCTGTCGGGAAGGTGTAGAGGCTGTTGGCAACCGGCGCAGGAGAGAGACCAGAGCACGGGCCTCGTGATAGCGACGGCGTGGCAACCGACATTGGTGTTTCGGCGAACGCACGAAATTGCTGAATGTTGTCGAGCAGTTGTAGTGCCACACAAAAAGTCCGCCAAAAATGACGAAGAAACTCGCCGCCTCTCCCGAACTACCTAGCAATCCTCTCTCTCCATTTCATTGGATAGGTGATTCATGACAAGCGAAAATGCAACGCACGGGTGGGTTTCGCATCTCACAAGCTTTCTGGTGGTGGTCGCCGCATTGCTCGGTTGCGGCGGGGGCGGGGGTTCCACCCTGCCCAACGGGACGCCCTGCGGGGCCGTGGGCCAAGCTTGCTGCACGGGACGGACCTGCACGGCCTCGGGCGCTACCTGCGGCAACAACGTTTGTCAGGCATGTGGTGGCGCCGGCCAGCCCTGTTGCGACGGACGCGTATGCAGCGCCGCCGGCATGACCTGCGCCGGAAACGGCCAGGGCACCTGCACGGCGTGCGGCGGGGCTGGACAGGTGTGCTGCGCGGGCAGCAGTTGCGCGGGTGGTGATTGCTGTGTCACCAACACGTGCACGCAGTCCGGTAGCGTTTGTCCGGGCCTCGGTGGAACTTGTAGCGAAGGCTCCTGCGGCACCTGCGGCGGCGCCGGCCAGGCTTGCTGTAGTAGCGGCGGTGGAGGGAACGGTGAATGTACCGCGGGGAATCTCGCCTGCGTCAACAGCAACTGTGTTGCCTGTGGTACCCAGGGAAAAGCGTGCTGTGCCGGAGATACCTGCCTTGTCAGCGGCCTGGCCTGCGCGGGTGGAACCTGCGCAGTCTGCGGCGGCGCCGGCCAGCCCTGCTGCGCGGGCGACATCTGTGGTTCCTCGGGACTCGTCTGCGCGGGCGGAAGTTGCGTGGATTGCGGCGCTGCTGGCCAGTCCTGCTGCGCCGGTCGAACATGCACCGCCTCAGGCACGGCCTGCGGCGCGAACGGCCGAGGGGCCGCCGACACCTGCGTCACCTGCGGCGGTTCGGGTGAACCATGCTGCGCCAGCCGGACGTGCACGGCTTCAGGCGCCGAGTGTCTGACAGTGGGTGGTGGTGAGCAGTGCGCTCTATGCGGTGGTTCGGGCCAAGCCTGTTGCAACAGCAGCCGCTGCGACAGCAATGCCTGTTGCGTGGCTTCGGTTCAGGACGACAACGCAACCTGCGTGGCAGCGGGCTCGGTGTGCGGCCAGGGGATCGCAGGAACCTGCTCGGCCGCTTCCTGCGGCGGCTGCGGAGCCTCGGGCCAGCCCTGCTGCGCGAACAACCGCTGCACTGCCGCAAGCACCGCCTGCAGCGCTGGCAACTGCGTTGCCTGCGGTGGTTCCGGCCAGCCCTGCTGTGCAAACCGCGTCTGCTCGGCCACCGGCACTACCTGCCAAGGCGGCGGCGGTGGTGGCGCAACAGGAACGTGTCAGACGGGCTAGGGTGGGGGCCCGGGCCGGGTAACTGACCCGGGCTACTCGACAACGAAAACGTCGAAACCGTCACGCCCTGCGAGCATCCAATTGAACAGGGGCCATGGCGAAGCTTGCGGTGAATACGTTCTTGACCCGGGCTTGGGTGATGCAGGCGTGGGGCTGCCCAAGTGGGCTTGTCATGGGCCTTGGTCTTTTCCTCGGTGCCTGCGGTCCCCAGGGCGGAGTAAATGCCGGGGAGGGCGGTGCGGGTGGCAGCAACATCGGCGGAGCCGGAGGTAGCAATGAGAGTCAGGATGCCAGCGGGAACACAGGCCCCATTATCACAATACCTGAGGCAGGCACTGCGGTCGACGTTGCGCAGGCTTGTGTCAAGACTGCGGCCGGTTCTTGTTGTGGCAACGGCAACCTCGACCAGGGTGAGGAATGTGACGACGGAAACACCACGGGAGGCGACGGCTGCAGCCCACTGTGCGTCATCGAGTCCAACTACGTCTGTCCGGTCGCCGGTCAACCGTGCGTCTCCACCGTGGTCTGCGGGGACGGGAAGATCAGCGGGGCCGAGCAATGCGACGACGGCAACACGTCCGCGGGTGATGGTTGTAGCTCGACTTGCCAGATCGAGCTGGGCTGGACCTGCCCGGTGCTCGACGCTGCATGCGTCGCCAAAGCCTGCGGGGACGGCATAGTTGCCGGGACTGAACAATGCGACGACGGCAACACTTCTTCGGGTGACGGTTGTAGCTCGACCTGCCAGCTTGAAGCGGGATATGCCTGCGGTCCTGACCAGTGGCATCCGACAGCGCTGTCGACCCAGTGCTACCAAACGGTCTGTGGCGACGGGAACAAGGAAGGGACGGAACAGTGCGACGACGGCAACACCTATCCGTTCGATGGCTGCTCGCCGACCTGCACGAACGAGCCGAAATGCGGTTACCCAAACAACGATATCAGCGAGCCCTACCAGTGCTTTTCAGTCTGCGGTGACGGTATCAAGATGCCCGACGAGGCGTGCGACGACGGCAACGTCCGAGACGGCGACGGCTGCTCGTCGACTTGTGCCATTGAACCCGGATACGCCTGCACAGCATCGGCGCCGGCGCTTGGTTCTTCGCTGACTGTGCCTATCCTCTATCGCGATTTCAACTGGCAGCACCCGCAGTTCGAAGTCGATCCGGTCTACTTCCAACGCCAGGCAGGCATAGCGAGCAGCGCCCTCGGGGCGAACGGCAAACCGGTCTACAACACGGCGTACCTCGGGAACAACGCTGGCACTTCGCTCGGGCGGCCGTGGACCATGGACGGCCCGCCCATGAACACCGCTGGTACGCTTATGAGCGACGCTACTGGCGCCACCTTCCGCACCAAGGCTGCCAGCAACACGCCGGCGTCGCTTACCACCGCCGCACAGATCGCGGACAACTACGCGCAGTGGTACACGGACGATCCCAACGCCACAGGCAACGCCGCGGTAGATGCGGCGAACTCAGCCGTAACCCGCATTACCATCCAGAGCACACTAACGCTGAGCCAGATCAGCACCGGGACCTACCAGTACTACAGCTCGGAGTTCTTCCCTCTGGACGGACTGGGTTTCGGCAACATCAGCTACCCGTCCACCAGCCCTACCTACGTGCACAACTACAACTTCACCAGCGAGGCCCACTACTGGTTTCAGTACAACGGTGGCGAGCAACTCGAGTTCCGCGGAGACGACGACGTGTGGGTGTTTGTCAATGGCCAGCTTTCCGTCGATCTCGGCGGCGTCCACAATGAATTGCGGGGCATCGTCACCCTCAGCGGTGCCAGCACCCAGTTCTGTGTCGACGACACCCCTCCGGCGTGCGCGGGTCAGGCGGTGTGCGACACTCCGGCGCCGCCGAACTGCACCACAGTGGCGAACGGCTTTGGGCTGGTGGCCGGCAACATCTATGAGATCGCTGTCTTTCAGGCCGAGCGCCACGTGATCGGTTCCAACTACAAGCTGACGCTCAGTGGGTTCAACGCCCCGATTAGCGTCTGCCATAGCGTATGCGGGGACGGCATCGTTACCCGCGGAGAGGCGTGCGACCTCGGCACTGCGAACAACACCGGCGCATACGGGACCTGCAACCCAGACTGCACATTGCCGCCCCGATGCGGCGACGACATCGTCCAGAACCCGCCCGAGGAATGTGACGACGGGATCAACCTGTCGACCTACGGCATGGTGACAGGGTGCGCGCCGGGGTGCCGAACGCCGCCGTATTGCGGGGACGGCAACGTAGACGCCGCGTTTGGTGAGCAGTGTGACGATGGCCTCAGCAACGGGACGGGATTATGCGACAATCGGTGCCAGAGAGCCATCCCGTAGTGGCAGTGGTGCGCAGCATGGCTAGCCCCGCCGTCGATCATCGCTACCGTTGGAAAGACACGACATCTCTCGTATGACGGCATGGGCTATGCCTGGCGCAGAGCAGCCCTACGGCGTTGGCGCCGGACAGGGTGTGCTCGGACTCGATGCGAACGGGCAGCACGCCTGGACAACCTTGCTCTTGTCCATGGTTACCATGGTGGCCTGGGCGGTGTCGTGGCTGGCGCTGGTGTCGCCATCGGTGCCCACCCAGTACCCCCAGACAAACACGCTGCTGGCGGCGGTTGCCGACAGCGGAACGCAGGATGAGGCATTGACTCTGCGCCGGCGTTATGCGCCCGGCGAACCCCGCTGCGTTCACGGTTTGTGGACCGGAGGTGGGGGGACGAGAAGCTCTGTTTGAAAATGGAGGCGACCACGAAGGAATCAGCAGCCGTGAAGACGATTCTAGTTGTTGGTGTGTGCATGTTCGCGGGCGCGCTCTCGGTCCAGTGAGGGCCGGTCCAGCCCGTTGGAGGCGAACCGCCGCTCGCCGGGAGTGCACCAACTGCCGAAGCTGGCAATGGCGCGGGCGCGGGCGGTAGCAAAGCCATAGTCACGATCCCCCCGACCGCGGGAACAGGCGGGAGCACGAGTTCGAGCAGTACTACCGGCAACGTCGTGCCTGCCTCGGCCAACGCCAATTGCGGAATCCAGACGAGCAAACCAACCCCGCTGCCAGTGGATCTTCTTTTGGTTCTAGACCGACAGCCGATGGTCATCTAAACAAGTTTGAAGGTCGATTGCGAGGAGGAACAAATGAACAAGCAACACGTAGTAGACCGAACCGCTCTGACTTGCTTCGGTGTCCGGGAGGCAGCCGGAAGTGGCCGATTGCCTCGCTGGGGCTTGGCTCTGGCCATACTACTCAGTCTATCGACTGTCGAATCGTGGACCCGCCCTGGCAGGGCCGACGCCGCCAGCAATGAGATCTTCCCGGCCGGCAGCACGCCCCGGGGCTACAAGCTGGGCCTGCTCGCTACCTCCTGCTGGATGGGCGGTGTCTGGTCAGACGCCGAGGGCGTTCCCCGAGAAAGATGGGCTGCGCGTGACCACGAGCGATGTCACGATCTGGTTGTCAGTGTGTACAACCATTTTGACCAGGCTCGCTACGAGCAGATTCGCGCTACTGAGTCGCGCGCCGTCGACGATTTGCTGGCGAAGATCCGGGTGACGGAACCAGAGGCCACGCGCGCGCGAACGGTGGCCTTGTTCTCGGATGTCGCTGCTGCTGCCCATGACGGAATGCTCGCGCGCCGAGCTGCGGATCGAGTCAAGATCGACTACGACCGAAACTCAATTGAGGCAAAGCTCACCAAGGATGAACGCACCGCCGCCGACGTGCTCCAGACTCACAGCGCACTCGACAAGTTGCTCGTCACGACGGATCCAGACGGGGCTGATAGGCGCGCAATCGGCACCCTCTTTGCCATGGATCGCATGGAGATCGCCAGCGGTTTGTCCAAGGCGCTCAAATTCTACGCCGTGGCGCAGACGTTCACGACGACGCTCGACGCGGCGCCGCCTGCTGTGGCGTTGACCCCAACCATGGCGCCACGCCCAGGCGCGTGGCTCGCGTATCTGACCGACGTCGCCGCGAAAGCTGGCCACCCCAGCACCAACGTGTCTGGCCTCCGGCCCGGGGAGCGGGAGACCCTTGCCTGGACGGGAGTGGGCCGAGGCTTCGCCGATCGGCTGCGCAAGCTTGCCGCTGCACTGCCCGCTCAAGCGGTTCCAGAGCTGAGTCGCATTCTTGCCGGCGTGGCGGCCCGCCTCGAGACGGAATGGCAGAACACGAAGGATCTCACCGGGGGTCACGCCTTGCGGAGCCCATGACCCCGGGGCCCGAGGGCGAGCATCTGCCTGAGCTGAAGGTCCGGGTGGTCAACGTCGTGGCTCTCACGTGCTTGCAGCCGCAAACCGAGCACCCGCACGGACTGAGCGATAGGAACTACGATTCGCTCTTCACCAGGGACAAGCCCATCATCTTCGGCTTCCATGGGTACCCATCGCAGATGGAAGAGACTGTCCCGCCACAGAGGCTGACACCATGAACGAGGTCACACCTGACATCCGCGTAGTGGCTGCCCTGATTGAGCAGCAAGGGCGGTACCTCATCACACAGCGACAGTCGACGGCCGTGCTGGCCGGTTTGTGGGAATTCCCGAGCGGCAGAGTCAAGACAGGCGAAACCGACGAGGCCGCTCTCCGGCGGGAATTGAAGGAGCGCGTCGGTGTCGATGTGGATGTGGGCGGCTCCACCGCCCATCGCACCCACCGCTATGATGGCTATGTGGTTGAGCTGGTCCTCTATCGGGCCGCTATCGCGCCCGTCCAGGAACCGCGCCCGGTTGGGGTGGCCGATCTTCGCTGGGTCACGCCTCAGGAACTGGAGAGCTACGCCTTTCCCCCGGCTGACCAGGCCACCGCCAACTTGCTCTTTGGGATCAACCGCGACGCCAGCTTGTCCAAACCACGGCATCCGAAGGACTCGCTGGCGCAAGTGCAGCGACCGCTGATCCACTAGCCTCGTGGCGTGGCCTCCCAGTACCCGATGGCGTCCTGTGCCAATAATCGATCCGTAGAGATCAAAGCCTTCGATGTCACGACAGCTGCAGGTTCGCGGTGACGCTCAGGGAGAACACGCATGAAACCAAATGAAGACCCGATCGCATTCGGAGCACCGGGCATCGAGCCGCGCTGGACATCGAGCGCCAAGGAAGGCCTGGGCACCGCCTATCACACAAGCTGTCGGGTGTGGTTCACGCTCAGCCATGGTATCGTGAACGAGATCTACTATCCCACCGTCGACCAACCGAATACGCGCGACTTGCAGTTTCTCATCAGCGATGGGAGCACGTTTTGCCACGAAGAGAAACGGGATCTTGAACACAAGATCGAGTATCCGGAACGCGATTGCGTTCTCTATCGCATCACCAATTCGGAACCGAACGGCCGCTATCGCCTTATCAAGGACATTCTCGCCGACCCGCATCGATCGGTGGTGCTCATGCACACGCAACTGGAGGTGGTCGACAAGTCGCTGATTGGGAAATTGCGTCTCTACGTGCTGCTGGCTCCGCACCTGGCGCGCGAGGGCGCGGGCAACCTCGGTTGGTGTTCTGAAATCGGCGGAAACAACCTTCTCCATGCGCAGCGCAAGGGCATCCATCTGGTCATGGGGTGCAGCGGAGGGTTCGCGCGGCGATCGATCGGCTATGTCGGTACCAGCGACGGTTGGCAAGATCTAATGAAGAGCTTCAAGATGGACTGGGAGTTCCGCTCGGCGGGCCCCGGCAACCTCGCCCTGACTGGCGAGATCGTCGTGCAGGATGGGCAGCCTTTTACCATCGCGATTGCACTTGGGCACAGCTGTCAGAGCACGGTGGCCAAGTTGCTGCACTCTCTGGCGGAGCCGTTCAAGGTTCATCGCGCGGCCTACGTTCGCCAATGGCAACGCACGGTGCTCAAGCCCAAGTTCGATTTCAGCGCGCACACGGCGGACGGCGGTCGTCTGTATCGTCTCAGCCGCTGCATCCTGCTCGCCCATGAGGACAAGACGTTCCAAGGCGCCCTGGTCGCTTCCATGAGAATCCCGTGGGGCGAGACGAAGAGCGACGCCGATCTCGGTGGCTATCACCTGGTCTGGACCCGCGATCTGGTACAAAGCGCGACCGCACTTTTGGCAGGGGGACAGACTGGGACGCCGGTAGGTGCTTTGATCTGGCTGGCGGCCATTCAGGGCGCGGACGGCGCGTTCCCCCAAAACAGTTGGATCGATGGCAACGCCTATTGGTCCGTGGTTCAGCTCGATGAGATCGCCGCGCCTATCCTGCTAGCGTGGCGTTTGCGTCGCGAGGGCGTCTCGCTGGGCAGCTTCGATCCCTGGGTCATGATCCTGCGCGCGGCCGCCTATCTCATTCGTCAGGGTCCCGTGACCGCACAGGAGCGGTGGGAGGAAAGTGCCGGCTATTCCCCCTCGACGCTGGCCACGGTCATTGCCGGCCTGATTTGCGCCGCGCAGTTCGCGAAAGAACGCCATGAAGAGGCGATTGCCGGCTTCATCCTGCAGTATGCGGACTCTCACATGCTGAATACTTGTCGCTCGTGCGCAGTGCTCACGATGGCGTGTGTTTCGATCGAATTGAGCCGGCCTTCCAGCGCTACGTCGTCCATCGCACCACCCATTCGCACGAGATGTGGAGCGCTCGTCATCCCATCCGCCGCATGCCGCACGGACGAACCTTGCGCCTTGTCGTCGTGGCAGACGCAGCCATCGTGTGGTCCGTCAACGCCTGGGGCAGCACCAACACGACAGATACGACGGCGATCGGAGGTCTCAATCTGTGGTTCGCCGATCTTCCCACCGAAAACTGCCCGGAGGGCTCTTCCGTCGAATTCACGTTCTATTGGAAAGAGGCCGGGCGCTGGGAGGGCAGGAATTATTCAGTCGCGGTCGGCCAAATGGCGTGAAAGGCATGCATCCGGGCTTGGATGCCCCAACGGTCGGTGAGGACCCACGCCTTCCCCAATTCGTCCGCCCCAGGCCCCCGTCGAGGGGGGCCTTCCGGTAGGATTCCGATGCCCCCAAGTGTGGGGCGGTTCGACTATGTCATTCTCAGGCGCTCCCCGCGTCAATCCGAAGCATATCGTCTTCTCGGTCGCAGTCCCCTTTCGAGAGCAAGTATCGCGTCGGGCGCATTCGGATGAAAAGGGGGGGCGCAGTTCTTGCGTTCACCGATCCTCGCGCGATTTCACACGACGGGCGAGGCTTACCGACGTTAACAATTCGTCCATTGTCCGGCAAGCGTGCGTGAAATCGTCGTGGCGCAAGCAGCAGCTGGATACCACGGGCGTCGTTCTATCTGGTCGGTCGTTTGGAAGCGTCATTGCAGCCACCACCGCCCTACGCCAACCAGCGCCCCGGCGAGCACCAGCCACGCGGAGTTGAAACGGAACTTGAGCAGCAACAAGGCACTCACTCCCGCGATCGCTACTGCGAGTAGGTCGGTCAGTGCGCTGCGGCCGAGATACCAGGTCACGGTCGCCATGAGAGCCAGAGACGCAACGTTGACGCCGTCGAGAAAGGCTCCTGCCATGCGCGAGCGCCGCACGCGGCGGACCAACGGTCCGGCGACTGCGACGAGAATGAACGAGGGCAGGAAGATACCGAACGTGGCCACCAAGGCACCGGTGGCCCCGTGCAGTACATAGCCGATGAAGGTTGCGGTGGTGAAGACCGGGCCGGGCGTGATTTGGCCCACGGCCACGGCATCGAGGAGCTGGGACTCGGTCAGCCAGTGAAGGTGGTCCACCAAGTCGGCACGCAGGAACGCGAGCAGGACGTAACCACTGCCAAAGAGCACGGCACCCACCTTGAGGAAGACCACGAAAAGCCCTAACAAGCTCGCGGATGCGACCACTGTGGCAGCCGGCGCCGCTGCACTGCCAAGCGCAGAGAGCGTCGGGACAGCCACACCATGCAGTCCCTCGCGTTCGGAAAAAGCCTTGGCTACCAGCGCCAGCGCGCCTCCGGCGGCCAAGACAACCAGGGCGTCGACGCCGACGAAACTGGCGACCGTAGCGCCGAACGCGATCGCACCCAGGCCCCAGGACTTGATCGCAGAGCGCCCAAGTCCGAGCAGGGCCTGCAGGACGATGGCAATGACCACTGGTTTGACGCCGTAGAGGACAGAGGTGACCTGCGGCAGGGCTCCAAAGCGAACGTAGGCCCAGGCGCAGCCTCCGACAATCAACGCGGAAGGAAGGATGAAGCAGGCTCCCCCGAGGAGCAGGCCAACCCAGCCTGCGCGTCGGTAGCCAATGAAGATCGCCAACTCGGTCGAGCTCGGACCGGGGATGAGGTTCACCGCNNATGTGGGCGGCGGGACCGCCGAACGCGGTCAGACCCAGGCGCAGGAAGAAGACCGCCACTTCGCGCGCCGCGTGTGCGCGCTCGCTCGACGCGCCCGGCCGGTCAGGCACGTCGGTTCCGCTCGCGGGTGAGCCAGGCGTCGATGGACCACGAACCCCCTCCGACAATGAGAAGAAAGGTCGCACCCAGCAGCATCGACCAGTCGGTACGTGCCTCGTGCGCCATAGCCCAGAACCCGCCCTTGAAGAGCATCGGGAGCTTGGTCGTGGCGATGGCGACGAGCATGTCGATGACGAGCGGCACGCTCGCGAGTCGGGTGGCGAGTCCCAGAAGGATGAGGAAGCCGCAGCCAATCTCGAAAACGCCGTCGAAGGGCGCGGTGAAGCCCGGCCACGGAATGCCAATTTTGGCAAAACGTCCGACTCCCAGCGCCGCCGGGAAAAGAAACTTCTGAATCCCCTCGGAGAGAAACACCGCACCGACAACCAGTCGCACCAACAGGGTGGCCGCCGGTGCTCCGGTGGCCAGCACCCTCGTCATTGGACTCGATGGATTCACAACCATTCCAACTCTCCAGCCCTGATAGATAGGGAATATCGGCATGCAGACAACTGAAATCCTTCGGCCCTCTTTTGGATGCGATCGTGGCCTGGTTCGTGACCAAGTATCATGGCGATGGCTCGATCCGCGCCGACCGTCACTGGCTCCAGCCGCCGCCAAGGGCGCGGTAGAGCTGGGCGAGCACAAGCAATTCGTTGAGCTGGGTTTGCACCAGCGCGATCTGCGCGGGATAGAGCTGTTGCTGCGCCTGAAGTATCTCGTAGTAGCTGGCATTGCCGTGACGGTAGCGCTCCAAGGAAATCTTCACGGCCTCCTGGTAGGCCTGCACGGCCTGTGCCTGTTGAACGCGCTCCTCGGCGAGCTTCTGCCGCGAGAGCAGGCCATCGGCAACCTCTTGCAGCGCTCGCAGCACCGCCGCCTGATACTGCAGGACAGCCTCGTCGCGCGCGGCCTTGGCCTGACGATAGCGCGCCCGCAATTGCCCGCCATGGAAGATGGGCCCGGTCAAACTGGCGGCAGCGCTCCAGGCCGTGGCGCCGGCGGTGAAGAAATTCGCGAGTTGCGCGCTGACCTGGCCGAGCAACCCGGTCAGGCTGAACTGCGGAAGGCAATCTGCCTCGGCCACGCCGATTTGCGCGTTGGCAGAGCGCAACTGCTGTTCCGCCTGGCGAATGTCGGGACGACGTTCCAGTAGGGCCGAGGGAAGTCCCGGGGGAATCTCCGGCAGCAACTGCTCGTCAAACCCAGGCCCGTTCCGCGAGACCGGTCCAGGATTGCGTCCCAGCAGCACACTAAGTAGATTCTCTTGCAGCAGAATCTGACGCTCGATGTTGGGTATTGTCGCGGCGGCTGAGTCCAGAAGTGCCGAGGCCGAGGCGGTCTCCAGTTTCGAGGCCACGCCACCCTCCAGTCGCTCATTGAAGATCTGCAGGCTGCCGGCAAAGGCGTCGCGAGTCTCTTCTGCGATCTGCAGCTCGCGTTCCAGCGCGAGCAGCTGCAAATAGTCCTGCGCGACCTCGGCGATGAGCGAGATGGTCACGCCGCGCCGGGCTTCCTCGGTGGCGAGGAATTGCGCTTGTGCAGATTCAGTCAGGCGGCGGATACGACCCCACAGGTCGATCTCCCAGGAAACGTTGAAGTCGGCCGCAAAGATGCTGCCCACCTGGCCGGTGGGTGCAGGCAGGTTGAGTGCGGTCACGTTTCTGCCCCTGGCCGCCACGGCCCCGTAGTTGAGTTGTGGGAAGAAGCCCGCGCGCGCCTGTGCCGCGAACTCGCGCGCCTGCTCTACGCGCGAGACGGCGATGCGCAGGTCGTAGTTGTTGGCGAGCGCAATCCGGATTAGCTCTCGCAGGTTCTCGTCGCGGAAGACCTTCCACCACGGAAGCTCAGCGATCGAGCCGGTCGATTTGGCCGACCCGCCACGAAAAGCCCTGGGCGCATCGACTGGCGGACGTTGGTAGTTGGGGCCAACCGCGCAGGCGCCGGCCAGGGCCAGCAGAACCACGCCGACCCTTCCAATCTTGCCCAAGCTTGTGCCGCTCGACATGCGCCCCTCGCGCCCGTCATGGATCCGGTCCAGAAGGCTTGGCCAGCTGAGACTCAGGCCGCCCTCCAAAATGCGCGGCCACCTTCTCGACCACGCAAAACGTCACCGGCACGATCAATGTATCCACCAGAGTCGCGCCCAGCATTCCCCCGATAACCACAGTGCCGAGGGTGCGGCGAGAGACTGCGCCCGAGCCAGACGCCAGCCACAGCGGAATACAGCCGCAGATAAAGGCAAAGGACGTCATCAGAATGGGACGCAAGCGGATGCGCGCTCCGGTTTGCGCGGCTTCGATGATGGACTTGCCATTCTCGTACTCGGTCTTGGCAAAGGCCACGATCAGAATGGCGTTCTTGGCCGCCAAACCGATCAACATGATGAGGCCGATCTGGGCATAGACGTTGTTGTGGAATCCGCGGGCATTGAGGGCTACAAAGGCTCCCAGGATCGCCGTGGGGGTGCCGAGCAGAACGCTGAAGGGCAGGGACCAACTTTCGAATTGCGCCGCAAGGATCAGAAACACGCAGAGGATCGACAGGGAGAAGACTGCGGCCAGCGGAACACCCTCGGCCGCCTTCTTTTCCTGAAACGACATCCCGAAATAGTCGAACCCGATCTCGCCTGGCATGGTTTGCCGGAAGATTTCCTCGAGCGCTTTCATGGCCTGGCCCGAGCTGTACCCGGCTGCGGCGCTGCCGTTGATCTGCGCGCTGGGATATTCGTTGTAGTGCAGGATGAATTCCGGACCGGTGCGGCGCTGCACTTCAGTGAACGCCGAAATCGGCACGCTTTGCCCTAAACTGTTGCGCACGTAGAACAAATCCAGGTTCTCGGCGCTGGCGCGATATTGTTCCTCGGCCTCGAGGTAGACCTGCCACTGCCGTCCAAAGCGATTGAAGTAGTTCACGAAGTAGCCGCCCATGAAGACCTGCAAGGTGCGGTACACATCGGCGAGCAGAACCCCTTGTTTCAGGACCTTGTCGCGATCGACCTTGATGAATAGCTGGGGTACGCTCGGCAGGTGGGTGGTGTTCAGCCCGGCCAGTTCGGGCCGCTTCCTGGCCGCCTCCATGTACCGTTCCAGATTCTGGGTCAGGAACCCCACGTCCTGCTTGCCGGAGCGATCTTCCAGGATGAATGTGAATCCCGCCGTGGTGCCGACTCCGGGAATCGACGGCGGCGAGAACGCGAAGGCGTTGGCTTGCGGAAGTTTTGCGAGTTCGCGATTGATGTGCGCGCGGATGGCCGGGTACTTCTCCTCGGCCCTGGTGCGCTCGCTCCACGGCTTGAGCGTGACGAAGAAGAAGGCGTTGTAGGTGGCCGTGACCTGGCTCAAAAGACTAAAGCCCTCGACGGTGGTGGTGCTGCGCACGCCCGGCGTGTCCTTGAGGATGGCCTCGATGCGCTTGCAAACCTCCTCCGTGCGCTCGAGCGACGCTGCCACGGGGAGCTGGGCCGTGACAAAGGCATAGCCCTGATCCTCCTCGGGCAAAAAGGCGCCTGGTAGGCGCAACCCGAGCAGCACCGCAGTGACTGCTATGGCGGCGAGGCCAAGCAACGCCCAGAGGCTGCGGCGGATTAGCATGCCGCTGACTTGAATGTAGCGATCCCGGCCGGCATCGAAGCGACGATTGAACCAGGCATAGAATCTTCGCATGGGATGGATGGAGCGCGAGGAACCGGATGTCGGATTCTCGCCATTGGGCGTTTTGGGCCTCAGCAACTTCGCTGCCAGTGCCGGACTCAGGGACAACGC
This sequence comes from Myxococcales bacterium, assembly GCA_003158455.1. Classification (GTDB taxonomy): domain Bacteria; phylum Myxococcota_A; class Polyangia; order Fen-1088; family Fen-1088; genus Fen-1137. The sequence goes on along the minus strand of PMJO01000182.1, from coordinate 17,111 downwards.
ATTGAAGGCCGACAGCACGACCGAGATCACGACGGTCAGGGCGAACTGCTGATACAGCCGCCCAGTGATGCCCGCTATGAACACCGTCGGGATGAAGACTGCCGCCAGGATTAGCGCCAACGCCACCACCGGGCCCGCGACTTCGTGCATGGCTTGCAACGCGGCCTGCTTGGGCGCCAGTCCGCGCTCGATGTGCCGCTCAGTGGCTTCGACCACGACGATGGCGTCGTCAACGACCAACCCGATGGCCAGCACCAGCCCGAAGAGCGACAGGGTGTTGATGGAAAAACCGAACAGGGGAAAGAACGCCAAGGTCCCGACCAGGGCCACCGGCACGGCCAGCATCGGAATCAGCGAGGCGCGCCAGCCTTGCAGGAAAATGAAGACCACGAGAATGACCAGGGCCAGGGCGATCCAGAGGGTCTTGAGAATCTCGTCCACGCCCTGCGAAACTGCGCGCGTGGTGTCGAGTGAGATGGCGTAGTCCAGATCGGAAGGGAAGCCTGGTTTCACCTTCGCCATGAGCTGGCGAACCTCGTCCGCGTCGTCGAGCGCATTGGAGCCGGGCAGCTGATAGATCGCCAGAATCGCCGCTGGCTGCCCGTTCAAGCGTCCGCGAATGTTGTAAAGCTGCGCACCCAGCTCGATGCGCGCGACGTCCTTGAGCCGCACCACGGAGCCGTCGGGGCTCTCGCGCAGCACGATCTCGCCGAATTCCTTCTCCGAGGTCAGCCGCCCCTGCGCAATGGCTGCGTAGGTGAATTCCTGGCCCTTGGGCGCAGGCGGACCGCCAATCTGGCCGGCGGGATTGACCGTGTTCTGCTGGCTGACGGCCGTGATGATTTCGTTAACCGTCAGGTTCAATTCGGCCAGTCGATCGGGTTTGACCCAGAAGCGCATGGCGTACTGGCCGGCGCCAAAGACCTGGATGTTCGAGATGCCTCGCAGACGCGTGATCTGGTCCACCAGATTGATGTAGGCGTAGTTCGCCAGCCAGGTGGCGTCGTGGGTGGCTTGCGGTGAGAAGAGGCCGATCAACATCAAGGGGCTGGTCGGCGACTTGATCAGGCTGACGCCATAGCTGCGCACGTCCTGGGGTAGCTGCGGTTCCGCCTGATTCTCCCGTAGCTGCGCCAGAACCTGGTCGACATTGGGATCGGTCTTCACGTCGAAGTTGACCATCATCCGGAGCGCGCCGTTGTTGGTGCTGATTGAATACATGTAGTTCATGTTGTCCACCCCGCTCATCTGCTGCTCGATGGGCGTGGCCACCGATTGCGCCAGCGTCTGCGCGTCGGCGCCGACAAAGGTGGTCTGGATGCGAATCTCGGGTGGAACGATGGGTGGAAACTGGGCGACGGGCAGGGTCAGCGCCGTGACCGCGCCCACGATGACCATGAGAATTGCTATTACAATCGCGACGATAGGGCGGTTGATGAAGAAGCGGTACATGGCTAGTTCGCGCGCCGATGTCCCGGAATCGGATCTGCCGCGCCCAAGGTCGGCGGCTGACGGACCGTCTCTCGGAAGGGCGTGGGATTGACCACCTTGCCATCCTTGGCTTTCTGCAGTCCTTCAACCACCACTCGATCGCCGGGCTTCAGTCCGGCTTCAATGATCCAAACTGAGCCGACCTGCTCGCCCACCTTGACCGATTCGACATGGACCTTGTTCTCTTCTCCAACGAGGGCGACCTGATAGCCTCCCTGAAGCTCGGTCACGGCTCGTTGGGGCAGAGCCAGGGCATTCCGTTTCACCTCGGTCTGCGCACGGATCCGGCCGTATTGGCCGGGCCGCAAGGTGAAGCCCGGGTTGGGGAAAAGTCCAACTATCTGGAGCGTGCCGGTACTGGGATTCATCTGGCGATCGGCGAAGAAGACTTTCCCCTGCTCGGGATAGACCGATCCGTCGGAAAGAATCAGCTGCAGCTCGATGCTCGATGCCGCGCCCTTTGTAAGGGCGTCGTGCCACCCCATGCTCAGATACAACTGCTCGCTTATTTGGAAATAGGCCTTGATCGGGTGGATCGTAGAAACCGTGGTCAGAAGGCCGGTGCTCGGCGACACGAGATCGCCGATTTGCGCAAGCGCGATGCCGGCGAGTCCGTCGATGGGCGAGAGCACCCTGGTGAAGTCGAGGTTGACCCGCGCGATCTTGACAGCGGCCTCGTCCGCCTTGACCTGGGCCTCGGCTGCAAGGTTGGCCTGCTCGGCATTGTCCAGTTCCTCTTTGCTTATGGCCTGCTCCCTTGCCAGCGGGGTGTAGCGCCTCACATCCAGCTGCGTCTTACCGAACTGCGCTCGGTCTTGTGCGAGTTTGGACTTGGCCTGGTCCAGCGCCGCTTGGAACGGGCGAGGATCGATCCGGAACAATGGATCGCCCTTTCTGACCTGGCTGCCTTCAGCATAGCTCTGCGTGAGCAAATAGCCGGTAACTTGGGCGCGGATCTGGGCGTTGACGAAACCGTCGAGCGTTCCGATCCACTCCTGAAATACGGGAATGTCTGTCGGCGAGACGGTGGTGACTTCAACGTCTGGTGGAGGCGGGGAAGGCGGGCTCCTTTGGCAGCCGAGCAGCATCCCGGCAGCGAGAAGTGCCAGCGTGGCGCCTGCCGGAGGCTGCGCCTCTTTACTGTTTACCCTTCCCGTTCTGCGTCCCATGTTCCCCATGTCCTGCACCGCACATGCGTTCCTAATTAGCTTTGATTCCGCAGGTTGGATGGGCGTCGCGAGTTTTCGAGCTTGCCAAACGCAAAGTCTTCGCCATTTTGCGAAAATCTTGCGGGCGGGGCAGTCGCTTTCGGCGCGGCCCGCGGACCAGACAGGCGACCCTAGCCCCTAGCCTGGTTCGCGGCCAGGATTTGGGGTAGAGGCGAGGTATGGCCAATCGACTGGCGCAGGAGATCAGCCCATACCTCTTGCAGCACGCCGAAAATCCAGTGGACTGGTATCCCTGGGGTGAGGAAGCGCTAGAGCGTGCCCTGCGGGAAGACAAGCCGATCTTTCTCAGTATCGGGTACGCGGCTTGCCACTGGTGCCACGTGATGGAGCACGAGAGCTTCGAAGATCAAGCGGTGGCCGCGCTCCTCAATCAATTCTTCGTCAGCATCAAGGTCGATCGGGAAGAGCGGCCGGATCTGGATGACATCTATATGGCCGCGACGGTGGCGCTATCGGGTGGCGGCGGTTGGCCGATGAGTGTCTTTCTCGCGCCTGATCGGCGCCCCTTCTTCGCCGGCACCTATTTCCCGCCCACGGATCGCCATGGCCGGCCTGGCTTCTCTACCTTGCTCAAACGCATTGCCCGTCTCTGGAGGAGCCAGCGCGGCGATCTGCTTGCGCAAGCAAGCGCGCTGGTCGCACAGGTTCGAGCGGGATACGAGATCGCGACGGCCGCTCCAGTCAGCAGCGCGATGATCTCCGCCGCAGTCCGTGCGCTGGCCGCGAGCTTCGACCCCCAATGGGGCGGCTTTGGGTCAGCGCCCAAGTTCCCGCCGGCGGCAAGCATTTCTCTGTTGCTGCGCTACCACGCGAAAACCGAAGACGCACAGGCCCTCGCGATGGCGACGACCACCCTGGATGGCATGAAGAACGGTGGCATCTACNNCCGACCAGCGCTGGCTGGTCCCGCACTTTGAGAAGATGTTGTACGACAACGCCGCGCTTGCCCGCGTGTACCTGGAAGCGTACCAAGCCACCCACGATCTCGAATACCGGCGCGTGGCCTGTGAGACCCTCGACTACGTGGTTCGCGAGATGCAGGATGCCGGGGGCGGTTACTATTGCGCGACCGACGCTGACAGTGAGGGCGAAGAGGGAAAATTCTTCGTGTGGACGCTCGATGAGATCCAGGCGTTGCTCGATCCGACCAGCGCCAAGGCGTTCGCGTTGTTCTACGACGTGACCGCGCAAGGGAATTGGGAAGGCAAGAACGTGCTGCACCGGTCACGCACGGTCGCACAGGCCGCAACTGAGATCGGCTGCACGCCGGAGGCGTTGCAGGGCCGGCTCGAAGCTGCGCGCGAGAATCTCTACCACGCGCGGCGCGCTCGGGTGCCGCCCTTGCTCGACGACAAGGTGATCACGGCGTGGAACGGTCTCATGATCGGGGCGATGGCCGAGGGGTTCCGCGTGCTCCGCGATCCGCGCTACCTGCAGTCGGCGGAGAGCGCCGCACGCTTCGTACTCTCCGCGCTGCGCCGTCCAGACGGTGGGCTTTTCCGCACGGCGCGTGCCGGGCGGGCCCACTTGCCGGGCTGCCTCGACGACTACGCCTATCTAGCCGACGGGCTCATCACGCTGTTCGAAGCAGGCGGCTCGGCAGAGTTTTTGGCCGAGGCTCAGCGGGTGGTCGAGCGTGGGCTGCGGGATTTCGACGATGGGCACGGCGCCTTCTTCACCACGGCACGCGACCACGAGACTCTCTTCGCTCGGCCGCGTGAAGGCCAAGACGGCGCCCTTCCCAACCCGAATGCGGTGTTCGCGCGCGTCCTGGCGCGCCTCGCCCGACACTACGATCGTGACGATCTTGCCCAGCGCGCACGCGCCGCCCTGATGGCCTACGGCACACTCATCGAGCAAGCCCCTCGGGCGTTTGCAACCTCGCTCGACGTGCTCGACTTTCTCGAAAGCACCCCGCTCGAACTGGCTCTGGTCGGGCGGCGCGGGACGCCGGACCGGGAAGCGCTCGAGCGTGCGGTGGCCGAGCACTACTTGCCCAACCGCGTCTGTGCCCATATCGATCCCGACCAGCCAGAAGCAGCGGACTTGCCCCTGCTTCGTGGCAAGACCCTGGTGCGGGAACGTGCGGCGCTTTACGTCTGCCGGAACTATGCATGCGCGGCCCCGGTGACCGACCCTGGCGCAGCGGCGGCAGCGCTCGCAGCGAGGTAGCGGTCAAGGTACCTCGGCAAGGATTTCCATTAGCTTTTCCAGACTGGGCGGCTTCGCAAGGTGCCTCTTGAATCCTGCCGCTTGTGCCCGCTCCAAGTCCTCGGGCAAGGCGTAGCCAGTCAGCGCTACCAGGAAGGCTCCCCTAAGCGCGCTCTCCGCCCGGAAGGCGCGCGCGACCTGGTAGCCATCCATGCCCGGCAGCCCTATGTCGCACAAGACGACCTCGGGCAGGAATTTCTGGGCCTTCGCAATTCCCTGCGGACCGTTGTACGCCACCTCGACCTCATGCTCGCCAACGGCAAGCACGTCGCGCAGGCTGTCGGCTGCGTCGACGTTGTCCTCGATGATGAGCACGCGCCGGCGCGCTCTCGCGGTGTGTTCACCAGATCGCGGCGCAAGGGCTTCGTCCGTCGCTAGCGGAAGACGTACGACAAACTGCGCCCCCTGGCCCAGCCCGGCACTCGCGGCCGTGATAGTGCCTCCGTGCAGCTCGACCAGCCCTTTGGCCAGCGCCAGACCGAGTCCAAGCCCTCCTTTGCTTCGGTCCAAGGTGGCATCCGCCTGGCTGAACGGCTGGAACAGACGCGAGACCATATCGGGCGCCATGCCCACCCCGGTGTCCACAACCTCAATGACCGCTCGCTTCGCCGTCGCATCGGCGCGGATCGTGATACGCGTTCTTCCGCCGCTGCCGGTGAATTTGGCCGAGTTCTGCAGCAGGTTACCAATGACTTGCGCCAGCCTGTTCGGGTCGGCATCCACCAACACGGCTCTGGGTGCAGCCAAAAGTTCGAGATGCACCTGAGCCCTCTCGAAGAGCGAGCGCTGATCCTCCAGCGTGTGCCGCACGAGTTCGTTGAGATCCACGGTCTGCCGCTGAAGCTGGATCTTGTTGCGCGTGATCCGAGTCACGTCGAGCAAATCGTCCACCAGACGGGCCAGCTGCCCGGCCTGGCGGTCAATCACCGCCAAGGCGCGTTTCGCCTGCTCACCTCCCGGAGGGGAGTGTTCGAGGATGTAGGTGCTGTTCCTGATGGGAGCCAGCGGATTGCGCAGCTCGTGCGAGAGCACCGCGAGAAACTCATTCTTGCGGTGGTCGGCTTCGGCAAGTTCGAGATTGGCCTCGCGAAGCGCGTCCTCGGTGCGCTTGCGCTCGGTGATGTCCCGTACGACGCTTATCAGGGTGCGGGTTCCGTCAATCGTCGCCCCACTGGAGCTGACCTCCACCGGGAAGGTGCTGCCGTCCTTGCGCTGATGGACCGTCTCGAAAAGGATCCCACGCGCGTCGGCGATGGCCATCTGCTCGTCGCTTAGCGGCCTGGTGCTGGGGGCGCGGAGATCTCGGATCGAGAGCGACAGCATCTCCTCGCGGCTGTAGCCGTACGCACAGTAAGCGGCGGCATTGGCCTCCAGGATTCGTCCGTCTTCGCGCCGCATGAAGAGCACGATGTCCCGGGTGTGGCTGGCCAGCAGCTCGTAGCGCCGGAGGACCTCCTCAGTCTGCTCGCGCTCGGTGATGTCGCGCAAGATCACGAACGACGAGGTCCGGTCAGGCAAGATGACGGAGCTCACCTCGGCAGTGAACTTCGTGCCGTCTTTGCGCACGTAGCCCAGCTCGTGCCGGAGGTGGCCCGTGCGTGCCCGCTCTGCCAAGGCGGCGCCGTGGCGCGGATCAGACCAATCGGTCACCCCGTCGCGACCCACGCGGACGAGTTCCTCCTCGGTCATCCCGAATGTCTGGCAGGCTGCCCGATTCGCAGCGAACACCCGTCCATCGGGCGCGGTCGCAAAAATCGCGTCGATGCTGCCGTCGAACAAAGCGCGATACCGGGTCTCGCTCTGCCGGAGCGCCACCTCGGCCTGCTTGCGCTCGCTGATGTCGAGGTGGATCCATAGCCGGCCGTACGGTTTCCCATCCACGCGCAACGGGACAAAATCCCGCAGGCAGGTCCCTCCGCCTCGCATCGCGATCTCTTCACCCTTGACCGGCTGTCCGATAGCGAGGATTTCCCGGATGCGGGCGACGGCCTCGTCAGGATGCAGGTAGGCGCTCTTGATCTTCGCGATCATCTCGTTGGAAGTGAGCCCCACCAGGTCAGAAGATGCGTCCTGCAGGCCGAAGTAGGTGCAGAGAGCCTGATTGACGAATTCAACCCGGCCGTCGTCGGTCACCAGCAAGACACCGGAATACATGCTGGAAAGGACCGAGTAAAAGCGCTGCAACGTGGTTCGCTGCACGCTCTCGGCCTGCTTCCAAGGAGAAGCCCGCTCGTTCATCGGGACCTCGCTGATGCGAGCGCCTCCTCGATTTTCTCAGGGCTGGGCGGCTTGGCGAGGTGTCGGTCGAAGCCGGCCTCTGCCGCCCGCTGGAGGTCTTCGGGGAGCGCATAACCGCTCAGGGCCACCAGGTAGACGCCTTTCAGCGCTTCGTCGGCGCGGAACGCGCGCGCGACCTGGTAGCCGTCCATGCCAGGCAGGCCGATATCGCAAAGCACGATCTCTGGCTTGAACTCCCGCGCCCTGGCCAGACCCTCTGGCCCGTTGTACGCGACCTCGATGACGTGGTTCCCGAACGCGAGCACCTCGCGCAGACTGTCGGCCGCGTCGATATTGTCCTCGATGATCAGCACGCGGCGACCGCTCCGATGCGCTCCGACCGCCGTCGGAATCACCTGGGCTGTGGCTGGCGCCTCGAGCGGCAACTCGACCACGAACTCCGCTCCCCTGCCCGGGCCGTCGCTGTGCGCGCAGACCTCCCCACCATGCATCTCCACCAGGCCCTTGACCAATGCCAGCCCAAGCCCCAAGCCGCCTTTGCTGCGATCCAAGGTAGCCTCGGCCTGCATGAACGGCTCGAACAATCGACGGAGAATCAAAGGCTCGATGCCAACCCCGTTGTCGCTGACCCGAAGTGTGGCACGTCCCCGCGACGGCGCGGCCGCGGTGCTGACCACGACGCGACCGCCGGCTGGGGTGAACTTGGCCGCATTCTGCAGAAGATTGCCCACCACCTGAGCGAGGCGTGCGGCGTCGCCGGTCATCGGCAGTGGTTGCGTAGCCAAGGCCGTCGCGACAGCGATTCCCTTGCTCTCGAATAACGAGTGATGGTCTTCGACGGTGCGGCGAACGAGATCGTTCAGGTCCAGCGGGCCGTGCTGGAGCTGGATCTTGTTGCGCGAGATGCGGGTGACGTCGAGCAGGTCGTCGACCAGGCGAGCTAGCTGGCCACTCTGACGGCTGATCACTTCCAGGGCGCGCCTCGCCTGGTCCCCCCCCGGGGTCACCCGTCCAAGAACGTAGAGGCTGTTGCGAATGGGCGTGAGTGGGTTGCGCAGCTCATGCGAGAGGACCGCGAGGAACTCGTTCTTTTGACGGTCTGCCTCGCGCAACGCCAGCTCGGCCTTTCTCTGTTCGGTGAGGTCGTACACGGACAGGAAGATCAGGCGTTCGCCACTGGCGGTTTCCACCATCGCGCCGGAATAGGACACGATCCGCTCCCAGCCCTGGTCTGGACGGCGCAACCGGAGCTCCATGTGGCGCACGGCCTCGCCGCGCTTGATACGCCGCATCGGCCACTCGTCCAGGTCGAGGAGATGGCTGCCGTCCGGCGTCCACAGCTCGAACGTGATCCGGGTATCCTTGAGCGGACCGACGCCTTCATTGGCGCTGGCAAAGCCGTGCATCGCCCTGGCGGCCGGATTCCAGTAGATTACCTGCTCCGCTTCGGTGGCGATGATGGCGCCCTCGTCGAAGTTTTCGATGGCCGCGTTCCACCGTTCCTCGCTCCGGCGCAAGGCCTCTTCAGCCCTCTTGCGCTCGGTAATGTCAGCGATCGAGTTGATGATGACCTGTTCACCACCCAGCGTGGTCACCTCCGACGAGACCAACCCTGTCCACTCCTCACCGTCCTTTCTAAAGAAGCTGAACTCGGAATTCCGAATCATGCCGTGCTGCTGGAGTTCGGCAACGAACCGGTCTCGGTCATTGGGATCCCTCCAGATGTTGAGCCGAGGGCTCGTGCCTCCGACCACCTCATCGCGAGTCCATCCGGTCATTTCCAGGTATCGCTGGTTGACGTCGATGAAGAGGCCATCGCTCAATCGCGTGATCGCCATGGCTGCCGTGTTGCCGTGGAATGCCTTGGCAAACTTCTCCTCAGAGAGGCGGAGCGCCTCCTCGGCCCCCTTGCGCTTGGTGATGTCGCGCATATAGACGTCGAGGCCTCCCGTCCGCGGGAACATGAATACCTCGTACCAGCGGCGGTTGAGAGGGGACTGAGCTTCGTAGTGCTCGTGGCTTCGCTTCTGAACCGCGTCCAGATAGTGCTGGTGGATGCGGGTGCCCGGGATAGCCGGGAACACGTCCCAGATGACCTTGCCGAGTAGCTCGCTGGCGGGTCGCCCGAACGGGGCTCGTTCGGCCGCTGGGTTCACCACGACGAAACGCCACTCCTCATCGAGCGAAAAGAACGCGTCCGCTATGCTTTCCAGGATCGCGGTGGTCCGGTCATGGGACTCGCGCAGAGCCGCCTCCGCCAGTTTGCGCTCGCTGATGTCGGTGAGAAACGACCGGTAGTGGACCACATGGCCCTGGCCATCGAGCACGGGCTGGACGAAAAGCTCTATGGGCACGCGCGAGCCATCCTTGCGGATGTATTCCTTCTCATAGCGCACGGGCTCTCCCGTGCGACCGGCTTTGCTCAATATTTCCGCCTCGCGCTCCCGCCATTCTGGCGGCGTGAGGTCGGTGGCCCAGGTGAGACGTCGCTGCTCCAGTTCCTCGCGTGAGTAGCCGGTCAGCTCGACAAAGGCGCGGTTGAAGAGCAGCAAGCTACCGTCGGGAGCGCCCACGCCGAACGGAGTGCTCGCATTCTCGACCACTTCGGCAAGAAAGTGCTCTCGTTCGCTGGTCTGGCGAAGCGCCTCCTCGGCGCGCTTGAGCCGAGTCACGTCGACGAAGGTGACCACCACGCCGGCGATGAGATTTTCCACCGTGCGATAGGGTACGACACGCAGCACGAACCAGGCCCCTTCCGCCGAGCGGACCTGGCGTTCGATGGGCGTGAGGACGCGCAGGACCTCCTGTGCATCAGTGGCCAGGTCCTGGCCGGCAAAGCGCTGCGCGAAATCCGCGAGCGGCCGGCCAATGTCAGTCTCGATGAGGTGGAAGAGCGCGGTTGCGGCGGGGGTGAACCTCGCCACCCGCAAAGAGCGATCGAGGAAGATGGTGGCGATCTCGGTGGCGACGAAAAGATTCTGCAGGTCGCTGTTCGCGGCGCCCAGCTCGTCCACCTTCTGGNNCTCTTCGTTGGTCGAGATCAGCTCCTCGTTCGAGGACTTCATCTCTTCGTTGGCGGATTCCAGCTCTTCGACGGTGATTCTCAGTTCCGCGCGTGTCGCGCGCAGCTCGTGCTCCAACTGCTCGACGGCGGGCGGGGCGGCGTCGCTGGTCCCGGCCTCCTCGGGACCGCATTCTTCGCGCGGTTCCAATTCCTGCAGCGCCACCAGAAACAGGCCTGCTTCGGCTTGGACTGCCGGCATGGGCCGCACCGTCAGGTGCACGCGACAACTCGAGTCTCCGCTTTCGACGGAAATGTTCTTGCGCACGATCTTTCGCCGCTTCTCGCCGGCGGCTCGCAAGGCCATGCGCAGCTCTTGCCTCAGGTTCCCGCGGAAAGCCTCGAGCAGGTTGGTGTTGGTCAAGGCGCCCGCAGGTAGTTGCAGGTGGCGGCTGAGTGGTCCGGCCACAAAAAGCACGTCGCCGCGCTGGTTGATGACCGCCGACGGCGCCGCGTATTCCTCGAGCACCGTGCGTTCGAACGTGGCGCTGATCTTTTCGTGCGGGGTTTGGGCCCGGCGATCGAGCATGACTTGCGGATTGGGCGAGGCCTCCGAAGCGCGCGCGGCACTGCGGCTCGAAAGGGGAAATTCCACCACCGGCCGATTGACCGTCTCTTTGCGGCGGAAGATGCGATTTCGTTTGTCAGCGGGCTCGAATAGCTCGGGGCTCCCAGAAATGCCCTCGGACGGCCCCAGGAACAAGAAGCCGCCGGGGCGAAGCGCGTAGTGGAAGAGCGGCACCAACTTCTTCTGCAGCTCGGCGCTGAGATAGATGAGGACATTCCGGCAGGAAATGAGATCGAGCTGCGAGAATGGCGGATCGCGGATGAGGCTGTGCTCGGAAAAGATGCACATCTCGCGCAACTCGTTGCCCGCCTGGAACTCGGCCGCTGGCCGCGAACCATTCGACGTCTCGCGCACGAAGAAGTGCGCGAGACGCTCGGGCGACACCTGGTCGGCGATGTCGGCGGGGTAGCGACCGTGTCGGGCCTCGGCCAGCATCGCGGCGTCGAGGTCGGTCGCGAAGATCTGCACGAATCGCCGCGTTTCGAGGCGATCGAGGTGCTCGCGCAGCAGGATGGCGATGGAGTAAGCCTCCTCGCCCGAGGCGCAACCCGGGACCCAGACGCGAATTGGTGCGTCGGCGGACCTGCCTTGCACGATCCGGGGAATGATCTGCTGGGCGAGGGTCTGGAACGCTTCGGGATCGCGGAAGAACTGGGTCACGCCGATCAAGAGATCCTTGAGCAGACCTTCCGCTTCGGCAGCGTCCTTCTGCAAAAGTTCGAGATAGTCTCCGACCGACTCCAGGTGGTGAATCTGCAACCGGCGCCGGATGCGACGCAGAAGCGTTCCCTTTTTATAGCGGCTGAAATCGTGCCCGGTGCGCTGATGAATGAGCGCGCAGATCTTGCCGAGGTGGGCGGCAAGCTGTTCGTCGAGGTTCTCCGCAGCGTCAGCACCAGTGAATTTGGCGAGATGCTCTGCGTGCTCGGCGATGATAGCGGGCATCTGTTCGACCGGGACGACGTGATCGACCAATCCCGCCCCGATCGCACTCTGGACCATGCTGTCGTGAGCGGCGGTCTCAGGCGGTTGCGCCAAGGTGAGGCCCCCGTGCTCCTTGATAGCCCGAAGACCGACGGTGCCATCGTGGCCAGCGCCCGAGAAGAGAACCCCGACGGCGTGCTCGCCCTGCTCCTCGGCGAGCGAGTGGAAGAATGCGTCGACGCGCGAGTTGGGCGCCCTCTCGGACGCCACCACACGGAGGACGCCCTTGTCGATGGTCAAGAGGGTACCTGGCGCGATGACGTAGACGTGGTCAGACTCCAGAGGCAAGCCATCGCTAGCCTGGAGTACGGTCATGGCCGTGTGCCGAGCAAGCAGCTCGGCCAGCATACTGGGGTGATTGGGTTCGAGGTGCTGTAGCACCACAAAGACAAGGCCGCTCGCCGCCGGGACGTGTTTGAGGAACTCCTGCAGCGGCACGAGCCCACCGGCCGAGGCCCCCAAACCAACGACCAGCGCGGCCCCAGGTCCACCCTGGGACGGTCCCCCGTTTGCAGGACCTTTTTCTGGCTGACGACTCATGAACGGACCTCAAGCATCCCCAGAATCTCCTCGCTCCCCGGACATTGGGGAGCATTCGCCGGCAGGGTCGACAGGTTGCTGCATGGTCTTCCCCGGAGTGGCGGCTATATGGCCCGGCCTGAACGCCTGTTCGACCCAGTTGGGCTCGCTGGATTCTGGACGCTCATGGAGTCCATTTCCTAACCGGCGCTATCTAGCACGCGACAAGCTGCGCGTCAGGCCCCTTTTCGGGAAAGCACCGCGAAGCCGCCCCGAGCCGAGAAGTGGACTGGTGCAGATTCGGTATGCGGTGGCAGAACCGGCGCCCTAGTCAGTTTCGACATGGCTCCCCAGCTGGTTGGATGCTCGGAGGGCATGGGCGGGCGCCCAACAGCTACCGGAATTGCCGAAACGCAGAATTGTGAAAATGGGTCCATGGCGTAACGTGCAGATGGAACTCTGGCTCTTCTCACGATCGAACCTTTTCGAGTTCAGGAGGCATCCAAGTCCAGAGCGATGTTCTCGTCGTGCCAATGCCTGGGTGCCACAGTTGTCGTCTTTGCGGGGTGCTCCAGCAGCGCACCCAGATCGACGACCAGATGGAGGAAACTCATGTTCATCAAGACCGCACCGGAGGCGGAGGCTGAGGGCAAGCTCCGCGAGATCTACGAAGGCGACCGAAAGAGCTTGGGCTACGTGCCCAATCACGCAAGGGTCTTCAGCCTGCGCCCCGAGGTCTTGCAAGCATGGCGTGCCTTTCAGGGGAGTATTCGCAAGAACCTGCCATTGAGACGCTATGAGCTGGTCACGCTGGCGGCCGCGAGGGCTTTGAATTGCCGCTACTGTCTCCTCGCTCACGGCGCCATATTGAACAAGAATGGGGTCAGCGTGGATCAGTTGCGTGCGATTCTCACGAATTTCCACGACGCCGGGCTAGAAGGCGCTGAGGTCGCGATGATGGAGTTCGCTCAGAGGATTGTCCGGAATGCCAACGAGATGACTCAGGCGAATATCGACGCCCTTCGTGCGCTAGGTCTCGAAGACGTTGAGATTCTCGACATTGCGCTGGCCACAACCATGCGCTGCTTTGCTAGCAAGACGTTCGACGCGCTGGGAGCCGGCCCGGACGCAGCTTACGATGGACTCGAGCATCAGCTGTCTGATCTGCTGCCCGGGTAGGGCCAAGCTTGGCTTGGCGCCAGGCCAAAGCTGAAGCCAAATACACCTGTGCCGCGCTCCCTCACCGCTTCGGGAAGAGGTCGTTCAACAGATCCGTAAAGGCTTGAAACGAGCGCGTGTCGGCTTTTTCGTTGTAGGCTGCGCCGGTCTTGCTATCCGATCCGGCGCTAACGTCAGTGAAGCTGTGGACGGCCCCTCCATAGACCGTCATTTGCCAGTCCACGCCGTTCGAACGCATCTCGTTCTGAAACCCTGAGATATCCGATGCCTTGACATAGGGATCGTCCGCGCCCTGCAAGATGACCACTCTGGCTTTGATGTTCTTGCCGTCGGCAGGATTGGGACTGTCGAGTCCGCCGTGGAAGCTGACCACGGCTTTCACGTCAGCGCCCGCGCGCGCGAGTTCGATCACGCCCGTGCCCCCGAAACAGTAACCCACGGCAACCACCTCGCTGCCATCGACGCCCTTTTGTTCGCGCAGGACTTCCAATCCCCGCTGCAGGCGTTCGCGGAAAAGTTTGCGGTCACTCTTGTACTTGCCCGCCAGCGCCATGGCTTCTTTCGCCTCTTTAGCGCGAACCCCCTTGCCGTAGACGTCGACCGCGAGCACCGCAACGCCCAGCCTCGCCACGCGCTCCGCCTGCTTCTTGGTTTCATCGGAAATGCCGAGCCAGTTGTGCACCAGCAGGACCCCGGGAACCTTGCCCTTGTTCACCTGGGGATACACGAAGAAGCCCTCAAAGGTCTGGTTGCCCATCTTGTACTCGACGGTCTTGCTCTTGACCGCGACAGTTCCTGCCGATGCCAGGGATGTAGTCGCTAGCACGAACCCAGCCGCGATGGTCGCTGCGATGATAGTCATTTTTTCCTCCTTGCCTCTGCTGGTAGATGCCATAGGGAGGCTCCACGTGACGGGATGCTGGAGGCCTGGCTCAATCAGTGGAAAACGTAGATGATCTTCTTGCACGCGGTCGAGCCAATGGTGTCCCTGCCGTTCTTGGTGCCGTCCGACTCCAGTTCAGTTCGTACCGCCGGGGTGTCCGGTGGATCGCGTCGACGAGATGATGTAAGGCCAACTCACCAATCGTCGTCATCGGCGTGGCGTCGATCGCCGAGACCATCAAGAAGGTCGTGGCGGCGGGGCTGTGCGTGGAACGTTAGGGGCAGTACGCCACTTTGCATTGGCCAGCGACACACGTGAAGTGCGCACAGCCGGTGCCGCCGTCCGCGCATAGCTGACAGAGCGCGGGCAAGGCGCCGGTGCAGTCGGTCGCCTTACTGCAGCTGGGCGTGGTCGGAGAAGTGTCAGGCACGCACTTGCACAGGATCATGTCGAAGTGATCTCCCTGGATGCACAAGACATTGTCTACGCATGCGGGTTGGGCGTCGACCGGCGGCACTGCTCCCGCATCTTGATTGGGCACGCATTGACAGAGAGTCAGGTCGGGGTGATAGCCAAGAGCACATGTGTCAGTCTGCACGCATTGACAGCGTCCCGACACCTGGGGATCGCATCCCTGCCCGCAAGTCAGCGACGATGCGCAGCCGAGGGCGGGATTGTGGCACGCGAGCCCCGCTCCGCCGCCCGGCTTCTGGCAGTCGTACAGTGTGAATCCAATCGGACAACAGGCAAGCCCCGCATCGGGACTCGCCAGGCCTGCATCGGAATTCGGCGCACAAATGGGACAACCGCAGGGCTCGGGATTGGGTAGGTAGCCGCCCACGCAAGCCAGCATCGGGCACATCACGTTACAGACCAGCGGCGCGTCCGGCTTTCCGCCGTCCGTTACCGTTCCACCATCCACCGGAACGCAGCCGCCACAGCCGCAAGGCGGAGAGCTCAGCTGGTACCCAGCGGGACAGGTCTTTGGGGGCGGGACGCAAGGGAGCAGGGGAAGACAGATCGGGCTGTCCGGACTGCCAGCGTCTTTTGTCACGCCAGCGTCAGCGCAGATGGGACAGCCACAAGGCTCAGGATTCGGTAGGTACCCGCCCACGCAGGCCAACATGGGGCACGCGACCAATGGACAGACTGGCGTGGTGTCCGGACCGCCAGTATCTTTCGCCACGCCCGCATCGGGGTTCGGCCCACAGATGGGACAGCCGCAGGGATCGGGATTCGGCTGAAAACCACCCACGCAAGTCAGCGCCGGGCACGCGACCGGAAGGCACGGGCCCTTTCCGCCCGAGCCGCCAGTTCCACTCGTCCAGCCAGTCCCGACGCCACCAGTACCGATAGTGCCGCCCGAGCCGCCCGCCACGATACCGCCGACACCGATGGTGCCACCCGAGCCACCGGCCACGCCACCGGTCTGGCCTCCCTTTGCCGCGCCCCCAACAGCCCCGGGTTTCTCACCAGGATTCAGGCTGGCCTGGTTGCTACAGGCTAAGCCCAGTAGGCCACCTACGAGCAGGGCTGTAACGCCCGTTGACATCTTGAACATCAGGTCCTCCGTGTGCTCAACAGCAGCAAGCTCCATGCCTAGTCTAGCACCGCCGTTGTAGAGTCGATTCTCACGCAACGACGTGGATGCAGATGCGGTGCAGACTCAGAATTCTGAGGGTTCGGTTGTTTTTGTCGTAATGGGCGAGAAGAACATGGCAAAGTTGAGCAGGCCAACAGCGAGCAGGCGCCGGTCGGAGAGCATCTTCCACACCGCGAATTCGCGCGTTTGCGGTTCGCCCGTCGAGCATCGAGTCGCGGATCTCGGGGCCGGACTTCGGCGTGAGTAGCAGCGCAACGACTGCGCCTACCGCCAGTCCGATTCCCACCAACCCGCTTCCGCCCAGCCAGCTTCGCAACGAGTTCTTGGGTTTCAGTCCCACCAACCCGAGCAGGTCTTCCCTAGACACATTCTTGATGTTCTGCAGTTTCTCGCGGCGGTTGCCGGCGAGCGGTCGCTCTTTGAAGCAGCGATGGCCGTGGTGGGGCTGGGCGCGGTACTTGCGTTCTGGCGCTTCATGCCGGGGGACCCATCCATGGCGGACTTGCCGCAGCCTGTGGGTAGCCTGCGCAAGCGTGCCGCGCGCGCCACCACGGAACTCACCCACTGAAGCGACGGACCCCGCTGTGCGAAAGGTTTGCGCAAATTACACCTTACGGTCTGGGATGTCGCGGGACCTCGGCTACGCTGAAGACCTGAGGTCGGCCCTTCCCTATATCGTGAACCGACCTTCCCGCTGGGGCATCCAAACAATCAGTGAAGCCACGCGAGCCGCCCATCATTGTGCAGGGTACAGTCGAGCGCCGGACGGTGCTTGGGTGGCTGGGCAACGCGACCGTATTGGCCCTCGGCGGCGATGTGCTCTCCGCGTGCCTGATCGCGAACAGCCCGAATAGTCGGCAGCCCGATGACGCCGGAGCTGGGGCAGACGCGCAAGGCTTCGACTTCCAACCCGGCTCCGGCACTGACCCCATCTTCAATGACTGGTACGAGAACACAGTGGATTCGCAAAACCTGGTCGACATCCTGGCGAACTGGACGCTTACCGTCGACGGCATGGCAAGCAATCCTCTTTCGCTCAGTTTCGCTAATCTCATTGCCCTCGCCCGACAGGACCAGATAACCGATTTTCATTGCGTCGAAGGCTGGTCGGTCGACGACGTGCCCTGGAACGGGGTGTCCCTCGC
>PMJO01000067.1 GCA_003158455.1 Myxococcales bacterium | reverse complement strand
GTCGTGCGGCAAGTGCACCTTCTGTCGGGTAGGTACCAAACGCATGTTGGAGATTCTCATCCGTGCCTGCGAGGGCACGTCGCGCGAGGGAGATATTGAGCGGCTAGAGGAGTTGGCGGTGCGGGTGAAAAACAACTCGCTCTGTGGGCTGGGGCAGACCGCGCCCAACCCGGTGCTGACCACGCTCAAGTATTTCCGCTCGGAATATGAAGCCCACGTCAACAACCGCAAGTGCCCGGCTCACAAATGCGGCCCGTTGCTCACCTACACCATCACCGACGCGTGCGTGGGGTGTTTGTTGTGCATCAAGGCCTGCTCGGCCGGGGCCATCACCGGGGAGCGCAAACGCAAACATGTGCTCGACCAATCCAAATGCAATCGTTGCGGCCAATGCTACAAGGCTTGCAACGTGAGCGGAGCCATCTCGGTCGACTGAGGAGTATGCAGACATGGCACTGGTAAAGGTCGAAATCAACGGCAAGCGCATCATCACGGTCGACAGTCGGACCATCCTGGAAGTGGCTCGCGAGGTCGGGATCGACAGCATCCCGACCTTGTGTCACGACGAGCAGCTCGAACCGTTCACCTCCTGCTTCGTATGCGTGGTCAAGGTGAAGGGCGCCCGCACTCTGCTGCCCGCCTGTTCCACCAAGGTCAGCGACGGCATGGTGGTCGAAACCAATAGTCCCGAGGTGCGGCAGTCGCGCAAGGCGGCCCTCGAATTACTTCTCTCCAGCCACTACGCCGACTGCGTGGGGCCGTGCCAGCACGCCTGCCCGGCGGGTGTCGACATCCAGGGGTATCTCGCTCTGGCGGCGCTCGGCAAGTTCGACCAGGCCATCAAGCTGATCAAGGATCGCAATCCCTTGCCCGCCATCTGCGGACGTGTGTGCACGCGCCCCTGCGAGGTGAAGGGCTGTCGCCGCAATCTGCTCGACGAGCCAGTCGGCATCGACTACATCAAACGCTACATCGCGGACCTGGATCTAGGGCGGGCGCAGCCCTTCCGGCCCGAGTTGGCGCCGGCGACCGGCAAGCGCATCGCCATTGTGGGCGCGGGTCCCGGTGGTCTGGCCTGCGCCTACTACCTCGCCGTGCGCGGGCACGCGGTGCAACTTTTCGAGGCCCAGCCGGAAGCCGGGGGCATGCTCCGCTATGGCATTCCGGAGTATCGGCTGCCGAAAGAGGTGCTCGATCAGGAAATCGGGCAGATCCTGGATTTGGGCGTGAAACTGTCGACCAATGTCTTCCTGGGCAAGGATTTCACGGTCAGCAGCCTGAAGAATCAGGGATTCGATGCCGTGTTCCTCGCGCTCGGTGCCTGGGAAAGCTCCACCATGCGGGTCAAGAACGAGAACGTGGCGGGCGTGATCCCGGGCATCGAATTGCTCAAGAACGTCGGGCTTCGCCGCAAGACGGAACTGCATGGCAAGGTCTTGGTCGTCGGCGGGGGCAACACCGCCATCGACTGCGCACGCACAGCCCTGCGTTCGGGCGCGCAGGAGGTCACTATCCTGTACCGCCGAACCCGCGCGGAGATGCCGGCCAATGCGATGGAGATCGAGGAAGCCGAGCGCGAAGGCGTGAAGATCGAATACCTGGTGGCGCCCACCCAGGTCGTGAGTCGCGACGAGCGCTTGCTCGCGCTCGAGTGCCAGCGCATGGAACTGGGCTCCCCGGACGCCAGTGGTCGGCGCAGCCCCAAGCCCGTGCCAGGATCGGAGTACCAGATCCCGTGCGACTTCGTTCTGGCCGCCATCGGCCAGAACACCACCATGGCACAGTTGGTCGGCGCCAAGATTGCCAATTTCCTACCGGAAGGTGAGTCGCTCAAGCTGACCCGGTCGGATACGGTGCAGGTCGACAGCAACACCTTCGAGACCTCGGTTGAGGGCGTCTTTGCCGGCGGCGACGTGGTGACCGGAGCCGCAACCGTGGTCGAGGCCGTCGCAGCTGGACGCAAGGCAGCCCACGCCATCGACCACTACCTGGCCACGGGCAAGGCGGTGGCCGAACCCACGCCGTTCATCAGCCAGAAGGGTGTGTTCAAGAAGGTCACCGCCGAGGAGCTGAAGTCGCAGGAGCGCATTCCTCACCGACACATGCGTGTGCTATCCCCGGGCGAACGCACCGGCAGCTTTGCCGAGGTCGAGCTTGGCTACGCTGCGGACGACGTGTCGAAAGAGAGCGCCCGCTGTCTGGAGTGCGGATGCGCGGCTCTGTTCGACTGTGACCTGCGCCGACTGGCGAGCGAATACCAGGTTGACATCAAGCCGCTCTTGGGTGAGGTGAAACAGTACCCCGTCGATCGCACCCACCCCTTCATCGAGCTTGACCCCAGCCGGTGCATCGTGTGCGGCCGCTGCGTGCGCATGTGCAGCGACGTGGTGGGGGTTGCCGCCTACGGCTTCGTGAACCGTGGCTTCAACACCACGGTGCGGCCTGCGCTAGGCGGCTCATTGCTCGACGTGGGCTGCGTGAGCTGCGGTCTGTGCATCGGAACCTGCCCGACCGGGGCCATCACGCCGGTTCTGCCGCTGGCCAAGCCAGGTCCCTGGACCACCACTGCAGTGACTTCGACCTGTCACTATTGTGGGATCGGATGTGAGCTGGAGTTGCAGGCCAGTGGCGACACCTTTGTCACGCCGGCGCGGGTGGAGAAGGGCCGCACCACCCTGGGCAACCACTGTGGCAAAGGCCTGTTTGGGTTGGAGTACGTGCAAGCCGCTGACCGCTTGTTGACGGCGCGGGTTCGCTCCGGCCGCGAGCTGAGCAAGACCACGCTCGACGACGCCATCCAGTACGCCGGCATGCGCCTGCGGGAGCTGGCCGGCCGGGTCAAGCCCGAAGAGATTGCGGTTTTCGTGTCGCCGCGCCTGACCAACGAAGAGATCTTTTTGGCCCAAAAGCTGGCGCGCGTCGGTCTGCACACCCATCAGGTGACTTCTTTCACCCAACTGCTCAATGCCGACGCCCATGCCCCTGAGGTGGTTTCCACGGGAACCTACCGCGATCTCTTGGGAGCCCAGGCGGTGCTGGTGGTGGGTGCGCAACTCGACCAGGATAACCTGGTCGTGGACTTGCTGATCAAGCGCGCGCTGCGTACCGGCGCCCGCCTGATTGTCGTGGGTCCCGAGGCGAGTCGGACCACGCAGGTGGCCGAATCCTTTGTCCGCTGTCAGCCTGGCAGCGAGCCGCAGGTGTTGCTGGCGATCTTGAAGAGACTGACCGAGCTGTCCCCGAACGCGATCCGGGAGCCCAGTAGTCTTGTCGGTGCGGCCTCTGCGGTCGCGGGTGTCGTACCGGAAGAGATCGACGCAGCGGCGCAGATCCTCGCCGCCAGCGTGGCACGCGTGCTGGTGTTCAACAAAGACTGGCGGGGTGAGCGCGCCCGCGAGGACGAGGCGTTCTATGCCAGCTACGCAAGGACATTGGGTATGCCGTTGCTCGCGTTGCGCGAAAAGTCGAACGCGCAAGGCCTGCTCGACATGGGGGCAACGCCGGATTGGTTCCCTGGGTATCAACCCATTGACGATCCCGCCGCGATCCAGATGCTGGAAAAGGAATGGGGCGCGGTATTGCACGATCTGCCTCGACCCACGCGGGACATCGCGGCGGCCATCGCCGCCAAACAGATCAAGGTGGCACTCGTATTGGGCGAGGATCCTCTGGGCAATCCTGAGCTTCCCGGCCCGGTGCGCAGTGGTCTTGCGGGGTTGGAATTTCTGTTGGTCGGCGACTTGTTCCTCACCCCGACCGCCGAGGCTGCCCACGTGGTTCTGCCTTTGTGTAGCACGGTCGAAACCGATGGGACCATGACCAACCACGAACGGCGATTGCAACCGGTTCGCCACTCCATTCCGCCCCGCAATGGATTGCAGAACTGGCAAATCCTCTGCCAGCTCGGCGCGCGCCTTGGGCAGCGCTTCCGCATGAAGTACGAGTCGGTGGCTGAAGTACTAGACGAGATCCGTCGTGTCGTGCCTATCTACCGCGGCGTCGTTCTCGGCGGCCCCAACGATGAATCAGTGTGGGATTTTGCGCAGTTCCCGTTGCACCCATCGCAGCCTACTCCTGGCGCCTGGGCTCAACACGCACGCCCGCACGATACTCTGGGGTTCGACTACCTGGAGCGCCGCTGGCAGCACCGCTATCGCGAGCTGATGGATCGAGCGCGGAAAGCATTGGCGACGACCGCGTGATGTCCGGAAAGCCGTCGCGCGGATTCAGGCTAGCTGCAGTTCAGAAAGGCACGGAAGTCGTGAAATCGGGTAGCCATCTGGAAGAGATACTGGAGAGCGGTCAGTTTGCCGTGACAGCAGAAGCCGGCCCCCCCAAGGGGAGCCGGCCGGATGCCATGCGCAAGAAGGGAGAGCTGCTCAAGTCGTCGTGCGACGCCATCAACGTGACAGACAACCAGGCCGCGGTGGTGCGCATGTCAAGCCTGGCCGGATGCCTGCTGCTCATGCAGACCGGTGCAGAGCCCGTGCTGCAAATGGTGGTACGAGACCGAAATCGCCTGGCTCTGCAGAGCGATATTCTGGGAGCCGTTGCGCTCGGAATTCGCAACGTCCTCTGCCTGGCTGGCGACCACCAGCGCCTGGGCAACCATCCNNCTACGACGTCGACCCGATCCAGCTCATTCAGATGATGAAAACGCTGCGCGACGATCACCGGGTGGAAAGCGGCGAGGCGATTTCGGGGGAGGTGCCACTCTACATCGGCACTGTGGCCCACCCGTTCGCCGAGCCGTTGCAGCTCCATATGATCACCTTGGCCAAGAAGATCCGTGCCGGAGCCGACTTCATCCAGACGCAGGCGATCTTCGAGATGCCGCGATTCATCGCCTGGATGGACAAGGTGAGGGAACAAGGGCTGCACGAGAAGGCGCACATCCTGGCCAGCGTGTTGCCCATCAAGTCGGCCGAAATGGTACGACGAATGCGCGAGGTTCCGGGGATGCTAGTTCCAGACGAGCTAGCCCAACGGATCGAGCGGGCCGCGGATGCGAAAGCGGAGGGCGTCAGAATCTGCGTCGAGACGATCGAGCAGCTCAAACGCGTACCGGGGGTGCACGGGATTCACATCATGGCGGTGGCCGGGGAAGACTCCGTTCCGGACATCGTGAAGCAAGCTGGCCTTTCGCCGCGGCCTGCGCAGCCAAGATAGGTTCAAACGAAACGAACGCCTAGGTAGATGGGTATGGCCGGACAGATGAAGGCCCGCGGAGTGAACTCCCCGGAGGACGGCGGGCCAAAGACGTATCGGGCGCCAGAGACGCGAGCGCATCACGTGCCTGAGGGTGGCTAGCGTGATCCGGCTCACTCTAGTTTGGCGGGCTGGAGCCTAGCGTCGAGACGCCGAACCTCACGGGAACGGCTGCGGGCTGACGCTGGCACTTGGTACCCAAAGCCGCTACTGTTACTCTCGGGACCACGAAATAGTCCAACGGAAGTGAGCCGGTCCGGGCACTATAGGTATGTGGCACTGTGCAAACTCAACTAGGGGGTATGTGATGACGAGACGAGCACCCATCCCCGTGATTCTCGGAGTTCTTGTGAGCGCATCGGCAGCCGGGCTTGTCGGTTGCGGCAGCAACAAGGTGACGGTTGGCCCACAGGACGCGGCCGCGGTACGCGACGCCCCGGCTGGCGCGAGCGGAGGTCGCGCAACGGGCGGGATGACGGGAACAGGCGGCGTCACCGCGGCCGGCGGAATCGCGGGAGCAGGTGGAACCATCGGAGCCGGAGGCGTCCCGGGCATCGGGGGCGCCAGCACGACAGGCAAGATCTGCGGCGGCTTTGCTGGACTTGCGTGCGCGACCGGTGAGATCTGCGAGATCCCCGCGGGACATTGCTGTTGCGACTACAGTGGGACATGCGCGCTCCGGCCTCAGGTTTGCGACGCGATCTACCAGCCGGTGTGCGGCTGCGACGGGAGGACCTATAGCAACGACTGCGAGCGCAAGGGCGCCGGCGTGTCCAAGGACTTCGACGGCGCATGCCCGGCCGCAGATGCAGGGGCTGGCGGCCGCACGGGAGCCGGCGGAACCACCGCAGGTGGCGGAAGCAAGGGCAGTGGCGGCGCTACCGGCGTCGGGGGCAGCAGCGGCGGTGCCACGGGGACCGGCGGAGCTGGCGGCAGTACAGGCAAGACCTGCGGTGGTATAGCAGGACTGCCCTGCGATACCGGCGAGTTCTGCGAAATGCTCGCCGCGACTTGCAATGCATCCGACGGGTTCGGGACCTGCAGGGTCAAGCCCCAAGGTTGCCCCCCGGTGTATCAGCCGGTGTGCGGTTGCGACGGAAAGACCTATTCCACTGACTGTGATCGCCAAGCGGCCGGCGTATCCAAGAACTACGACGGCGCATGCGCCACAGCGGACGCGGGCGTGTGCCCGGCAGGACAGAGATGGTGTCCGGGGTGCACGCCGGGAACAGGTTCGTGCGGCGTGGTTTGCACCGGCGTGGCTTGTCCGGCTCCGGACGCAGGAATACCCGACGCGCCTTCGGGGAGCTGCAGCCAGGTGACGACCCAGGCGGAGTGCGATCTCCGCAGCGATTGCCACTCAGTCTTCGTGGATCCCGGAAGCTGTGATTGCGCCGCCGCTGGCTGCTGCGCGCACTTCAGCACTTGCGCCGACGGTGGGCACGCCAAATGCAGTGGCACGCCCATGTGCAACATTGTGACGCCCCACTGCGAGGCACCTTCCTATGTCGTGTCGTACACCGCTAACTGCTTCGAGGGCTGTGTTCGCCCAAGTGAGTGTGCCAGTGTTGATGGCGGCCGGGGGTAAGGCCCGGCGCCGACGCATCCCCCTGTGCTGGCTGCCGATCCTGCCTGCGCGAAATGATGGCCAAAATCCGGGAGAACTGGCAGTTCGATTGGATACGCTCTCGCGCGGCTGAATAGGAAAGCGTAGGCGGGATCGGTCGCTTCGTTCGTCGCGAACGGCTCGGCGGACTGCTCAATTTCCATCACCGGAAGACCGCCGTCCGGCGCGGACGTCATTTTTCTTGCGGCGGACAGGCAGGCTGGAGAGTGCTATCGACGCGGAGGAAGTCCGTCGAGAAACTCGCGAAACACCCGCAGATTCGACGTGTCCTCGAAGGGGATCTCGCGAATCGGGCAGTGGTCGAAGCTTAGGATGCGAGCGCCTGGCAAAGACAACAGTATGGGTGAATGAGTGGCCACGATGAACTGGGTCTGGCCCTGGCGGCTGGCTTGGTCGAGGATTTCGAGCAGTTCGATTTGTCTGCGTGGCGAAAGCGCACTCTCAGGCTCGTCGAGCAGATAGAGACCGCGGATGCCAAATCGGCTGGCGAAGAAGGCCATGTTGCACTGACCATGCGACTTTTCGGTCAAGGCATCCCCGCCGAAGTAGCCCAGTAACCCCGGATCACTACGCGCCCAGCTGTCGACCAGCTCGGCAAAGCCGTGGAAGATCTCCGCGGCGAAGAACGAACCCGGCTGAACCCCGGCGGTCCAATCAAGGTCGATGCATTCGCACAGCCTGTCGGCATGCGGATTGGGGTGGACCGCCACGCGCCCGCTGCTTTCCCAGATGTGAATGCCAGCTGCGCGGGCGATGGCAGCCAGCAAGGTCGACTTGCCGGTTCCGTTCTCACCCACGAAGAAGGTCACCGGTGCCTGAAGAGGAACGCGCGCGGTGGCCTGAAACAAGGGCAAATGGAAGGGATACGCCTGCCGGGTGGGAAAGCGTTCATGAACTACGGTCAAGCTACGGAGGTGCACGTCGAGTCCTCATCCTAGGATGATTTCGCCCGATGGTTCGCGGAATCGCGAGCCCGGTCGGAGGACCACAGTTTTAGGCATCGGCGCAGTGCGCTGGGCCGATCGGGACGGCCGGACTGACCGGTCCAATCAGTAGATGATCTGCTGGCCCGGGGGAGCTGTCGGCGGCACGGTGATAGTGAAGCACCACTGCATCGACGGAACCGACCAGTAGAAAACGTTGTACCAAAACTGCGGCACGCTGTAGGAATTCTTCGGGGTGTATGGAACGCATTGAGCATAGACGGTGGCGTCGTCATATTGACCGTCGGTCAAGCCCCATTGGCTGGTGTAGGTGACCCACTCATCACCCCAGGCCAGCACGCGCCCGTTGCCAACCACCTTTGCCACGCCGACCTTTCCATACGTGGGATCCTCGGCGAATGTTTGGCAGTCTGGGTCGGTGCACTTGATCGATCGACCGTGAAACACGCCGACATTCTTCAGGTGGCGCGTGATCTGATCATAGTCGGCGTAGTTCGTGGTCCAACCGTTAAACGCAACCGAGCTGTAGGCGCAATAGCACATGTTGTTGGGACACGAGTTGAAAGTGTCGCTGTTCTGATCATAGGAGATGCCGGTGAAGGACAAGAGCTGATTGAGCGGGGTGACCTCGGTCGGATTCCCGCCGTAGCCGGTCATTGCGATGATCGAGCCGCCCGCCTTGACCCATTTCTCCAGCGCGTCGATGTCAGTCTGCTGATAGTTCCAAAGTCCGTTGTATTCGCTGTCTTCAAGCGCTTGCAAGATAATCACGTTGTACTTGCTGAGCAGTTGATCCGTAAGTGGCGTGAAGGTCTTGAGCATCGTCATCGCGCTGGTGGTGCCAGTGTTGGCATTTTGCGTGTAGGTATTCATGTAGGTCTGGAAGGCGTCGGTGTTGTCGCCGCTGCCACCCTGCGCGCCGTAGTGGGCGGGCTGGCCGAGCGAGAGAATCGAGAGGCAGAGGGCGTTGCCGGCATCGTCGTACCCGAATGGCAAGGCGTCGGTCGACAAACCCGGCTTGCGGGTGTCCCGAGCGACGGCGGCATCCACATTGCCGATGATCGGTCCGTGTCCGCCGCCATTGCCGCCTTCGCTGCCGCCGCCTCCACCGGGAACACCGTCGGTGCCCCCGCCCGTGCCATCCACGCTGGCCGGAGCACACCCTTGGATTGCTATGGTTGTAAGGAAAGTTAGAGCGATCGTTTGATAGGTCTTCACGACGAGTAAACAACCCTATTTGAGGAAGTGGGAACTCGGCGCATAGCAGCATGCGAGCTGTTGGTCGCGGCGGTCATGCGCACAAGCTGCGTCGGCGCCAGCCTACAATAAGAATAGCAGGAAGTAACAGGAGGATGCCAGGCGGAGGGGGATTGCGTAGCTCTTTGCGGCAAAGGACCAGCTTGCGGATGAAAGCGCGCGGGAAGCAGCAACCGCCCTCAGATTCTGATCTGGAGCATATTCGAGCGACCCCGGCTATTATGCAGGGATGACTAGCACAATGCTCGCGGGGCTGTCCCTGATCGATTCCACGGGTCTTGCAATCCTGGCGACGACGGTCACCACGCTTTTGCTCGGCATCATCGCCAACCTCTGGCTTCGCGCTCGCTACGCTGCCTTGGAGAAAGACCTTCGCGGCGCGGGCGATCCGGGGGCAACGTTTTCCCATCCCGTCCTCAACCACATCGTCTCCGAAGCCACCGAGGCGGCAGCGCGCGAGATGAACATCCAGGCGGTGATCGAGGACCGCTTCCAGTCCGATCTTCGGCCGATGCTGTTTGCGGAGCGCTTCGTCCGCTCGGCGACCGGCTTGGTCATCATCCTGGGGCTGCTGGGCACGTTCTACGGGCTCACGCTATCCATCGGAAGAATCGTCAGTCTGGTCTCGGCGGAAGGCGGTGGGGCCACCGACGCTGCGCTCGGGGTCAGCCAGGGCTTGACCCGTGCGTTGTCGGGGATGGCGGTGGCATTTTCCAATTCCCTGGTCGGCATCCTATCCGCCGTGGTCCTCACTGTGATCGGCGTCCTGTCCAACGTATCGGACCGGCGGACCGCCGTGATGATACAGATCGAAACCTACCTCGACCGCCTGCGCGCGCGGCGGCCCGGCGCGGCCGGTGCACCTGAGACAACCCTCGCGGGCTTCGGCAACTCGGTCGCGCGCCTTGACGGCGCGGTCGCGCGTTTCGAGTCCGCATTGCAGGCCTTTTCGACCACGACGACAGACTTCCACGAGTTCAATGCGCACCTCAAGGATAACGTTCAGCGGCTGAGCCTCACCTTTGCTGACCTGCGTGATTCGATGAAGGCCCAGTTCGGCGCGACCATTCCCGGTCGCAAGCTCTAGGGGAAATCTGTGCGATACCGGCGACCACTCCTCACCGATCACGAAGGCACGCGCGAGATTTGGCCCGCGTTTACCGACGTCATGTCGACCATGGCGCTCATCATGTTTGTGCTGGTCTTGCTTGCCTACGTTCGCAACTTGATCAGCGAAAAGCGCCTGGAAGCCTTTCAGCAAAGAATCGCCGCCTCCGAGCGCCAGCTCCGTGCTGTGCAGGCGGAAGTGCAAGCGGGCAGGGCTGAACTTGAAGTCTCACAGCGGAGATTGCGTGAGCAGCAGGTAGTAGTGGCCGACAGCAATCGGCAACTGGGCAACCTGCGCACGCAGCTACAAAGTATCGCGGTGTTGCGTGTCTCCGTGCTCGAAAAGCTGAAACGCGCGATCGAGATGGAGCTCGGACAAACCAGCCCAAGCAGCGGACAAGTTGCAACCATTGGCAACAACGGTGACATCGCGGTCAATGAGAGCCTGGTGTTCGAGTACAACTCCTACGCCATCAAGAAACAGGCGAAGCCCTTCCTGGATTCTCTGGCCAAAGCCCTGGGCAACCTTCTCGCAGACGGGGAGGTGCGCGAAAGCATCGATACCATTATCATCCAGGGGCACACCGACGAGCGAGGCTCGGCTTTCTTCAACTGGGACCTGTCGGCGAAGCGCGCGACGGCCGTACTCGACTACCTCTTCCAGAGCAACAAGACCCTCGCCGACACCTACGGCAGCTACTTTGCCGCCAGCGCCTACTCCAAGTTCCGTCCCATCAACCCGGAAAAGTCCGAAGCGGCCTACCAACAGAACCGCCGCATCGAGATCTCGGTCATCCCGAAAGACGCCAACGTCCGCAAGGTGATCGAGGAGTATGTGCAAAGCACCAAGCCCCCGCCGCCGCCAGGAAGCCCGCCCGCGCAACAACCTTGAGGCGCGTTGTCTAAACGTCGGTGGAACCGAGGTCTCTTCCTGGTCCTGGCCCTGGTGCCAGCCGCAGCCTTCGCCTCGGCAAGTGTCGGCCACGGCGATCCGGTGGCCTCCGTCGTTCTGGCTCTGACCGTTATCCTGGTCGCCGCCAAGCTGGGTGGGGAGCTGGCCGTGCGGGTGGGCCAGCCGGCGGTTCTTGGCGAGCTGGTTGTCGGAGTGCTGCTGGGAAATCTGACACTAGTCGGGTACTCCGGCCTCGACTACCTGTTGACCGATCCGTCCATCGATATGTTGGCGCGGATCGGGGTGCTCGTTCTTCTCTTCGAGGTTGGACTGGAGTCCACGGTCGGGCAGATGCTGAAGGTGGGGCTTCCATCCTTGCTGGTGGCAAGCCTGGGGGTCGTCACACCATTCGCGCTCGGCTGGTGTGTCGGTGCCTGGCTTCTCCCCGGACACAGCGTCTACGTGCATGCATTTCTGGGCGCCACCCTCTGCGCCACCAGCGTGGGCATCACCGCCCGCGTTTTGCAGGATCTGGGCCGCATGCAAACGCAGGAAGCACGCATCATCCTCGGTGCTGCCGTGCTCGACGATGTGATCGGCCTCGTGGTCTTGGCGGTCGTCACCGGAATGATCGGCGCAGCGGCTCAAGGAGCATCGTTTTCGTCTGCCAGCGTGGCCGTGATTGTCCTCAAGGCAGGCGCCTTTCTCGCGCTCTCTCTATTCCTCGGCGCACGTTTGTCGCCGAAGTTGTTCCAACTGGCGTCCAGGTTGCACGCGCATGGCGTGCTTCTGGCCCTCGGCCTGGCCTTGGTTTTCCTGCTGTCCTGGCTTGCCAACGTCGTCGGTCTGGCGCCCATCGTCGGCGCTTTTGCTGCCGGCCTTATCCTGGAGGACGTTCACTACCGCAGCTTCGTAGACCGAGGGGAGCACCCGCTGGAAGATCTCATCCATCCCATTTCGGGCTTCTTGGCGCCGATCTTCTTTGTTCTCATGGGCTTGAGGACAGATCTCCATTCGTTTGCGGCTCCCGGCGTTCTCGGCTTGGCGGCGGCGCTGACTTTCGCGGCGGTGCTTGGAAAGCAAGCTTGCTCGCTCGGCGTCTGGGGCCGGGGTGTCGATCGATTGACAATCGGCCTCGGCATGATCCCGCGCGGCGAGGTCGGGCTCATCTTTGCGAATATCGGCGTAGGGCTCACCGTGGGTGGCGAGCCAATCATCGATCGTGGGACCTTCTCGGCAGTCGTCGTTATGGTGATCGTCACGACGCTGGTCACGCCCATTGCGTTGAAATTCAGCTTGCAGCGCGCGGCTCGACGACGGAATTCCTGACGGCGAGCCCGGCCCCGACTACCAGCCAGGTCGAGCCTTGCGAAGCGAGCAGGCAGTGACCGCCATCAATTCACCGAAATCGGCCGGGTCCAAGAGCCGTGGCGGCAGAATTCTGCTGCCATGTTGAAGCAAGGAGAAGAGACTACAGCGCCAAGCGCAGTCCCAACCCGATCGACCAGACCTGGTAGTCTTTGGCCGCCGTCATGCGAATGCTGCTGTCGGCATCGCTGCACTGATGGCCGTCAGGCGAAACGGACTGACTCGGGATCATGCACGCACCCACGCCAGTCACGATTTCGTACTGGAATGACGGCCCGACGGCCAGGAAGGGCAATATGCGGTAGTCGATTCCAATGGCCAGGGGGATCCCGACCCCGTGGTGGGTGAGAGAGACGGTGCCGCTCGGCAGCGGGATGGACTGGTTGTAGGTTTGCTTGTCGTAGACATAGGTGGCGCCCACTGACACCCATGGATCGAGGTCAGTCAACCTGCCGACCAGAGGAAGGTAGCCGCGGCCATATAGGCCGATCTGCAGCCCGGAACGGTTGACGCCGGAAACGTCCGGGGCTGCGGATGACGACACCGTGCTCGTCCGCCAGCCGCCGGTCAAGCCGATGCTGATGAACGACAACGGTCGATAGCCGACCGCCCCGTCGAGGACGAAGCCCCCACCGTACGGCTGGGCGGTTCCCTTCCAGATGGAGCTGGCTTGCATCTGCTTGTCTCCGGTCGGCTGGTACAGCACCGGCGACTTGTCACCGGCCGAGCCATAGCCGGGGCGAAGCACCACTTCCAGGCCAAGCCCCGCGCGCGCTGGCGCCGGGCCCATGATTACCGAAATCGCCACCGTGGCAAAGCAGAGAATTTGACGACTTTGCATTGGGGAACCTCCTAGTGCGATCTTGTCTGCAGCGTGCCCACCAGGAATTCGTGCACCATCGCCAGATCGTCGAAGGACAGCCGTCGTTCGAGGTTGTGATCGCGCCGCACGTGATGAAGATGGTCGGGGGGCAACGGCCGGTGCACGAAGATGCCGCGTGAGCAAAGCCGCGCCTCGGCGCGCGCGGTTCGCATGATCTCGTCCATCAGGGTACCGAAATCGGTCTCGCTCAAGTACGAGGATACGTCAGCGATCGAGTAGCCGTCGAAAGTGGCGTCGGGGATGTCGGCAAGTGCCGCGGCGGCCGGCGCGGTCACGATCGTGATCCGGGTTGTCTTAAGGGCTTCACGGATGCGCTCGTACGAGCCGGGCAGAAGATAGATGGGCATCGCGGGTTCGTAGATGTAGCGCGCGAAGAAAACCAACTGCAGAAGGTGACTGTCGCGCGCAAGGTGGTTGCACAGGTATCGGTGCATGAGATCGAAGATGCGCTTGTGCAGCGGTACCTCGGGCGGCACGAAACGCCAGAAGCCTGGATCGCGCGAGAAAGTCTCCAGGAAGGAGCGGCGGCATAGCGTCTCGCCGACAAAACGCCACGCGCGCGTGTTCCACCCATCGAGGAAGTGGCGCTGTTTCGCGATGTCGTCGAATTTGAACAGCCGGTTGATCCATATCGGCCGTACGATGTGGGTAACGCGCGCGACGTGGACGAGAAAGCGTTCGAGGCTGCCCTGAAAGAGCGCCCCGCGTTGCACAATCTGCGGGCTAGCATCAAAGAAAGCTCGCGCAGCGTCGGAGAGATCGGGCCGCAGGTTCTGGTAGAGCTTGAGCCGATCACGTGCGGGCCGCACCCCCAGAAAGGCCAGGTAGGGCTCGTAGGCAAGCGCGCGCATGGCCGCGATCTTGAGTTCGAGCAGATGGTTCTGCGTGGGGTTCACGTCGACCGCTACGATTTCCTGCGGTCGATCGTGAAGCAGGTTGAGGACACGTCCGCCCCCGGCGGTGATGCAAAACACGCGTTTCCCGGCGCCCAGGTGCAGTGCCTTGAGCTCACTGCGGGAGTCCTCGTTGCAGGACGAGTAGCTGATGCGCCCGCTGAACTTTCTCCAGGGAATCGCACCAGGCTCGGCTTCGGCCGAGCTGCCTCGGGCGTGGCTTCGTTCGGAAAGCGATGCGTGGGTAGCCGAATGCTTGGCGAGATCGCGCTGCATGGTCATGTTTCTTTGGCCAGGTTTCTTTTCTATGGGTTCTTGGCGGGACTTTTTCCGGACTCCGCCTGCATGCCGAATTTTTGCATGCGGCGCAGGAGCTGGTAGCGACTGATGCCGAGGAGCTTTGCCGCCTCGGTACGGACGTTGCCGGCGCGGTTCATCGCCTGACGGATCATGCGCTCCTCGACGTCGACCAGGGAATCGACGCCGGGCACGACTTCCAGCGGCCAGGCGGGTGGCAAAGGTCCCTTGCGGCCGAGAGCGAGCACGCGCTGGGGCAAGTGTCTCAGCTCAATGCGCGGCGATTCCGCCAGGATTACGGCACGCTCGATGATGTTCTTGAGCTCGCGCACATTGCCCGGATAGGCGTAGCCTAGAAGTACTTGGCTGACCTCCGTGGCAAGTGGCTCGGTGGGTTTGCCGAGGCGCTCGCTGTAGAGAACACGGAAGTGCTCGGCCAAGAGCAGGATGTCGTCCCCGCGTTCGCGTAGGGGCGGGATGTGGATGGGGAAGACCGCGAGCCGCTGATACAGATCGTGGCGAAAGCGTCCCGCCTGCACCAGGGCAGACAAGTCCTGGTTGGTGGCGGCGACCACGCGCGCCTTAAGCGGAATTTCGCGACTCGATCCCAGCCGGCGAAAGCTGCGGTTCTCGAGCACGCGCAGCAGCTTGCCTTGACCCAGCTCCATATCGCCGATCTCGTCGAGGAAGACGGTGCCGTCACGCGCTTCTTCGAAAGCTCCGGTGTGTGACTCCTGTGCGCCGGTGAAGGCTCCGCGCTCATGTCCGAAGAGGAGACTCTCCGCAAGATTTTCGGGCAAGGCGAGGCAGTCGACCACCACCAAAGGGGAGTCCGCCGGGCGCGACAGGGAATGGAGGTAACGACACGCGACTTCCTTGCCGACGCCGGTTTCCCCGGTGAGCAGCAGCGTCGTGTCCCTGGCCGCAGCTATCTTGCTGAGCTGGTCGACAACCAGGCGCATCGCGCTTGAGCGACCGAGAAGGCCCTGACACTTCACATCGCCCGTGCTCTGTGCCGCTTGGCGGAGTTGGGCGCGCTGGCGCAACTCGAGCACGCGCTCGAGGATCGGGGCGAGGCTGGCCTCCTTGACGATGTAGTCCTCGGCACCCTGACGAATCGCCCGCACGGCGTTGGGGATGGTCTGATACGCTGTCATCATCACTAGCGCGGCGTCAGGTTGGTGAGTGAGGAGCTGCGGGATGATGCGAATGCCGTCGTCATCCGGGAGGCGATGATCGAGCAGAATCACACCATAGTGCTGGTTTTCAACCATGCGGAGCGCCTCGCGGCAGTTGTACGCGAGATCGCAGGGAATGCCCTGACGGCCGATCTCGCGCCCGATGGCTTGGGCGTAGAGATCCTCGTCGTCGACTACCAAGGCCCGGAAGGGCTGGCTCATGCCGCACCATCCATCGAACGGCGGCGGGTGGGAAGCACCACCGTCGCCTGGCATCCACCACCCGATCGATTTCTGAGATCGACGAAACCGCCGTGGGCGCGCGCGATCTTCTGGCACACCGCCAGCCCGAGGCCGGTTCCGTTCTTCTTGGTGGTGAAGAATGGGCGCAGGCAGTCGGCCGCGCTCGCGGGCAAACCCGGCCCGCGGTCTTCCACGGTGATGGCTAGTTCGGAGCCGCTCTGCGCGGCGGCGCAGCAGACCTCGCCCCCGGCCGGGGTGGCCTCGAGGGCGTTGAGCAGGAGGTTGAACACCACCTGTTTCATGGCTTCGTAGTCAGCCTCGATAGTCAGTTCCGGATCCACCTGACAGCGAATGGTCTTGCCCGCCAGGCGATGGGCGCCTTCCAGCAAGCGGCGCGCGTCCTCCAGCAACTCCCCCAGGCGCACCTGAGCTACGGTCATCTCGCGTCGGGCGGCCAGGTAGTCTCTGAGAGTCATGTCCATGCGCACGATCTCTTTCGCGAGCGCGGCCAGAATGGCGCGCTGGCTGTCCGCGGTTTCGGGTTCGCGAATCAGACTCTCAAGCGTCGCGCCGATGGCGACAAGGGGATTGCGAATCTCGTGCGCGAGCTGAGCCGCCATCTCCCCCATCGTGGCGAGGCGTTCCTGTTGCACGAGATGGTCGGAATCTCGCTTGCTCGGCTCGCGCAGCACGAGCAAGAAGCCAACCAGTTGGTGAGAGTCATCGGCGAGAAGCAGCGTTTCGACCCGCACGTGGATCAGTGATCCATCGCGGCGACGTACCACGGTGGCGCGCTCGGAATATGCTTTCTGTGGATCCAGGGTCTGATGGCTGAGAATCTCCATGACCTCGTCGGGCACTGAGAACAGCGCGCCGATCGGCTTGCCGGTGAGATCCGCCGCCTGGTAGCCCAGGAGCTGCGCTGTGGCGGTATTGCACGAGGTAACCAGAAACTCTGGATCCAGGAAAAGCGCCGGCGCGGGGTCGCCGAGCGTCAGGCGCACGAGCTGATTCTCGAGCGACACCGCCGCCTGTCGTGGCGAGGAAAGCATGCACAATACGCCGTGCGTGCCGTCGAAATCGAGGCGCGACAACTCGATGCGAAGATCGCCGTCGAGATCCAAACTGCACTCACGCTCCGACTGTGGCCGATCGAGAAAGGCGCGGGCGTTCGTGCCGATGGTGCGCACCAGATCGCCCTCGCGCAAGACCCGCTCAATGGCCGCACCGCCGCGTGGACCGTGGCCGCGCAACTCGCCCCGCGCGTCGAAGAGGAGGCTGTCGGGTTCCTCGTCGGGGAGGTGATCGAAGAGGGTCTGGCTTTGGCCCATGAGGTCGTTTTCGAGGATCTCACCGATGCGTCGGGCATAACGCAAGAGCACCTCGCGTTGCTGGCGGTTGAACGGCTGAAGCCCCTCCTTCTCGAAAAGCAGGACGCCGTAGTTTCGCGTGCTGCCCAGTGCGGGGACGCACGCATAGCTACGCTCGCCCACCAGACGCGTGGTGGCCGCGAGTATGAACGGGGGCAGGGCCGCTCCCACCAACTCCTTGAGCGAGGTGGTTTCGCAGAACTGGGCTTCGCGCCAGGAGCGAGCGATCAGACTTCCCTCGGCGCTCTTCATAGGCCAGGAAAACCGCGGAAACTGCGCGCCCAGCATCTTCTCGATCTCGGCGATGATCGGCAAGGCATCGGCCGTGATGCCCAAGTGGACGCGAATCTCCCGCATCTTCTCGTTGAAGAGAATCAGGTTGGTGGAATTGCAGCCCACAATCTTGGCAGCGCCGCGCAAGGCGGCTTCCAGAAACTGCTTGAGGTTCGTGGACCCGACCACGGCGATGCGTATCATACTCGACTGGGCACTTTGGGCCCAACCGGAATCGCACGCGAACGGGCAGCCAGCGTGCGATCTCGCACACGTGAGTGCTTTCGCACGCATGGGCGGAGGCGCGACGTGATCACGCTGGGTTTCAACTACCAGAAAGTCCTAAGGGGGTGCGCAACCACAAGAAGTGGTTCATGGTTTGCAGATCGTCGCCTGCTCCTGCCACGAGACGAAAGGTGCCGCACCATGAAGCTCTCCGTCGCCTGCAACTTCGATGAGGCCCTCTTGCGGGGCCTTGCCGGTTATCCGGTGTACGAAGTCTACGGGAAGCTCACCACCGACTACTTCGGTGGCGGGCGCCCGGCCTTCTACTTGCCCCAGGTAAATCGCCGCGTGCTTGAACGGACAGTGAAGCAGGCACACGAAAACGGTATCCAGTTCAACTATCTGCTTAACGCGTCGGCTATGGGCAACACCGAGTTCACCCGGGTCGGGCAGCGCAAGATGGAATCAATGCTCGACTGGTTGGACGGCACCGGGATCGATTCGATCACGGTGGCCAACGTCTATTTCCTGCGCCTGACTAAGCGACGCCATCCGCGTATCAGTGTGCGCGTCAGCTCGCACCGCTTCACCGATACGCCGCGCAAGGTGCGTTTCTGGGTCGACAACGGCGCCGACGTGATCGTGGTTTCCGAGGTCGGCGTGCATCGCGAGTTCCAGACCCTGATTGGGATGAAGGAAGCTGCGCAAGGGGTTGACCTGCAGCTCATCGTCAACAATTGGTGCCGCCAGGATTGCGCCATCGCCGGCAACCACGCCGTGGCTCTCTCGGCGGCGTCACAGGCGAAGAGTCGCGGGTTCCCGCTCGACTACTGCTCGATCTTGTGCAACCAGATTCGCTTGCGCGAGCCGGTCAACTACCTGCGCGCCAACTGGATTCGTCCCGAAGATTTGCACTACTACGAGAAGCTCGGGTACCAAACCTTCAAGATCGTCGAGCGCAACACCCCGACGCAGATTCTGCTTGAGCGGGTCAAGGCCTACTCGGAACGGCGCTACGACGGGAATCTGCTCGATCTCGTGCAGAACTACGCCTACCCAAAGGAAAAACTCGGTGCCGTGGGCAAGGATGCCTATTCATTCAGGCGCATGCTCAAGTACTTCATCAAGCCACGCACCATCAACTTGCTGCGCTTCCGCAAGGTCATCGATTTTGGACACGCGGCCAGCATGCTCTATCCCCGCGAGGGCGAGAATCCGGTCATGATAGACAATCGCGCGCTCGACGGTTTCATGGAGCGATTCACCACCAAGAACTGCCAGTCGACTGATTGCGAGAGCTGTCGTTACTGCCACGAGTGGGCGGCGCGCGCAGTCACCATCGATCCCAATTGGCGTGCCAAACTGGAGCCAATGTACGAGGACTTGCTGGGCGATGTCGAGGGAGGCGCCTTCTGGGAGCCGTACACACGCACGCTTTCGCAGATGGTGCGGCAACGGTGGCGCGACGGGCGGAACCCAGCGTGAAAGCGAGGGGCACGGCGACCGCGACGCCGACAAGCAGCGGTCTGGATCGCGCCCGCTGCGAGCGCGCCATCGCGCACGGTCTCGACTACCTCGCCTCGCTACAAGAGGCCGACGGTGCGTGGCGGGGCGACTACGGTGGGCCGATGTTCCTTCTCCCGATGTATGTGGCGGCTTGCCATGTCGGCGGAAGAAGCGTCGAGCCCAAGACCCGCGCGCGTATGATTGACTATCTTACCGCGACCCAAGACCGCAACGGCAGCTTCGGTCTTCACGCGGAAAGCTCCGGCTGCCTGTTCACAACCGTTCTGTGCTACGTGGCGTTCCGCCTCCTCGGGCTTCCCGCCGACGACGAGCGCGTCGCGCGCGCCCGCGCGTTCATCCACGCCAACGGCACCGCGCTCGCGTGCGCCAGTTGGGGCAAGTTCACCCTCGCACTGCTCAATCTCTACGAATACGATGGACTGCAGCCGGTCCTGCCGGAACTGTGGCTCTTGCCCGCGAGCCTGCCGTTTCATCCCAGCCGCCTATGGTGCCACTGTCGGCAAGTCTATCTGCCCATGGCGTATCTGTACGGTCAGAGAGCACGCATGCCCGCCGACAAGCTCACCCACGCTCTCCGGCGCGAACTCTACGATCGTCCCTACGACAGCATTCGCTTCGCCGAGCACCGCGATACCATTGCCCCTGGTGATGTCTATGCGCCGACATCCGCCGCGCTCAAGACCGTCAACTTCGTCCTCGGCCGGTACGAACGGGTGCACCCGCGCGGGTTGCGCAGGCGCGCGCTTGCGCGGCTTCTCGATCACATCGAGTTCGAGGACCGCGCCACCCAGTTCATCCGCATCGGGCCAGTCAATGCCGTGCTCAACACCCTCGTGCACTTCTTTCAAGCACCGCAAAGTGACGCGACAGCGCGCAGCTTCGCAACGCTTGCGGGCTATTTGTGCGACGGGCACGACGGAACCAAGATGAACGGCTACAATTCGACTGCGTTGTGGGACACGGCGTTTGCGGCACAGGCGATCTTGGACACGCCTATGTGGGAGGCGCATCGGGCGACTTTGCAACGGGCGCACGGGTTCGTGGTCAACAACCAGGTCCTCGAAAATCTGCCGGGCTACCAGCGGTACTATCGGCATCCGTGCCGCGGCGGGTGGCCCTTTTCCGATCGCGCACATGGTTGGCCGATCACCGACTGCACCGCCGAAGGTCTGACCGCTGCGCTGCTGCTGCAGGATGCGGGGCTGCCTGCGCTGCCCGAGGATCGCATCCTCGACGCGGTCAAGCTGCTGCTTGGCTGGCAGAATCGCGACGGCGGCTGGGCCACCTATGAAAGACAGCGGGGCGGGCGCTGGCTGGAGCTGCTCAACCCGGCGCATGTGTTCGGCGACATCATGGTCGATCACTCCTATCCCGAGTGCACGGC